>CALHCI010000038.1 GCA_937931165.1 uncultured Granulosicoccaceae bacterium
GCAACCAGCGGTCCGGCAAACTGCTTCGGACTTGCACAAGGCAAGCTTGAGCAAGGCCTGCCAGCGGACCTTTGCCTGGTGGATGATGATGTTGACTGGGAGTTTTCCCTGAAGACAATGAAAAGTCAGGGGAAAAACAGCCCATACCAGGGCTGGGCGTTTCAAGCCAGACCAGAGATGGTGTTTGTGAATGGCACTGCGTTGAAACTCGATAGCCAGTGAAATGTGATGTCGCAAAATGCAAAAGGCCGTCAATCTGACGGCCTTTGTACGAACACCTGAATTCCAGTTTTATTTAGGAAGCGAGCTTGTACGAATCGTCGTCTGCGTCTTTCAACTCAAGGCCGGAACTGTCTTCTTCATCGGCAAGACCCGCACCTGACTCGTCAAGCTTAACCCGTAGTCTGAGATCATTCACAGAGTCTGCATTTCGCATACCTTCTTCCATGGTAACCTGCCCGGACTTAATCAGCTCAAAGATCGCCTCGTCAAACGTGATCATGCCTTGCTCGCGAGATTTTTTCACAAGCTCTTTCATCTCGTGAATTTCACCCTTCTTAATTAACTCACCCATCAGAGGAGAGTTAAGCAGAATTTCTACAGCAGCTCGTCTGCCATCACCACTCGGCGTGGCCAGCAGTCGTTGTGAGATAACCGCTTTCAGGTTAAGCGACAGATCAAGTAACAACTGATTGCGACGCTCTTCCGGAAAGAAGTTAATGATCCGGTCCATCGCCTGATTGGTGTTATTAGCATGCAGCGTTGCCAGACAAAGGTGACCGGTTTCGGCAAAGGCGATGGCGTGTTCCATCGTATGCTCATCACGGATCTCACCGATCAGGATCACATCCGGTGCCTGTCGCAGCGTATTTTTTAATGCGACTTCAAAACTCTCGGTATCAGTACCCACTTCCCGTTGCGTGACCAGACAACCCTTGTGCTTGTGCACAAATTCAACCGGATCCTCAATCGTAATAATGTGGCCTTTGCTGTTGGTATTTCTATAATCAATAAGCGCTGCCAGGCTGGTTGATTTACCGGAACCGGTACCACCGACAAAAATCACCAGACCACGAGTGGTCATGGCAACCTCTTTCAGCACTTCAGGCAGATTGAGTTTTTCCAGTGACGGCACTTCAAAGCCAATGATTCGAATGACCATGCCGGCACTGCCGCGCTGTACAAAAGCGTTCACACGAAATCGTGCAACATCAGGTACGCTGATGGCAAAGTTACACTCCCGCGTCGATTGAAACTCGGTTTGTTCCTTATCTTCCATCACCGAGCTTGCCAACGCCATCGTTTGCTGAGGCGTGAGGTTTTTATCGGTGATTGGCGTTATTTTGCCGTGCAGCCGCATGCTTGGCGGTGCGCCGGCGGTAATAAACAAATCTGAACCACCCTCTTCCTGCATCTTGGAGAGCAAGCCGTAGAGGTACTTTTTTGCCGAATCATTTTCCACTGATATATCTCAAATGTTGGTTGCGATTTATAGTGACTACTTAAGCGTGTCTGGGTTGGCAGCTTTGCGACGCGCATCTTCGAGCGTTACTTTTCCCTTTGCCAGAAGTTCTTTCAGGTTCTGATCAAGCGTCTGCATACCTGCAGCCTGCCCGGTCTGAATAGCAGAATACATCTGCGCTACCTTGTCTTCACGAATCAGGTTTCTGATCGCAGGGGTTCCCATCATAATTTCATGTGCTGCAACACGACCGCCACCGACCTTTTTCAGCAGGGTTTGCGAGATGACTGCACGCAGTGATTCTGACAACATTGATCGCACCATGGGTTTTTCACCCGCCGGAAATACATCAATGATTCTGTCGATAGTCTTGGCAGCTGAACTGGTGTGCAACGTACCGAAAACCAGGTGACCGGTTTCTGCAGCAGTTAATGCAAGACTGATGGTTTCCTGGTCTCGCATCTCACCAACCAGAATGGTATCGGGATCTTCACGCAACGCCGAACGAAGTGCTTCGTTAAAGCCGTGGGTATCACGATGCACTTCGCGCTGGTTAACCAGACATTTTTTGCTTTGATGAACAAATTCGATCGGGTCTTCAATGGTCAGAATATGACCGAGTTCGGTTTCGTTCTTGTAGTCCATCATCGCTGCAAGCGTGGTCGACTTACCGGAGCCGGTTGGACCGGTCACCAGCACAATCCCGCGCGGGTACTCGGATATATCCTGAAATATCGGAGGTGCACCAATCTGCTCAAGCGTCAGCACTTCACTGGGAATGGTTCTGAATACCGCACCACAGCCGCGAGCATGGTTAAATGCGTTGACACGAAAGCGCGCCACTTCCGGCAGTTCGAATGAGAAATCCACTTCAAGCTTCTCTTCAAACTCTTTGCGCTGCTTGTCGTTCATGACGTCGTAGACCATCGACTGCACCAGCCCGGCATCGAGTTCTGGCACGTTTACGCGACGTATGTCACCATCTACCCGAATCATGGGCGGCAGCTCTGCCGATAAGTGCAGATCGGAAGCTCCGTTTTTCACGCTGAAGGTTAAAAGCTGTGAGATATCCATTAGCAATCCCGGTGTAAAATAAAGTTATTAGCGCCGCTTTGCTGCGGCGGTGCCTCTAGAGGCTAACGACCGAGATCTGAAATTAATTAATTACCGGCTAAACGCTGTGTTACCTGCATAGCGACCAGGTCACAACACACGCAAAAGTATGATCAGCGACAACCTTGAACAGATCAGAGCAGATATTCACCGGCTCGAAGACGCGCACCAGCGCACAGCCGGCGACGTAACGCTACTGGCAGTCAGCAAGAAAAAACCCGTCGAAGATATTCGCCAGGCAATCGACGCAGGACAAACCTGTTTTGGCGAAAATTATGCCGATGAGGGAGTAGAGAAGATTACCGCCATTGCGAATGAATCTATCGACTGGCACTACATTGGTCATATCCAGTCCAACAAAACCCGGCTGATCGCGACCCACTACGACTGGGTACAAGGTGTCGAGCGGGCAAAGATACTGCAGCGACTGGCGCAACACCGGCCCGACCATCTGCCGCCGCTGAACATCTGTTTGCAGGTTAATATTGATGCCGAAGACAGCAAGTCCGGATGCTCACCTGAACAGTTAATGGAACTCGCCGCCCAGACTGACGGTAAGCCTGAAATTATATTGCGCGGGATTATGGCAATACCCGCACCGCAGACAGATTTAGCAGCACAGCGCGCTGCATTTGCACAGCTGGCCACACTGTATCGATCGCTGCAGGCCCGTTATCCGCAGGTAGACACGTTGTCTATGGGGATGTCCGGGGATATGGAAGCTGCCATTGCCGAAGGCGCCACCATGGTCAGAATTGGTACGGCAATATTCGGCAGTCGAGATTAGAAAGGCCATAATTGCCCATTACAAAGCCACGACCAACAGCCGGGATTACCCGCCTGGGTTTGAATTTACAGACGGCAACACAGATATACCCCTTTGTAGCCCGATTAACATCGGTACCACCTTCTACACTTTATCCGTATCATCTGCACATTCTGATAACAGGAGCGTTTTTCATGTCATCCAGCAATCCGTTGGTCGCCGCCGGAGCCGCCGGCCAGAGCCTGTGGCTCGATTACATCCAGCGCAGCATGATTTCGAACGGGGATCTCGACAGCCTTATCTCGGACGACCAGATAAAAGGCATCACTTCAAACCCGTCGATCTTTGAAAACGCTATTGCCAACACCGATGAATACGACGAGCAGATTCGCCAAGTGCTGGCAGCCACACCGGGCGCATCGACAACCGAAATATTCAAGGCGCTGGCAATAAAAGACATTAGCGATGCCGCAGACACCTTTCTTGCCACCTATCAGTCGAGTCGCGGTGACGACGGTATGGTGAGTCTTGAGGTATCTCCGACACTGGCGCATGACGCCGCCGCCACAGTGACCGAAGCCAGAGAACTGCACGCGGCGATAAACAAGCCGAATGTGATGATCAAGGTACCGGGCACTAAAGCCGGCGTTGAAGCCTTTGAAACGTTAACCGCCGATGGCATTAGCGTGAATGTAACGCTGCTGTTTTCAGTTGAGCGTTACAAAGAGATTGTTCAGGCCTACATCAATGGTCTTTCCACGCGCCTGCAAAACGGCCAGGACATTAGCAAAGTGGCATCGGTAGCGAGCTTTTTCGTGAGCCGGGTCGATGTTGCCGTTGACGAAGCGCTGTCCGGTCATGCCGACAAGAATGCAACCAAAGATCTGCTGGGCAATATAGCTATTGCCAATGCAAAGGTGGCATACGGTCATTACCAGAATATTTTCAACAGCCCGCAATTTGAAAAGCTGGCGGCCAGCGGTGCCATGCCGCAACGCCTGCTATGGGCGAGTACCGCAACAAAAAACCCTGATTACAGTGATGTCTACTATGTCGAAGAGTTGATGGGACCGGACACCGTGAATACCGTCCCCCCTAAAACCATGGATGCCTTCCGCGATCACGGTGTAGTAGAAAACCGCCTGCAATCACCGGTGGCGCAGTCACAGTCGCAACTCGATCAGGTAGCCGCACTAGGCATTAACCTGAGCGCTATTACTGACAAACTGGAAGCAGACGGCATTGAGTCTTTTGCCACTGCATTCGAGCGAATGCTCAAAGCAATTGAAGAAAAATCTAATGCGATCAAGGCAGCTTAGCCTTTAATTTGCAGCGTTTTTCCAAAACAACACCGAACGCACAAGCTCAACACCGGCTGACAACGGATTCCAGATCTGATGAAGATAACTTTTATCGGCGGCGGCAACATGGCCCGCAGCCTGATCGGCGGACTGATAGAAGCCGGCACCAAGCCGGGTGATATCACCGCGTCGGATCCAATGACCGAAACACTGCAGCAGCTGACCGCAGATTTCGGCATTAACACCGGTAGCGATAACGATGCTGCGATCAGTGACGCCGATGTGGTGGTGCTTGCGATTAAACCGCAACAGATGCGTAACGTTGTCAGCGGCCTGAGCGGACAGTTTAGCGGCAAGCTGGTCATATCGGTGGCAGCCGGGGTATTACTTTCAGATATTGTCAGATGGAGCGGCCAGGCAGACACCGCCGTGGTGCGCTGCATGCCAAATACCCCTGCGCTGCTTGGTTGTGGCGCGACCGGCCTGTACGCCAACGAAGCCGTTCAACCCGGTCAAAAACAGCAGACTGAAGTCATTCTTGCGGCAGCGGGTATTAGCGCCTGGCTGGATACCGAGACACAGCTTGACGCTATTACCGCACTTTCAGGTTCAGGTCCGGCATATTTTTTTCAGTTAATTGAATCAATGATCAACAGCGCAGAAAAAATGGGCATATCCGAATCAATCGCCACGCAGTTTGCGATTCAAACTGCCCTGGGGGCGGCACGCATGGCCCATGAAGGTGACACTTCACCGGCGCAGCTGCGCCGCAACGTCACGTCACCAGCGGGCACAACAGAGGCCGCGATTAACAGTTTCGCTTCAGACGATTTCAACGCAATAGTTAACAGGGCAATGTTGGCGGCCGAAAACCGGGCACAGGAACTCGGTAAAGAACTGGGAGCAGATAATGGGTAATGCAGGCGCAGGATTTAATTTCCTGATCTCGACAATTTTCGATCTGTACGCTTTTGTTGTCATGCTGCGATTTTTAATGCAGCTTACTCGTGCGGACTACTACAACCCGGTGTCGCAGTTTGTTGTGAAGGCGACCGATCCGTTACTCAAACCACTCAGACGCTTTATTCCAAGCTTAGGCGGCTATGATATTGCCGCAGTGGTGCTATGTTTTCTGGTGTTGCTCATTAAATTTATTCTGCTTCAATCTATTGGCGGACTTGGGATCAGCATCGGCGGCAGTATTGTTGCGGCAATTTTTGGCGCTTCCCGTGAAGTCGGTTTGATCGGTGTAGTGTTCGATGTATTTTTCTTTTCAATTCTGGCCATGGTGATATTGAGCTGGGTAGCACCCGGTGGCAGTCCGATCTCAAGCCTGTTGCGAAGCATTACCTCCCCAATCCTCACACCGATCCAGAAAGTGGTACCGCCGATGGGCGGATTTGATCTGTCGCCACTGGTGGCGTTAATCGGCATTCAATTTATCCGAATCGTACTGAACGTGTAACCACAGCACATTCGAGTTCAATAGTCGTTAGAGTGGTAGCGCGGTGTGCCCGAATCGTACAAACTAGTCTGAGTACACGCCAAAGATTTCCTATGACGACGCTCTATGTCTGACAGCAACGACGATCAATCCATTGGAATCGTCACTCCGCAAACAGCCGTACTGAATTCGCCGCTGTTGCTGCAGTGCGGGCAGACACTGCCTCACCACGAGCTGGTTTATGAGACATACGGAGCGCTAAACGCAGATCGCAGCAATGCCATTCTGGTGTGCCACGCTCTGTCCGGGGACCATCACGCCGCCGGCAAGCATCAACAGGACGATAAAAAATTCGGCTGGTGGGATAGCTGTATCGGGCCCGGCAAAGCCATAGACTCGGATCGCTATTTTATTGTCAGCTCCAATAACCTTGGCGGGTGTCGCGGCAGCTCCGGCCCCATGACCATCAATCCCGCAACCGGTGAGCCGTTCGGACCTGACTTTCCAATGGTTACCTGCAAGGATTGGGTGCAAAGCCAGAAGATGTTAATGGAACATCTGGGCATTAGCCATTGGGCTGCAGTGGCGGGCGGCAGTCTTGGCGCAATGCAGGCGATGCAGTGGGCAATTGATTTCCCTGATCTGGTCGACCACATCCTGCTGGTGGCATCTGCAGCAAAATTAACCGCACAAAACACCGCGTTCAATGAAGTCGCACGTCAGGCAATTCGCACTGACCCGCACTTTTATGAAGGCCGCTACTACCGGCATAACAAAGTTCCGGAAAGAGGCTTGATGCTGGCGCGAATGCTCGGCCACATCACGTACCTTTCAGAAGACGCTATGAGTGAGAAATTCGGGCGGGAGCTACGCAGTGACAAGCTCAACTTCAACTATGGTGTGGAGTTTCAGGTAGAGAGCTATCTGCGCTATCAGGGTGCGAGTTTCGTCAACCGGTTTGATGCCAATACTTATTTGCTAATGACAAAAGCACTGGATTACTTCGACCCGGCAGCAGACTACGATAACGATCTGGTCGCCGCTTTCCAGCGGATTAAAGCAAAAGCGATGGTCATTTCGTTTACTTCAGACTGGCGCTTCTCAACACAGAGATCCGAAGAAATTGTCGACGCAATGATGCTCGCAAACTGCAATGTGAGCTCGGCGATTATTGAAGCCAATCAGGGCCACGACTCTTTTCTGCTACCGATAGAAGATTATGTCATGAGCATTAAAAGCTGGTTAAACCATATAACGCTGCGATGACCACCAACGATCAAATCCCTACAGAACTGCGACAGGACCTGCGAATCATTCAGGACTGGGTAGCTCCGGACAGCCGGATACTGGATCTGGCGTGTGGCGACGGTACGTTAATGACCACGCTGCGGGATAGAAAAAACACCAGCGGATACGGCATGGAAATATCACCCGCCGACATCAACACCTGCCTTCGCAGAGGGTTAAATGTAATTCACCGCGATATCGAACTCGGATTGTCTGTTTTTGCCGATAAAACCTTTGACTACGTATTAACCACTCACTCAATTCAAACGCTGAATAATCCGGCACTGGTACTGGAAGAGATGGTTCGGGTTGGAGTTCGAGGGATAGTCTCATTTCCGAATATGGGCTACTGGCGGGCACGCGCACATATCGCGTTTAAAGGCAAAATGCCGATCACCGAGTCGCTGCCCTTTCAATGGCACGACACACCGAATACTCACCTGTGCACACTCAAAGATTTCGAAAATCTGTGTAAAACACTGCAAATAAAGATAGAACGACGCGCCGCAGTCAACGACAATCACCGCAGAAACATCCCCGCTTTATGTCTTCCCAACTTGTTCAGTGAAACTGCGCTGTTCGAAATTTCTGCTCAATAACAGCGTTCATAACATTACAAAAACGCTGTATTTATAGGCAAATAACGCCCTCCAGGCAAAAAAACCCTATTTTAACCGTAAAAAAGCACATGACGGTGTTGGAATCTGCCAAAGATGCTGTATCATCGCCACGCGCTCAAGCGCTAACTATTATTATCAGTCAATCAGAAAACGGTAAAGATCCTGGCAAGCGGTAGTGCTGTTCGAAACGTGTTTTTCCGTAAGAAATTAAACTGCAGATAAACCCGAAGCAAAGTACCGCCAATCAGCATTTTCAAGTTCAATGATTTCACGCTAATCAACTACAGGTGTCTACACAATGGCGAAGAAAAAAGCGTCCGCTAAAAAAAAGAAGGTAATGGGTAAGAAGAAAAAAGTCGTTGCCAAAAAGAAGGTAATGGGTAAAAAGAAAAAAGCTTCTAAAAAAGCGGCTGCCTCCGGTAAAAAGCCACCAACCAAATCAGAGATCCTTAGCCACATTTCTGATGACACCGAGCTGAGCAAAAAAGAAGTAGCAGCGGTACTTGAGTCACTGACCACACTGATCAGCAAAAACATCGGCTCACGCGGTCCGGGTTATTTCAACCTGCCAGGCCTGATGAAAATCAAGGTCAACAAGAAGCCTGCAGTCAAAGCACGCAAGGGCATCAACCCTTTCACTGGCGAGGAAATGATGTTCAAAGCCAAGCCGGCACGCAAAGTGGTCAAAATTGCGCCACTGAAGTCACTGAAAGAAATGGTCTAATACAGACCGTGTTCTGTGGTCGGGCAGCATTTTTGCCCGACTACAATTGTTGTTTTTCCCTCCACAAGCCGTTCTATCCATCCCGTCACCCGCAATACCGCCTGTAAAACCGGCCTTACAACCCCTGCCTAGTGAAATCGAGTGATCGAATCACTATGATGGTTGTCATATGTTTGTGTTTACCCCTGAACACACTGGCAACTGATTAGTACGAGAAAAAGGTAATGGCGAAATTAGCAGCTTGGGTAAGCCGGGCGCTTATCATTCTGATTGGCTACGTCGCGGCGATCATTGCGCTTCGTTACGTGCCAGTCGACGAACGCCCGGTCATGGCAAGCATCGACGTGCCACCAGAGGCAATTATCGAGGCGGTCGGCAGCCCTTCGATTGAGGAAATCTCCCGGGACGCAGCACAACAGCATATTTTCGGTCTGGCCGGCAGCAAACCAAAGCCGGTCATCGACAAAACACCCGTGGCGCAGGTAACCCGGCTTAATCTGTCGCTGATCGGCGTTTACTCGGCACAACCGATGGACCGGGCTATCGCTATAGTCAGCGCCAACGGCAAGCCCGAGGAAGTTTTCCGGATTGGTGACACTATTACCGGTAATGCACGTCTGCTGGAAGTACTGCCTACTGAAATAGTGATTGATAACGGTGGCAAGCGGGAAATCGTCAAACTGCCTGAGCAAGTCGCCTCCAGCGGCAGTACTGCCGGACTTGAAAATCTGCCGGGTGCCTCGGTCCAGAATCAGACTGCCGGGGTTCAAAACGGTGCGCCAATCGAGTTGCCTGAATCACCCAAAGAAATCCGCGACACACTGGCCAGAAACCCTGCCATGCTGAATAAGCTGGTTAGCGCCGTCCCCTATCGCGAAAACGGGCGAATACTCGGTTACCGCCTGACACCAAAGCAAAGCGGCGGGCTGCTCGAAACCAACGGGATTCTACCCGGAGACGTTGTCACACGGGTCAACGGGATTGCACTGGCCAATCAGAAAAACGGCATTCGCGCGCTCAGAAAGCTGGTCAAAGCCACTTCGGTTGATTTAACTATACTGCGCGATGGCGTGGAGCTTCCGATCAGTATCCCACTCGAATGAGTGCATTAAAACCTTTACAACTTGGTTAATCTCATGCGTTAATATACTGATAACAAGAGACAATGCCCCCTTAAAAACAGCGCTAACTAACGAGTAAGACGTTGAAATATAATAATAATTTTCGTTGGAAAAAGACTGCGACCGGTGTTTCTACCGCACTGTACCTAATGTGCAACAACGCGTATGCACAAGATGTCGGGCCTGATAACACCTTTACCCTCAATCTGAAGAATACCGATATTCAGTCGCTGATTGCCACGGTCTCCAAACAGACCGGGCGAAACTTTGTCGTAGACCCACGCGTCAAGGCAAAAGTTACCGTAATCTCGACTGATCCGGTAAGTGCAGACGGACTGTACGAAGTATTTTTGTCGGTACTACAGGTTCATGGCTATTCAGCGGTCCCTGCTGGTGACCTGATCAAAATTGTTCCGGATGTCACTGCCAAGCAGGGTCCGGTGCCGATTCTCGGCGACGACGAAGATTCCAGTGACCAACTGGTAACTCAGGTGGTTAAGGTCATTAACGTGCCAGCGGCACAGCTGGTGCCCATTTTACGTCCTATGGTGCCTCAGCAAGGGCATTTGGCTGCCTATGCTGCCACCAACTCTCTAATTATTACTGATCGATCGTCGAACATTCAGCGATTGACGGCGATCATTGATCGCATTGATGTACCGGACAACGAAGAAATTGAAGTCGTCAGGCTCAACCACGCCGCCGCCTCTGAAATTGTCGGCACCCTCACTTCACTGCAACGCAATAACCTTGGCGGGGCTCAGGGCCCGGGTGCAGTACAGCTGGTGGCCGATGAACGAACCAACAGCGTGCTGATCAGTGGTGATCGTGCAGCGAGAGTGCGCATCCGTGGACTGATTGCACACCTGGACACACCAATTGAATCCGGTGGCAATACTCGCGTGGTGTATCTGAAGTACGCCAACGCTGAAGACATGGTGTCGATACTACAGGGCGTTTCTCAGGGACAGGCCAAGGTTGGCGCAACCACCGCAGATTCCCTTGGTGGTGTGACGACTCCACAGCCAACCGTGACTACTCCTGCCCAACAGGTCAACGCTCAGCAGAATCCTAATGCCGCCGCGGCTGCAGTTGCTGCACAAAACCTGGCTGCACAAAACCTGGCTGCACAAAATGCAGTGCGCGCCAGAAGCTCTACTGACCTGGGCACATCCAACGTCGATATTCAGGCGGACGCTAACACCAATTCACTGATTATCACTGCTCCGGCAGATGAAATGCAGAACATTCTCGCGGTTATCAGACAACTGGATATCAGACGTGCACAGGTATTGGTGGAAGCCGTAATCGCCGAAATCAGTGAAGACAACACCCGTGAATTTGGCATTAACTTTTTAATTGATGGCTCGGGCAAGGATGTTCCGGTTGGTTACTCCAACCTGGGTGGCGCCACTGAAGGTGCACTTGGGATTGCAGCTGCTGCACAAGGTGGCTCTTTGCCTTCATCACTTGGTTCAGGAATATCTCTGGCGCTGGGTCGATTTGGCAGCGGTGAAATCGATTTTGGTTTTCTGGTACGTGCCATTGCATCTGACGCTGACAACAACATTCTGTCGACACCCAGTCTGATGACGCTGGACAATGAAGAGGCAGAAATTGTTGTTGGCTCTAACGTGCCTTTTGTGACCGGACAACAGCTCTCTGCAAACAATGACAATCCTTTCCAAACCATCGAGCGCCAGGATATTGGTCTGACGCTTAAGGTGAAGCCCCAGATTAACGAGGGCAACACGATCAAGATGGTGCTGGAACAGGAAGTTTCAGATGTTAACACCACATCACTGACCGGCGCTGCTGACATTGTAACCAGCAAGCGCTCGATCAAAACGACGGTGCTGGTCGAAGACGGGCAAACCCTGGTACTTGGCGGGCTGATTGACGACAAGATTACTGACGTCGAAGAAAAGGTGCCGTTGCTTGGCGATATTCCGATACTTGGCAATCTGTTCCGCTATCGCAGCACTCAGAAATCAAAGCAGAATCTGTTGATTTTTCTACACCCGGTGATTATGCGAGATAGCGAGACAGCCAGCCAGTACAGCAACTCAAAATATAATTTCCTGCGTTCACAACAAACGATTTACCGTCAGGAAAAAGATCGCGCACTGCAAAAAGAAAAGCCGTCACTGCCCGAGCTGAAGCTGTTTTTTGAAGGGCAGGAAATCGACAGCCCGCTTACAAGCTTCGAGAAACAGGATTCGGCTGCCAGCAAACTTGCACAAGCGATGGACGCTGAAGCGGCAAATCTGGCTGAAGATAATGCGGATCTTCCGATCGCAGAAAGTATCCCGGAGCTTCCACCTGAGCTTCCACCACTGACTGACGCTGAACGTTTAGCCAAGGTGATCGACAAACTGGCTGACGACAACGTTGTCGACCTAACCAAAGAAGAAGTCACCGGAAAGCTGCCGGAGACAACCGTCACCGCCGACGTTATTCCATTGCAGACTTTTCCACCGAAACCGGTAGAGGCATTTAGCGCCGAAACAGCCCCTCAGGAGTCCATAGATCCAAGCCTTGTCTCAGGAGAAAGCGACCCGGCAGCGGATAACGCGAAAGGCGATCTGTTAAAAAATGCAATTAATGCCGGCGACGGATCTGCAGTGATCCTTGGCAAAAGCATCAAACCGATTGGCCGTACCATTCAGGCGGCCATCGATGCGGACCATGACAGAACGTTAGTGGAAATTAGCGCTGTCTCGACCGGCAATACCAAACCGGTGCGCGTCTGGCCGCTGTTTCAGGATATTGAAGTGCAGGAAACCCCGCGCTTTGACCCGCTCAGCGACGACGCACCACCAGCGCAAATTGACAACAATCAGGTTGATCCGTGGTATGTAGATGAACCTGGATTCTCCGACGGAGATGCCGCTAGTGACCCGGTCTACAGCAACAAAATAGATGAACAGGTGTCTATCACGTCGATTGTGGTCGTACGGGAAGACGGAACCGAATATAGTGAGCTTGAGTCAGAATAGTTAATCTGTTGCAATTTAGCGCTTTAACGGCACATTGATTGTACTTGCAGATTGCAATGACACAATCACACGGCACTAACCCAGCGGCACTAGCTAAAGAGCAGACGTAACACTCATGGCCTCTCAACCGATAGACACCATAGAAGATCAGCCGGAAGTCACCGCTCCGCGTCGTGCCAGCCTGCCCTATTCCTTTGCCAAACGGCATGGCGTGCTGATTGACGGATTTAACGAAGACACACCGACACTGGTCCACCGGCCGAATGTGTCTAACGCATCGCTGCTGGAAGCTCGTCGCATTGCCGGCCGACCGGTCAATGCTCAGGCAGTGAGCGAAGATGAATTTGATCTCATGCTGACCCGCGCCTACGAGGGCGATACCGGCGATGCAATGAATATCATGGACGATTTCGGCGACGATCTGGATCTCGAACGGATGGCAGAATCGCTCGAGCCGGAAGATTTGATGGAATCCCAGGACGATGCGCCAGTCATTAAGCTGATTAACGCCATGCTGACCGAGGCTATTCGCAAAGGCGCCTCTGATATTCACATCGAACCATTCGAGAAACGACTTTCCGTGCGCTATCGGGTAGACGGTGTCATGAACAAACTGCTGGAGCCACCACAACAGGCTGCGGCACAGGTAATATCGCGCATCAAGGTAATGGCCAAGCTCGATATCGCAGAAAAACGCCTGCCTCAGGATGGCCGGATCTCATTGCGTGTTGCGGGTCGTCCGGTCGATGTTCGCGTGTCGACGCTGCCTTCAGGGCACGGTGAACGTGTGGTACTGAGACTCCTCGACAAACAGGCCGGCAGACTCGATCTGGAGCATCTGGGCATGTCCGATGAGTCCGCAGAGAACCTGGAAACGGTGCTAAAGATGCCGCACGGCATTATTCTGGTTACCGGCCCGACAGGCTCTGGTAAAACCACCAGTCTGTATGCAGCACTTACCCGCTTAAACAACGCGCGCAGCACTATTCTGACGGTGGAAGATCCGATTGAATATTATCTCGACGGCATCGGTCAGACGCAGGTAAATACCAAAGTCGATCTGACCTTCGCCAGAGGCCTGCGTGCTATTCTGCGACAAGATCCGGATATCGTCATGGTCGGGGAAATCCGCGACCTTGAGACCGCCGAAATTGCCGTTCAGGCGAGTTTGACCGGTCACCTGGTGTTATCGACGCTCCACACAAACACGGCAATCGGCTCAGTGACCCGATTGCGAGATATGGGCGTCGAGCCTTTTCTGTTGTCTTCCAGTCTGGTCGGACTGGTTGCACAGCGGCTGGTAAGAATTCTTTGTACCGATTGCAAAACCCCGCACGAGCCGACACCGGCAGAGCGCAGAACACTTGGTATCACTGATCAGGCGGCGGCAACGGTTTATCTGCCGCACGGCTGCAACCAGTGCAATCACAGCGGCTATGTCGGTCGTACCGGTATCTATGAAGTGGTACTGGTCGATGAAACCATGCGCAACATGATTCATGAAGGCAGTGCTGAACATGAAATAGAAACCTACGCCAGATCCCAGTATGCGGGCATCTCTCAAGATGGCATGCGTCTTGTGCTGGATGGAAAAACTTCACTCGAGGAAGTACTCAGAGTCACAAGAGAGATGTAATGCCAGCGTTTGAATATGTTGCGGTCGATCCTTCCGGCACGGAAAAAAAAGGCGTACTCGAAGGAGATAACGCCAGACAGATACGTCAACAACTCAGAGAACAGAAACTCACTCCACTCGATGTTTCTGAAGGCAGTGCCAAAGCCGGTAAAACCAAAACCAGCACCAAGTTTCGCGGTGCTATCAGTTCTAATGATCTGGCACTGATTACTCGACAGATTGCGACACTTGCTTCGTCCGGCACACCGATAGAAGAAGCACTCGGTGCGGTTGCAAAACAAACTGAAAAACAGCGTATCAAGTCATTAATTCTGTCTGTCAGAGGCAGAGTGCTTGAGGGCAGAACACTTGCCAGCGCGCTGGGTGAGTACCCCAAAGTATTTCCTGAAATCTTTCAGGCAACCGTTGCTGCGGGTGAGCAGTCCGGCCATCTTGACTCAGTGCTTGAGAGACTCGCCGACTACACCGAAGACAAACAATCCACTAAAGCCATTATCAGTAAGGCGCTTTACTATCCGATTGGTCTGGTATGTATTGCATTTGGTATTGTGACTTTCCTGCTCGCTTATGTCGTGCCCAAGGTAGTGCAGGTGTTTGACAGCATGGGGCAGGAACTGCCGCTGTTAACACGCATAATGATATCGCTGTCGGAGTTCGTAAAAGACTGGGGTCTAATTGTATTTATTGTGCTCGTCGCTTTATTTATATTGTGGCGGCGCATACTGCAGAATGAATCAATCAAGCTGCGCGTACATGCTTTCATGCTGAAGATCCCGCTGCTATCGAAAATTATTCGTGGCTCTAACGCCTCGCAGTTTGCACGAACGCTTAGCATTCTTGCAGCCTCCGGAGTACCAGTACTCGATGCACTGGGTATCGCTTCACTGGTACTCACCAATCGTCCAATGCGGGTTGCAGCAAAAAAGGCCGCCGGTGAAGTACGCGAAGGCAGTTCGCTCAGCAGAGCACTGGAAAGAACCCGTTACTTCCCTCCAATGATGCTGCATCTTATCGCCAGTGGCGAGGCGTCCGGTCGACTCGAATCAATGCTGGAAAAAGCCGCCACCCACCAGGAGCGTGAACTCAACTCGATACTGGCCGTTTTTTTGGCGCTGCTTGAGCCGCTGATCATTTTGATTATGGCCGGCATGGTGATGTTAATCGTGCTCGCGATACTACTGCCAATTTTCGAGCTGAATCAACTGGTGGCCTAATACCCGGCCTAACCGCTTGCTCTGGCCGCCTTGTCTGGCCGCCTTGCTCTGGCCGCTCAATGGCCGTACCTCAGCGTAGAATTAACAGCGAGTTACATTGTTTTAGTCTAAACCTATTACAGCACCGTTGTGTGCGGACAATATGGAGTAGATCCTGCACAGTGGTAACGTTAGACAGTGCCGGGCTATCTGTTTGTTAATACCGGTCTGGCAGGTTAACCATGCTCGTTGATATATACTATCTGCAGTATAAGAAAGCCGGCCTTTGAGTCTAAGACGAATAATTCGAGCCTGCACAGCATGATGAACTTACCAAGAAATGTTTGCCCGGCCCTGCCACTTCCAAACATGTTGACCAACTCGCTGGCCAGTACGCTTGTCGCGCTGTCACTGCTTGTCAGTGGGTGCAGCAGTGAAGGTATCGACCGTGTACCCGAAGAAGATCAGGTAGAGCGCGGTAATGTCAATTCTTCGGCAACCCGTGACTTTCCCAGCACCATCGGCACACAAGGCCCAAGCCGTTATGTATTGCTGAACAAGCTGAATTTTGAAGCCAGCCTGCCATCTATTATCAGCGTGTTGTTTCAGGCGTCCGACCAATACGGCAATGCAATTTCCGGGTTACAGACTTCGGACTTTTCGGTCCTTGAAGACAACGAAGCAGTATCCGAAACGGAAACCTCATTGTCTATCGTGGCACACGAAGAACTGCCATTCTCACTGAAAACAGTAATCATGGTCGATAACAGCAGCAGTATCCTGCCTGCCGATCTGGACAGAATAAAAGCCGCTCTTAAACCACTGGCTGTTGACAGCAACGGTGATTCAAATCTATTGCCTCAACAGCAGATAGCACTCTATACATTCGACGATACCGTTACGCTGGTAAAAGACTTCTCTTCCAATGCTGACAGTCTGGCAGATGCCATTGACTCTATTCAGCCGGCTCAGGCGATCACACCCACCAACTTCTATGGCGCGTTAATCGAAGGTACCAGCCGGTGGGACGATCACTTCGATCTCACCACTATCACACAAGGTACGCTCATCGTTATCACTGACGGAACAGACACCGCATCACGACATCGCTATCAGGAAGCGCTAAGTGCGGTAAAAGGAAAATCGGTATACACAATCGGTGTAGGCAACGAATTATCTCCTGATGTGATGACCGCTCTGGGCACTTCCGGCACTTTCGCGCTGCGAAACTTTGATCAGCTGTCTGCCACGATGCAAACCGTTGCACAGGAAGTTCAAAACACGGCAAACAGCTTCTATTACCTGCATTACGCGTCTCCCAAAAGACGCGCTGAAGGATCAGAAAGCAACAGCAACCATCGTATCGAGCTGTCTGTGATCGATAATGCTAATCGCGGATCTTCGGGGAAAATAGTGGAATCGTTTAACTCTGCCGAATTCAGCAACGTCACTGCCGAGGTAATTATTGCCGGTCCGCAGGTGATGGAAATTCAGCAGGAGGCAACCTTTCGTGCAGTAACACGCTGGGGGCCCACACCAGACACCGATTACCTGTGGGAACTGGCAAACGATACTTCAAGCTGTGTCATGGAACCCGTTACCGGCAACACGGTAAAGATCACCGGTTTGGCGGAGGGCGTTTGTACTTTATCTGCTCAAGACCAGTTTGCCGGTGGAGCGCGAAACTGGCTGGCAGTTACTGTGCTTAGCGACTAACCGATCCCACAGACCTGCTGCAGGTCCGTGCGCCTTACTACCTAGTTCTGTTTACCGATTACTTCGATAAAGCTGCGAATGTCAGCTGATGCTACTGACACCGAGTGGTTTTTGATTTTTACGTAGCTGTCACCGCTGACATAGGCTGCGAACCCGCGCAACATACCGGCCAGAACGTGCTTGCCCTCTTCACAACTGATCAGCCCGCCACCTGACTGCCCGGAATCGATAGGTGCTGTGGTGTGCAGCGCCCCGTCAGTTGCAGCACGCACTTTGAAAGAACCGGACGAAGTGGTTTTGGATTCAGCCCGGGGAAACCCGACAGCCCAGACTTTCGCGCTGGTATCGAGATTCTGATGCCCAAGTTGAATCGGGCTTATTGAGCCGGTATCCACTTCCAGAACCGCAAGATCTTTGTCCCGGTCTATCAGGATCAGGTTGGCATGGTTGCGCTGGCCATCGATCAGTACATAGGACTGGAATTGCTCATCCAGTGCGTGCGCGGCAGTTAGTACTGTACCGTTACCGACAACCACACCGCTGGCGTGACTGCCATCGTCACTCATGACCCGCACTACTGATTCGAGTGCATCCTGCTGCGGCCAGCCGCAGCTGTTAGCGCTCGCAGAGGCCTGCCAGGACAAGGCCGACCCTGCAATCAGTCCAACCAGTAGCTTTCTTATAATCATTCTCACCATCCACGTTTACCGCCAGCCAGCCTGAATCTGTACTGCTGCTGCCAGCTGTTCTCGACATGGCATTATGGTAATGAAAGAACTACGGTGAGGTCCACGTCTATTTGGATTTTTTTCCGCTGATTGCCAGATAGTTGGAACCAGCCCGCATAAGTCATTGATTGGGGACCGGATCGATGATTTTGCGAACAACGACAAAAGACTGGTATATCCCACAGCACACGCTCGCCACCCCATTAGCTACGCTGTTGAGCGAAAATTCTGTTATGGCTATTGAGCCGTGTATTGGTCAGCCTGACACGGACTCAGGAATCTGTTGACGCAACAGGCACCACATCACGACAAAAAAAGCAGGTCAGCGGTTACCGATGTTGTCGCCTTCATCTTCTTCGTATTCGTCGTCGGGTATACCCTCTTCAACGTATTCGTCCTCAGCGTCCAGCTCGTCTTCAGCGTCTAACGCATCCAGCAGCTCTACCTCCGCTGCCTGCCAGCCTTTTTCGCTTTTGACTTGAAGGTAACTGACTTCCTGTCCTTCACGAAGATTCTTGAAACCATCGACCAATATCGCACGATAGTGCACAAAGACATCTTCGCCTTCCGGACTGAGGATAAATCCATATCCCTTCTCGGTGTTGAACCATTTAACGGTTCCCTGTTTTCGATTACTCAAATCTGACTACCTTGCCTGTTACTTGGATTTTCGACTGGATAAACAGGTTAGAGTTCCACTTCGGAGTCTCCTTTCCCTGTACCGATTAATCTACAACCGACAACTATATTGTGGCACGGCTTTGATAATTCAAACTCACCGCGTGGCATTTTCATCACCAGAGGTTAATTTAGAAAATTATCTCAATTGAGTTTGCAATACTCTCAATGGGGTACGTCAGGTTGAAGGATAAGCCATCTGACCTGCTCTAGGCAAATTACGCTGAGTTGTTCAAGCACTCCACTCCATGCTTAATGCGCCTTAACGAAAGGGTATTACTCTGGTTTCCTGACGCATCTTTTTTACAAGCGTATGCAACGCCTGCTTTCTTAAACCGCCTTCCTGTATTTCCAGCCAGCAGATTCGGCAATTGGGATCATTACTCAACGCTACCGATTGTTGGCGACTGGAACTGCGAAGTGTGCTCGCCAGATTAGCGGTTTCAAACGCATCAAACACCTGGTCAGATTCCTCAGAATACAATATGCCGATACCGGCAATCGCAGGTGCCCGCCGCTTGTTTATCAATGGCATAGAAGGCAACCAGGCGACTTCAATGTCCTGATAGTTTATGTATGAATTAAGTGCTTGTGATTCCATTAATTAAGATCTCGCCTCCAGTTACCGCCGCTATGATAAAGGCTCAACATGACGACACAAGCAGACGCGAGGAGCTATGAAATCTATTCACAATCAACAATTTCGGAAATACCTTTGTAATAAGCGACAGAGGTAACTGGCGCAGTCTTTGTAGGCAAATTTACAACAACAACCAATCGCACGTTGGCGATATACAAACCCAACAGATTTCTCATCACGGCCATAGCAAACGTATCTCAGTTGTAAGCAAATTCTGCATTGCCCAATACAGTAAAAACACTGTAAAACACCCACCACAGTCGACCGACTCAATACTTCTGCATTAGGCAGGTTTTACTATGTTTCTTGTTCTCAAGAACTCCTGGGCATTGATGCTCGGCATGCTGCTGCTTATGTTAGGCAATGGACTTCAGGGCACCTTGCTGGGCGTGAGGGGCTCTATTGAAAATATCAGTCCTGAATGGCTTGGCTATGTCATGTCCGGCTACTTTGTCGGATTCCTTGCCAGCTCAAAGCTCACACCGCATCTGCTTAAACGCGTCGGTCACGTTCGAGTTTTCGCCGCACTCGGTTCTGTAGTCTCAGCAGCGTTTATTCTTTTTCCGGTCTGGGTCGATCCATGGTTCTGGATGATCTTGCGAATCATTGTCGGATTTTGTTTTTGTGGGATTTACATTGTTGCCGAAAGCTGGCTGAACGACTCATCAGATAATGAAACCCGTGGTCAGGCTCTATCGATGTATCTGATGGTACAGATGGCAGGCATTGTTTCGGGCCAGTTACTGCTCAACATTGCAGACCCGAGTGGCTACGAGTTGTTTGTGTTAATTACTGTACTGGTCTCAATATCATTTGCCCCCATCCTGCTATCGTCTTCCAGAGCGCCGATGTTTGAATTGTCCCGGCCCATGTCTCTAAAGGAGTTGATCGTTGCCTCACCACTCGCTTGCTTCGGTATGGTTATGTTGGGCGGTGTATTTGCAGCGCTCTTTGGTATGGCGGCAATCTATGCGAACCAGCGCGGGCTTTCTATTGCACAGACTTCCTACTTTGTTACTGCCATATACTGCGGCGGACTGGTACTGCAGTACCCGATAGGCTGGCTTTCAGATCGAATGGATCGCAGAATACTGATTATTTTAACTGCGGGTATTTGCGCACTGACGTGCTTGTTTGCAGTGATGATCAAGGGTGCATTTATCTCACTACTAGTTGTTGCGTTTATCGTCGGTGGCACCACTAATCCGCTTTACTCGCTACTGATTGCGTACACCAATGACTTTCTCGACACCGATCAAATGGCTGCAGCCTCAGCCGGCATGCTGTTTATCAATGGCATTGGGGCGATGAGCGGGCCAATCGTTGTCGGATTTTTAATGACCCGGGTGGGATCTTCCTCATTCTTTGTTTTTATAGCGGTATTGATGAGCCTGGTTTGCGTTTACGGTATCTACCGCATGAGCCAGCGCGCTACCATCAATGTGGAAGATACAGCGCCCTATCTGCCAATTACCAGCCGAACATCCCAGGTTGCTACTGAAATTGCTGTAGAAATCTCGGACGAGGAAACCGATCAATAGCGCTCCCTTGCCAGCTCAATGATTGCAAACTGGCTTTAAATGTGCGAGAACAGAAACTCCATTGGCAACATAAAAAGGAGGTGATCTTGAAATCTATACTCACGATCGCAACGGGTTTCCTGATTTTAGGCTCAAGTCAACTCATCGCTTGTCCATTAATGGACGGCAAACAAAAGGTGACCGAACTAGACCTGCACGACCAATCACAACAATCTTTGGTTGAAAACGATCAGGAAAACATCGACATCGAAATGATCGATCCCGCTCTCCTTGCAAAACTGTTGCTGGAGAAACAGGAAGAGATCAACTAGTCGTACCCTAAGCGAAAAGAGTGCACCCGGTTCAAACTGAACCGGGTGTTTTTTGGCCCCAACACACCTCGCTTTACCAACTAGTCGGCATACAGCAGACACACCGCACATTCCCAACCAGCACCCCCCCCCTACCCCTGTCTCCCGGTACATGCTTTGCAACAGCGTCTGTTGCAATAGACCATCCTGTTTGTAGCCACGATTTGTAACTTCCGTATTACCTTCGCTGGCCGATGGCACTGGCATGTTTCCAACGGCCTGGAGATCCACATGATTTCAACACGTTACCTTTCGCATACTTTATGTTCAGTCTTCGTTGTTGTTACTTTGTCTGCCTGCGAAAGCGACAGCGAATCGATGGTCGTTAACGATGCGCCGGACAATACGATTATGCAGAACGACATCACTCAGTCAGACACTGATGGCGATGGCGTCAGCAATGCCGATGAAGGCACGGGGGATATTGATGGAGACGGCATTCCAAACTATCTCGACCTGGACAGCGACGGTGATTTCATTTCAGATGCGCATGAATACAATCACCCTTGTGCAGAAAAATTCTCTGAAGTCAAAGCACAGTCGGGTGACCCTGATTTGCAACGGGAGTTTCCCGAGCTAAACGAACGGGTACCGCTGGTTGTCACAGAATACTGGTACGAGCCGGAAGCCACTATAGTCCGCTTTACCTCTATGGAAACAGAAGACTTTTGCACGGTAGTAGTCGAAGATAATTCTGTTGTCTGGAACAACTAATACGGTCGCATCGGTCTGACAGCAAACCAGCGCAAAGTTGGTTTAATAATCAACGCGACACGGCAACGAGTACGCTACAGTAGCTCTACTTCAATGAGAGACCTGTGCATTGCCCGCTACCCTCTATTTACTGACTGCATGTCAGGCTTTCATGTTTATCTGTTCTTCACTGCTGATTACCGTTTCAGCACTGATAGGACTCGAACTGGCAACCAATAAAGCCCTCGCGACCCTGCCATTGGCCATTCAGTTTATTGCGGTGATGTGCACCAGTGTGCCAGCCTCTCTGGCAATGGGGACGTGGGGACGCAAAGCAGGCTTTCTCGCAGCGGGCCTGATTGGCATATTGGGCGCCTGCCTGGCGTTGATCGCAATCTACCAACACTCTTTCTGGTTGTTTTGCGCAGCGACTTTCTGCTTTGGTTCGTTTAGCGCTTTTGGTAATTACTATCGATTTACCGCACCCGAAATTGTCCCGGAAGACAAAAAAAGCGTCGCGATATCGTGGGTGATGGCAGGGGGTGTCGTGGCGGCTTTTATAGGCCCGAACCTCGCCAACTGGAGTCAACATCTGTTGGAGGTATCGATTTACGCAGGTGCCTTTATCATTGCTATCGGTGTGTATCTGGCTTCGATGCTGACAGTCAGTTTTATGCAACTTCCACCACCGGACAGCAAAGCGTCAGACCGAACAAACGGCCGATCGCTCCGTGCCATCGTGAGCCAGCCGGTGTTCATTGTCGCTGTGGTTTGCGCCACCATCGGCTATGGCGTAATGAACCTGCTAATGACCGCCACACCACTTGCTATGCACCACAATGACATGCAGCTCGGAGACACTGCCTTTGTTATTCAATGGCACGTAGTCGCGATGTTTGCCCCTTCCTTTGTGACGGGCCATCTAATCAGAAAACTTGGTATTCGCAACATACTGCTGAGTGGCGCTGTCATGTGCGGGTTGTGTGTCATCACCAACTTACTCGGCCAGACAATCTGGCATTTCTGGCTCGCACTGATCCTGCTCGGGATTGGCTGGAACTTCCTGTTTGTCGGTGGCACAACTCTGTTGACGGACAGTTACCAGCCAGCAGAAAAATCACGTACCCAGGCGCTTAACGATTTTATCGTGTTTAGCACAGTGTCAGTCACGGCGTTGTCGTCCGGCACCATCCATCATCACTTTGGCTGGACAACTGTTAACCTGTGCGTGGTGCCGTTTCTTATTATTGTGGCCCTTTGTATCATTGTGCTACAGCGACCAGCCGCCTCCGTTCCTGCCACCGGCTGACAACCATACGGTAAGATCTGATCTGATTTTCTGGCTGTATTACCGGTAAACTTTACCCCGACCAGAGAAAATATTTCATCCATTGCAATCAAATCCCCCCTCATTAATCGTATATAGATACAGCAATCAAAAAAGGAACGGGAATGATTCGAGCGAACCCGGCTGAAAACCCCGAACTGGCCTTTGTGAAGATGTTAAAGCATTACCCTATACGCACACCGGCTAACCAAAAAACATGCACAGTAGCGATCACTGTACTCCCGGATTTCAACAATAATTACCGACAAATACCATGAATAAAATACTACCAATTATGCTGGCCGCGATTGCTCTGACCGCAGGGCTTTGGTTTGCGCGCCAACAAAACACGACAACGCAAATGGAGATATCCGGTTTTGCGTTTCCGTCTCCAAAACAACTGGCAGATATTGAACTTATTGATCAAAACAGCCAGCCATTCAATGAAGATCTGTTTAAAGACAAATGGACTTTTATCTACGTGGGTTACACATTTTGTCCCGATGCCTGCCCAATGACTCTGACCATTCTTGATCAGCTCTATAAGAAGCTTGCCGATGGCGATCAGCTGAGGGATGACGTTGCCATGATGCTGGTGTCAATTGATCCGCATCGCGACACACCGGAAAGGCTCAATTCATATGTCGCGCACTTTAACGACAGTTTTGTCGGCGCAACCGGTGAACCCGCCAAGCTGAAGTCATTTGCCAATCAGGTCAGCGCTATTTACTCTGTCCCCGATGATAAAAGTGACCCGAACTACCTCGTTGATCACTCTTCGTCTATCATACTGATCGATCCGAATGCAGCGGTACATGCGATTTTCACTCCACCACAACAGGCGGAAGATCTTGCAAAAGACTTCGCTGTTATTCGCGACCGTCACTCCTGATAATTTGCTGATGAAATACTGAAAATGAAAATCACTGACCTCACTACCTTTGTTGTTGGCAACCCTCCCCCACACAAAGGTGGCAGGTATTTCATTTTTGTAAAGCTGACCACTGATACCGGCATTACCGGTATCGGTGAAGTGTATAACGCAACCTTTTCGCCGCACGTCATCAAACACATGATTGATGACATTTTCACCTCCCACATAGAAGGTACCGATCCATTTCGTATTGAAACGCTTTGGCGAAACGTGTATGCCCGTGGTTATTCATCAAGGCCGGACATCACATTAGTCGGTGTATTAAGCGGGCTTGAAATGGCGCTGTGGGATATCAACGGTAAAGCGCTGGATAAGCCCGTCTACGAACTGCTTGGCGGGAAAGTACATGAGAAATTGCGGTCCTATACCTATCTGTACCCGGCCGACGACGGTGATGCCAATAGCGCAGACCCGGTGTACTCAGACCCGCAGGTTGCTGCCGAACGTGCCGTCCATTATGTATCACAGGGCTTCACTGCCGTGAAGTTCGATCCGGCCGGCGCTTACACCACCTATGACCCGCACCAGCCGGAACTGGAATCGATTCAACGCTCACAAAAATTCGTCGAAACTATTCGAGCAGCCGTTGGCAACAAGGCAGACCTGCTGTTCGGCACGCATGGTCAGTTCACCCCGGCTGGTGCAATCCGAATGGCAAAGGCTCTGGAAGCCAGCGATCCGCTATGGTTCGAAGAACCTGTGCCACCCGAAATGCCAGAGCAGATGGCACGCGTTGCACAGCAGACTTCCATCCCGGTTGCCACCGGTGAAAGACTCACTACCAAGTATGAATTCGCCAGAGTTTTGCAGTGTGGTGCTGCAGCTATTCTGCAACCGGCGCTCGGCCGGGTCGGTGGTTTGCTCGAAGGTAAGAAGATTGCCAGCATGGCTGAAACTCACTACGCACAGTTAGCACCGCATTTGTATTGTGGACCGGTAGAAGCCGCAGCCAATATTCAGCTTGCCGCCTGTACCCCGAACTTTTTGATCCTGGAAAGTATTGAAACATGGACCGGATTTCATCGCGACCTGCTGCAAGGCCCGATCAACTGGCAGGATGGTTACGTCATTCCGCCAACCACCCCCGGACTTGGCATTGAACTCAATGAGGAGGTTGCCCGCAGCCACCCCTATAACGATCAGCAATTACATATTGAACCCGCCACAACCCCCATCACCTGACTCTGTACATCGTTACCAACTTGCATGAAGAAATTAGAAAAAAATAAGGAAATTCGCGTCACGACCTAAACTTCAATTAGAGCGAACCTTTAAAAACTTCCGCTACACATCAGCAGGTTGTCAATCGTTCAAATTCGCATACTACTGTAAAGGCATACATAAAAATAAATTAAATAGCTACATGTACAGCAAGCCTGCACCGAAACCCTGATTATTCAAACCAAAGAAACAGATAGCGAGGAATCTACCATGAAGTACAAATTGTGACTTCTCAGGCGCAAACAAGGCTATGGAACACGACGGACGCACTCTGACTGAGTGGGTTTACTGGTCTGAGTACCCAAATTTCTAGCAAATCCGGCCGTAACATAAAGTGAGGCTAGAAAACCACTAATTAACGTTTTAGGGCGATCGAACCCGACGGCAGATCGCCCTTCACCCGAGCCTGACAAGGCACCATAAATAACTCGACCTGTCGCGAAATCGGGACAATACACCGACCGTAATGTGAAATAACCCTGAAAAATCAACCTTTACACTTGCATTGTAACTAAAGATTTCGCTGCAACGACCTCTATATAGCCGGAACTAAAAGGATGTACCGGTAGACCCACGGACCGCCGCGGGTCGATTCATAAGAGGCCAACATGCTCGAACAGATATCAAAGCTTCGCTGTATCGGATACTTTTTTATCCTGACACTTTTGTGCGGCAATCCGTTGTGGGCGGATGATACAGAAATATTCTTCAGTCGAGCCAGCTCAGCAGACATTCAACCCAATGTGTTGTTCATACTCGACGGATCCGGCTCAATGTCCTGGTACGATTGTGCCAATGGCTCAGTCAGATCAAGTTCCTGTGACGACGGCACCCCTAACGGTACTACTACGCGCCTCGCACGCCTGAAGGACTCACTAAAAACAGTCCTCAACAACACCAGCAATATCAATGTCGGACTAATGCGTTTTAGTCACTCTAGTAGTGGAGGACGTATTACGTATCCGATTAGAAATATTGATCAGCAGATGTGTAACGGGGTGCCATGCAGCGATGATTCTACATTCACAGCCCAGTCACGCAGCCGGGCCAGTGAGGATGACGCCGCTGAACTCGCTAACGGAGACGTCAACATTTCAGAATCGACCATTGCTCTAACCACGCGAGTGGCCGCTTCAACGAAACCTGTTAGCTATGAATACTTCGAAGGTAACTGGAACAAACTGCCCGACTTCAACACATTGACCCCGGTTGAGACAGGCACAATAGACAACTTCAGCATAGATCCCGCAACCGCGAATAACCATTTCGGTTTCAGACAACAAGCCACGCTGGAAATTACTACTGCTGGCGAGTACACATTCTACACTCGCTCAGATGATGGCAGTCAACTGTTTATTAATGACCAGATGATCGTCGACAACGACGACTTGCACGGTATGCGAGAACGTAGTGGAAAGATTACGCTCCAGCCTGGTGAATACCCGATTATTGTTACCTACTTTGAAAAAACCGGTGGCGCCGGTTTGGAAGTAATGTGGGAGGGTCCGAATTTTTCAAAACGTAGCATAGATTCATTCGTGACACCTGCGGCTGGAGAAAACGCCTGGGTTGGATTGCGTTTCCCGGATCTTCAAATTCCACAGGGGGCAACAATCACCGATGCACGTCTGGATGTCTCCTCTGCAAGCGATAGTTTATCAACAACAAATCTGGTGATTCACGCAGAAGATACCGAGAACTCAGCGCCGTTTGCCGGTGATACCAACAATATTAGCCAACGCAACCGTAGCTACACATCCGTCAACTGGAATGCTATTCCCGAGTGGGATGACGACGGAAACTACGAGACGCCAGACCTGTCCAGCCTTTTACAATTAGTCGTTAATAAACCGGGATGGTGCGGCGGTAACGCTATGGGTTTAATTATCAAAGGTTCCGGTGAACGACTTATTGATGCCTACGATGGTGGTTCTGGTACATCCCCCAAATTAAGGGTCTCTTATACGCTCGATAATATTCCCGCTACCGGGGGCTGCACCACAAGCACATTCGTCACCCGAATCGCTGACCCGAAAGATGATGCAACAGAGCTGATCTACGATAATAACAGTTATGGTACCGGTCTCAACTATGCAGTCGCACCTGTAGCCAAAGCAACGTATCAGAGCTATGGATATGTGTCCGGGTTTAGATTCCGGGAAATCAACGTGCCGAAAGATGCTGAAATAGTAGACGCGACTCTGTCGCTAACCACCAAAAATTATGGCTGGTACTCCAGTTATCCATCATTAACACTCACTGCACACGATGATGCCAATCCGGCCAGCCTGCAAGCTCGCACAAATAATCTGACTGGCAGACCAAGAACATCTTCAGTCAGTTGGGACAACATAACTTCAGACTCTGATGTCGAGGTAACCAGCCCGTCGGTAAAGGACATCGTTCAGGATTTGGTAGAAAAAAGTGATTGGGCTATAGGTAACCCGATGGTGTTCCTGCTTGAAGAGGATGGCAGTGGTGGACACAATTTCCTAAGCTATGACGGTGCTCCTTCAAAAGCCGCACAATTGAAAATCACATTCAAAAGCAATATTCAAAATACGCTGGACACTATCACCGGCCCGGTTACTGATGTCCGGTCCGAAATCATTGCAGAAATTGACTCAATGGTGGCAAACCACGGAACACCGACCGTTGGTGCTATGCTGGAAGCAAGACGATACTTCGCCGGCGACCAGGTTAAATATGGATTGAATCGCTACGCAAATTATACAAGTACAAGCTCCACAGGAAGATACTCAAGGGTGTCTACACCGGATTCCTATACCGGAGGTACTGTTGTTCGAGATGCCAGCTGCAACATCAATGCACCTGATGGAAGGTACTGTGCTTCCGAACACATTACCGGCTCACCGACTTATATCTCACCTTTTACCCACGAGTGTCAGAGCAACCACATTGTTCTGCTGACGGACGGCGAGCCTAATGCTGATTCCACAGCGGCTAGTGAAGTGATGGCGCTCACTGGTGGCGGATGTGTAGATGAACCAGGCGGTTATGGTACCTGCGGTGAAGAAATTGCCAGCTACCTGAGCAATTACGATCAACATAGCCATAGCGGTGATCAAACTATCACCACGCATACCATTGGTTTCAATTTCACAACACAGTGGTTAAAGGATGTAGCCAGCGAGGGTGGTGGTGGTTATTACACTGCAGATACTGCCTCACAGCTAAGTGCCGCACTGGCCAATATTATCGACTCTGTGCAGGATGACGGCACTACGTTTGTCGCACCTGGAGCAACGGTTGATCACTTTTCAAAAATATCGCATCGCAACGATATTTACCTGGCGCTGTTCCAGCCCAAGTCAGGTCCACGCTGGGTAGGCAATCTGAAACGCTACGACTTTTCAGGTAAACCGGCAGTATTGCACGATGCCAATGACAACCCGGCCATTGATCCAGAAACCGGACAGTTTTACAACGAGGCCAAAAGTATCTGGTCCGCCACTGCAGATGGTAATCACGTACCCGCAGGTGGTGCCGCCAGCAGATTGGTGCCGGGTGATCGGAAGCTTTATACCTATACAGGAACTTCATCCTATTTGACGGCAGATTCTAATAAATTTGACGAATCGAACGATGATATCACCGCTGCTGATCTGGGCCTGTCACTGAACGATGAAGACGAAAGAGAAGCATTGCTTGAGTGGGCCCGCGGTTATGACATTGCTGACGAGGACGCAGACTCGCAAACCTCTGACTCGCGATACTACCTGGGCGATCCATTGCATTCAAAGCCCGTCATCGTGACCTATGGTGGTACGACCGCAGAACCGGATTCACTTATTTTCTTTGGCACCAATGAGGGTTTTTTACACGCCATTAACACGGATACAGGCGATGAAGAGTTCGCGTTTATTCCGACCGAGTTACTACCGAACCTGAAACCACAGTTCGAAAATTCACCCAGTGCCAATAAGGTCTATGGGATTGATGGTGCGTTGTCTCTTTGGAAAAAAGATATCAACAAAAACGGATCTGTCGATGGTGATGATCATGTCTATCTCTACACAGGCATGCGAAGAGGTGGCAACAGCTATTACTCGCTGGATGTGACCGATAAAGAATCTCCAGAATTTAAATGGCAGATTGACGGAGGCCCCGGTGGTACAGACGGTTTCTCTGAACTGGCGCAAACCTGGTCTCAGATGGTTCCAGCCACCATTAAATACGGCACCACTACCAAGAAGGTTGTTATTTTCGGTGGAGGCTACGACGTATCGCAGGACGACAAGTTAACGCGCTCCGAAGACTCGGTAGGTCGTGCGATCTATATCGTCGATGCATCATCAGGCAGCCTGTTGTGGAGTGGTGGTGCAGGAGACGGTGACGAAACCGTAAAGTTCGAAGAGATGATTTACAGCATGCCTGCTACACCAAAGATTATTGATATCGATGGAGATGGCGCTGTAGAACAGATATACATCGGTGATATGGGCGGCAGAGTCTGGCGCTTCGACATCGATGTAACTTCTGATGATCTCGATATCACCGGTGGCATTATCGCTGATCTTGGACAAGACGGTGTACTGGCCGATGCCCGACGTTTTTACCACACGCCGGATATCTCACTTTCGCGTCACAATGGTGAACTACTCGTGAATATTGCGATAGGTTCCGGTTTCCAGGCGCATCCACTAGACACTGCAATCGAAGACAGATTTTATCTGCTTCGATATCCATACGAATTTGAAGGCAATGACAAATACGGCATGTTTGATGACAGCGTCACCGCTTCAGCCACTGGACTGCTGACCAACTCATCAGGTTATCGACCCATCACTGAAAGTGACTTGTTCGACGCGACTGACAATATTATTGGTGATGGTACCGGTGAGCAAATCAAAGCAGCAAGGCAACAATTGGCAAATGCCGAAGGCTGGTTTATCAAGATGGAGCAAAGCGGTGAAAAAATTCTTGGCTCGTCGGTCACTTTTGACAATACCGTGATGTTTGCGAGTTATATACCCGACGGCACGATATCCGGTTGTTCACCCCAGATAGGCAGCGGCGTGTTCTGGGCAGTTAGTCTGTGGGATGCGACACCGACAGAAGAATTCGATGACGACGAGTCAAAGCTCAGCAAAACTGATCGCAACAAACCCATTCCGGGCGCAGGCTTGCCGCCACCGCCGCAAACACTGATTCTGCAAACCACTGACGACGAAGAGGATCCGGTTCCGGGTGACGTACAGATCGTCACGGTGTCAGGTGGCAACACACTGTTGACGCATGACGGTCGAGCGCTAATCGAAAGAGTGTACTGGTCAGAGTATCCTAACTTTTAGTCACACTCTGCTGAAACGAAGAAAGCAACGCCGCACCATCGGCCGGAGTAACCGGACTGATGGTGCGGCTTTCAGGGTTAACACAAATTGCCTGCAATTCGTCCGGCTGCATACTGGCGATTCCCTTGTAGTAGCTGATCTGTAACTCATCACCTCCACCTGCCTGCATCGATTGCAACTGCGACTGACTCCAGGCGAATCGCCGCGATCCACCAGCACCGTTGATTTTGTAAAGTGGCGGCTGAATAACAAATAGCCGCTGTTGTTCGAGTAAGGCTGGATAATGCAGACTGAAAAACATCATCAATAACGTTCTGGCATGGATGCCGTCGGCATCCGCATCACAAAGCAGTAATACACGCGCATAGCGTATTTTAGTATCAGTGATTTCAATCGCTTTCTGCAGCGATTGAATATGCGGATTTTTAAATATTCTGGTTTTGTTTGAAGGTCGTGCAGGATTTGGAATCTTACCCTGCATTGCAATAACCGCCTGAGTCCGTCTGTTTCTTATCTGACGAAGCGCGTTCCCCGCATCCCGACCCTCGACGACAAATATTTCACCGTGACCAGGCTCATCGCATTCCAGCAACATAGTGCTCTGCTGCGCTACTATCAGGCACGAACAACCACTACTTAACTTGCGAGTTCTACTTCAGTTGTTGAAGGTTCTACGACTCTGCGGCGACGCTGTTTATATCGAATAACAGGCACACTACCAGAGGCCTTGCCGGGCGAATCCTCAACTGGCCGGCTATTCAAACGTCTTGATGGCGCGGCAGGTGCCTTGGCGCGGCGCGCGGCTCGCTCGGCTTGTTTCTTCGCTTTACGTGCACGTTGCGCTTCTTTCTGCTTTGCACGCAATACTTCCCGTGCCCACTTGCGATGTTCCGCATTGATGGGTTCGACTTGCTCTCCGTTAAGATCAAACCGGTGGGAATACTTTAGCATTCCATACAGATATCCATGACTCGACATATGCCGTTTGAGCGCTTCGTCGAGCGCGCGCCGTGACAGATCAGGGTTATCTGAACGGTAGTTTAATATCTCTTTGTGTATATCAAGCGTTAATGGCTTGCGATCAGGACCGGCATTAAATACCGCCGGCCAACGCTGAATCAGCCATTCCTGTACACCTTTAACCTTTTTTGCAGACCACTTCTTATTCATAACCTTTCCGATAAGTACGCTCCAGATACGTACCCGTCGACGCTCTCGTGCGGAGTAGAGTTAACATTTTGATTCTCCTCACTATACAGCGCAGAATGGGATCACATTGCAAAACAATGTCGATCTAAAACCAAATTGCGCTTTTACACGGGTTAACGAGATTTCGTTCTTCCCAGCGCGACGCGGATTCTAACTGTAGACTACCTAAATAAATAGTCCAGAGTTTCCTGTAACCGTCGTCGGCTTGTAGTTTAATGCGCCATGCATGCGCACACGCGACAGCTTTCACAATTGTAAAGATTTCTTCGCATAAATTAGCAACGATGTGTAGCAAGGCACTCACTAATCAACTTGGTTCGGTTAGTGTTTCGGCCCCGCTAAACCGCAGATTTATTATGCGACGCATTTCCCGATTCAACCAACAACGACGCGACTTATTGCTCGGCGCACTTGCCGGTAGCATGGTGCCATTAAGCCACGCCATAGCCAACACAACCAGCTATCCTGAACTAAGACTGAAACTCTATAATCTGCATACCACAGAAAAGATTGATACGGTGTTCTGGCAAGAAGGTGAATTCAACCTGGACGCGCTGGCGGACTTAAACCATCTGCTTAGAGATCATCGTACAGGTGAAGCAAAAAGCATCGATCCGAAATTGTTCTCTGTACTTTATCTCCTCAATAAGAAAGTTAGCAACGACAATGCTATCAGTGTGATCTCCGGTTACCGCTCAGCAGAGACTAATCGCAAGCTCGCCAAACAAAACTCCGGTGTCGCCTCGAACAGTTACCATATTAAAGGCCGGGCAATAGATATTCGAATTCCTGGACGTGATACAAAAGAACTGCGCGAGGCTGGTCTCAGGTTACGTGTCGGCGGTGTCGGATACTATGCACGTTCAAACTTTGCACATTTCGATACCGGCCCGTTTAGAACCTGGTAACGCGTTTTATATCAATGATGTCAGCAACAATAGTGGTATTGCTGCAAAAAACATCACTGCAACATAAGGCCAGTTCCACATTGCCCCTTTCCAGCTATTGATACCATACCTGCCCTGAAAGACGAGATGGGTACCGGACAAGGGGCTTGCGCTTGTGCCAAGGCTCCAGGCAAATAAATACGTCACAGCAAGTAGATGAACATCAGGATTCATCGTCAACAACAACGGGGATAAACCGGCCACCGTTACCACAGGATGTATTCCCACAATTCCGGCAATGATCATCAACGCCAACAACAATGTCGCCTGCAGCGGTCCAAAACTGATTGCCGGTAACAACCAGTTACTGCTGCCAAGATAACTGGCAAGCCCCTGCGCCAATACACCAGCCACCAGAAACAACAGCAACTCGCTCCCCATACGGGGCAGCTGGTTGTTAACATGTTGCTTTAACACAGTCAGTCCCCGGGTGCGTAAGGTAATCAACAACACACTAATCGTAAGCATAAGCGCGCCCAGCGATATACAAGTCAGGATTGACCACTGCGGCAACAACGTGGTTAAGCTGATAACCAGTACTGAAAGCGCAAGCGGCACCCACAAACTGGTGAACTGAACCGGGCAACCATGAAAGCGCAACACCTCATCACGATTAAACCACCAGGCCTGAGCAACTACCACAGCAAAACCAATAACCGCAAACGGAAAACAGATCATCATCACACGACCCAGACTAAATTCCGGCACGTAAAGCAACACTGCAGCCATACCACCGAAAAAAGGTGACCAGGCAGAACAACCGGAAAAAATGCGGGTAAACGAACTTGATGCAAGCTTGCCCAGTCGGTTCTCGGCATACAACCTGTCGGCAAAAAAAATCGGCGCAGATATATTGATCACTGAGCCAAAAACACTTAAACCGAATAACGTTTTAAAAAAAGCTGATGCTCCAACCGGTGTTGATTGTGTCGATTGACCGGATAACGCAATCAAGCGCAGAAACCCAACCGAGGCAATCATTGCTACCAGTGCTGCATTTTTACTGACAGCAGAGATAATGTCGATTTGCGAGCCAGTACGCCACGCCAGCGCTAACAGACATAATCCAGCGACGCCAATGACACCAGCCTGAAGCTGTTGAAAGCGGTTAACACGAATGACTAAAAGCGCCGCTGCTACCCAACTGCAAACTCCCGCCAGCAAGTAAAATCCGCCGCGCAGGGATTCACCGGCAATGTCACTGAGCAGGCTCGCACACGTCATCAGCAACAACAGCAAACCCGCAGCTTTATCTCTCATAGCGAGCCAGCCACGATGTTGCTCAGGTTATGCATTCCCAATCAGCACAACACGGCCAATACAACTCGACCAGTACAAACCGGGGAGTACAACCCGGGGAATAGCTCTTGCCAACTGTCCATAGCCAGTGAACTGAACGGTGATAGCTGCTTCACCCCGGCTGTTTATAGCCGGTTTTGATAGACTGATATTCTTCTACCAGCGCGGTCATGACTTCTTCCTCATAAGGGCGCAGCCCACCCAACACCATCTGCTTCTGACCGGTACCGATTTGCACATCCGCAGCCTTAATTGCAAAGTTAAGATTGACGGTTGCCTTCTTACCTTCACTGATGAGATCAGCACCTGAGAATTCCAGGGTTACATCGGTGCCCGGCAGCGACTCCATCGACAACTGCATGTTCCGATAAATCACCAGTGGTCGCGCCGGATTGATCATCACTTTGTGCTGCCGCATAAGATCGACCAGCAAATACGGAAACGTCTGACCGGAAAACTGCACATAAGCCTGCGTCAGGCCACTAACCAGAGACGCATCGGTTGAAGGCTGCCCGGCACTGATCACAGTCAGGTATTCACGATTGCTGTCGTCAGATAATACGGTTTTATCACCAGACGCCTGTTCGGTAAGTCGAACACCGGAGTCCACCATATTCTGAAAATCGAAATGCATCGACTCAAACACACCATGACGGTGTAAAAAAACCGCGAACAACAGATCTCCGGGCACACAAAAACGTCTGGCGTCCGGATCGTGCAGAGGATTAAAGTCCCCCGCGACAGACTTGGCAAAGTCACTGGACTGTTGTCGGGAGAACTCAATTCCACCGTCAGATTCCTGAAAGTAGCTTTCAAGCTTCAATATTTCACCCTCGGTCGTATAAACAAAACATCAATATTACTGTACCTGCCGGTTTGGTTCATCGAAATCATCAACCTGCAAAATCTCTGATAATCACCCGATAACAGGCTATACCAATAAAAATTCAGACATTTGTTAGAATATCGTGATGCGGTATTCAGCCGATAGGTTAGTATTTGCCGTGTAAATCAAGAGGATTCTGTCATCTCACAGCGTAAAATACTTCTGGTCGAAGACGACCCGGATCTCGCCGAACTGGTGAGCCTGCAATTGCAGGACATCATGTGCGAGTGTGTACACATCAGTAACGGTCGTGAGGCGCTCGAGCGCGCCACAGAAGATCAGTTCGACATGCTGATTCTGGACATCATGCTGCCCGAGGTCGACGGTCTCGAGATCTGCCGGACCGTCAGAGGCACTAACCCGCATATACCCATATTAATGCTCACCGCAAAGTCATCAGAGATTGATCGTGTACTCGGCCTCGAACTGGGTGCTGACGACTACATGACCAAGCCGTTCAGCACCCTTGAGCTGGTAGCACGGGTAAAGGCACTGTTGCGTCGTGCGCGTATCTCTGAAGAAAACACAGATACCGAAAAAAATATTCAGTTTAAAGCGCTAAACATTGACATAGACAATCGCCGCGTCTTTATTAACGAAGAAGAAGTCGAGCTCACCCCCAAAGAGTTTGATCTGCTGCACTACTTCGCGATCAATCCGGGTCGTGTATTTTCACGCATGCAGTTACTCGACAAAGTATGGGGTTATAGTTACGAAGGCTATCACCACACGGTCAACTCCCACATCAACCGACTCCGAACTAAAGTAGAAAAAAACCCGCAAGAGCCGGAGTATATTCTGACCCGGTGGGGTGTCGGCTACGAATTCGCAAAACGCGACTGACGGATCCGGCATGCTGTCTTTACGATCACTGTACGCAAAGCTCGCACTCACCCTGATTCTGCTGCTGTTCGTCACTGCCATTGTTTACTCAGCTATTTCGTATTCACTGACACGTCAGGGAATCATGGGTGAGCTACAAAGAGAAAACGCTGACATTGCAGCCAATCTGGCTGCAGAAATTCCGCAAACCGTTGGTGGCGAGCTAGACAGACAGTACACCGAACAGCTATTTCGATTGATGAAAATTGTCAATCCGGATGTGCAGCTTTATCTGTTAGACCCCAAAGGAAATATCAGCCACACTGCTTCGATAATCAACACCGAACTGGTTACCCGCAGTGTTAATCTTGAACCACTACAGCAGTTTCTTGATGGCAACCGATCTTTTCCATTGTTCGCTGACGACCCTCAGTCTGACAGTGAACCGGTGACTTTTTCCGTCGCAAGCCTTGCCGCCGGTGACAAACCACTGGGTTATTTGTATGTCACATTGCGCGGTGCAGAACACGAGACTTATAACAGCGGCCGCCCTACCGATCTGATCTCAACCATTGGTATCTATGCGCTGATCGGCAGCTTGCTGGTGTCGCTGCTGGCCGGCTTGTTTATCTTTCGCAGAATCACCTCACGCTTGCAAACGCTCAGTTGTCTGATCGACGACTTTCAGCAATCAGGTTACAGACAGTCGCAAAACTATCGCAATGCTGCAGCGGATTCCGGCAACGATGAGATATCGCGTCTTGGGCATAGCTATGACGCCATGGCCGGTCGCATTACCGAACAGTTTGATCTGCTGCAGGAGCAAGACCAAAGCCGCCGCTCTTTTATAGCGAATATCTCGCATGATCTGCGCACCCCGCTGACTGCAACACAAGGCTACCTTGAAATGTTGTTGCATAAATACGATGCGCTGAACGACGAACAAAGACAGAAGTATTTGAACGTCTCGCTTAAACACAGCAAACGGCTACAAAACCTGATATCCGATCTGTTTGAACTGGCCAAACTCGATGACCGCGCCGAGCAACTCAACAGTGAGCTCTTCTCACTGAACGATATTGTCAGCGATGTGATTCAGGGCTACCAGCCACAGGCAAACAGCAAAAATATTGACCTTAAGTACCAGACAGATGAGTCACGACTGCTGGTCAGAGGTGATCTCGCCATGATGGATCGAGCTGTCAGCAACTTGCTGGGCAACGCACTGCAATACACGCAGGAAGGCGGCTATATCAAAGTCAACGTGGCTGTATCGGGCACTGATAAAGTCTCGTTTGTGATTGAAGACAACGGCCCGGGCATCGACCCCGCGCAAATCGAAAACATATTCAAACGCTTCCATCGCGCCGACAACCAACACAATGAAGGCTCTAACGCCGGACTCGGGCTTGCTATCACACAGAGGATAGTCGGTCTGCACGGCGGCAGCCTGACGGTAGAAAACACCGGCAACGGAACGCGCTTCAGCTTTGAATTGCCGAAAGCCAGTGACGAACGCAAAGCCGCTTAGCAGTATAAAAACGTTTTGAAATAAATGGTGGCCAGGGACGGAATCGAACCGCCGACACGGGGATTTTCAGTCCCCATAAACATAGAAGCGCTACAACGACCGGATCGACGAAAGCCCGACTGGTTCACCCGTCCGCGCAAACCTGGAACTGCGTTACTTGTTAGCCGTCCTGCAAGATGCGCACAAGACTGACCCGGCGACATACCCAAACAATCCCGCCAGCCAGTTCAAATCAAAGAAGCGGAAGAAAAACGCGGTACGCAAAGGCCGACTAACACCTGGGGGTATGCCCAAATTGGCCGGCGCCATCACCAGGAAGAATCTGCGCGCACAGAACTTTCTGTGGTGGTGCCTATATTCAGGGAACCGTGTCGGCGAAGTCATGAGTATTCGACGTGCCGATGTGAACCTGAAAAAAGGTATCTACCTGTTGCGGGACATCAAGACATCGGACCGTGATGGCGAGGTCGTTGAGATGCCGCTATCGAATCAGCTTAGAGGAATCGTCAAATCTCAGATCGATCACGACGTTGACAGCGTTTTCCTGTTTCCAAAACTGGATGGCAAGAAGCAAACCGGCTTACCAAACAGTTACCACCGCGACCTCGATTACAGTTTCCACGATTACCGAAAACTGTTTCGCAGTGTAGCCGATGGTCTCGACATCAGCCGGATCATTGCTATGCGGCTGGTAAATCACCGCAGCGGCGAAGACGTTGACAGCGGCTATATTGTCGATGACATGGCGCGTTTGCAGCGTGGCGCGCAGATGGTGGCCGATGCCATAGACACCCTAGCAGGCAAGAGTGCCGAGAATGTTATTCCTGCTTTAAAGGTTGTGTCAGCATGAGCGCAAAGATCGGATCATCGCTACGCGTGATCATGGTAAATCGCTCGAAGTGGCTGCTCTGTACTCCATACAACAGAGCGCCGACGATGAATTCGATCTAACTGACCTGCAAATTATCCGCAAAGCATTGCAGGGCGTTGATCTCTTGAACCCGCACAAACCCACTTTGAAGAAAGCGATTGTTGACGCATTGGACGTAGGGAAAAAAGTCAAAAGCGATAAGAAAAAAAGCTAGCGAAAAAGCACTATGACATTTGTATGGACAGGATGAAGGGACTATCGCAGCCGGAGGTCGCCGAAAAGTACCATGTAGAAGTCAGACAGGTACAAAAGATTGAGAAAAAGCTCATGCCGCAGCTACGCGACAGACTCGAGCGGTCCGACTACTCGAAACACATTCTCGATGATATTGCATCGGTCAATCGCATAAAGAATCTGAAGTAAACCCGCCCTAGTTTTCGATTTTTCGCAAAAAAGAGGTCGTCACGCAGCAGCGATCTTAATTTCTACATTGTGCGCTTGGTTACAACAGAGCCACAGCGATGACAACAAAATCCATAGTAGTAAATGGCGTCGAGTACATCACAGAAGCCGAGACCGCTGCGATGATCGGCAAGAGCCAGCATACCCTGCGCACAGCACGCTGCCGTCCCGAGCGTCACTCTGCTGAATTACAGTCACTTCAGTGGAAAAAAATTTTAGGGCGTATCTATTACGCGAAAGCTGAGGCAGCGGCTCTATCGCAGGCGGAGGTAAATACGTGAGCGGCCATCGAGCAGCCACATCTTCAGCACCGGAACTGTGGTCGACATACCAAACGATTAGCGCACCGCAGCTAACTGATAACTACAAACTCGAACCATTTTTTGCCAGGCAGACCCCCGCTGGTGACATGGCGCAGGGGCTGATTGATAACTTATGCAGACCGACCTGTAATTTGCTGGCGATAAGAAATGACGGCAAGCACCGTTATTTGCACTTTGCACCCGGTTTGTGGAGGTCAACATGCACCCTGTAACTGTTACATCGACGCCACAGTCTGCTTGGTCGCTGAGACCGTATTGAGTGGCTTGGCTATTGCGGCTCGATCAGGAAATGACACGTATGTCGTTGCAGCACTGCTGCCCGAAAACATTCCTGATGTGCTCACGCTAATACGCAAATGGTGGCATGTAGACGTCTATGCCGCGCCAGACACAGACACCGCACCCGCACCACCAGACACGGAGATCATACGGCCACCCACTGGACTCACCTGGCTGGATCTGCACCTGCAGGGAGAGCCGACATGGCCGGCGTAATGCCAAAACAATCTGTCCGAGGAGCAGCGGATACGCCACCGAATTGGATTAAGTCACCACTGCCCCACGAGGACATGCCACGGCCATACCCAGTCGATGCGGCAATTCTGTCACGCAGAAAACACTGGACGAGTTCGGGGCGTCGCTTGGCATGTCTGGTGACAAATTATAAACCCGGTGGGCGTGGTTGCTGGCGCTGTGCTTGTCGCTGATCGTGATGGCGTTGCAAGTCGGGCTCGGAACGCTAAGCGATGGCCGGCTGGCCGAAAAGCACGAGGGCGATATTACGGCTACCGCACCGGAGTTGCCGACCGCAAAAAAGTCGCGCGGCCTGTCGTTGGTCACATGACCCGGCAGGCCAGCCCGTTACTGGATCGAAGTTTGAAGGCGAAACAGGCCAGTTTCACCGGAGGCACTGAAGCCACCGGAGGCACTTTTGCAAAATTAGTTTCCGCAGAAAAACCTGATCGGGTACCTGGGCGCAAACGTTCGGCTACGTTTCAGCGCAAGTACGCCGCAGCAGTGAAAGCAATTGAAGCGGGCTCCATTGCGCCAGAGGTAAAGCCGGTGAGCTCGCACGTGCAATGCTCCACCAGGACGGCATCGTCGATACTTGCAAAGGCATGTGATTGTGATGACCGTTTCAGCCGGGACACCCGTGGTCGGGTTCGGTTTATGGCTGTGGCTTGATGAATTATGCGTCACGGATGACGCGCCTGATTTGCGACTTTATAAAGTTTATGATGGAGTGGCGCAAATCAGTACAGAATTATCGACATGACCAAAAAAGCAGTGCCAGGAACATACCACCAATTACCGCTTTTCGAAATCGAGAGCTCAAACTTAGAAAAACAAAGCGCGCTATCGCACGCACCTCCAATAAGTAACAGCGATTTTGGAAAATACATCGTTTACGTGGATGAAAGTGGCGATCACAGTCTTCAAAGTATAGACAGCAATTATCCAGTATTTGTTTTAGCGTTTTGCGTAGTCCACAAGCGCCACTACAGCGAAGCAATCGTACCAATAGTTGAAAAATTCAAATTCAATCATTTCGGCCATGACCAAGTCATCTTGCATGAGCGGGACATTCGAAAGCAAACCGGCGCATTTCAAAAGCTAATCGGCGGAACCAAGAATGAGGACTTTACTGCTGAACTGTCTGAGATTATGCGGTCAAGCAATTTTATCTTAATTTCTACTGTTATCGACAAGCGGGCCATGTCGAGGAGAGAAGGGGTTGAAGGTAATGCTTATCACATAGCACTCGGACATTGTATGGAAACACTCTATGACTTCCTTACTGAAAAAGGCGAACAAGATAATAAAACACACGTGGTAGTTGAGTGCCGAGGCAGAAAAGAAGACGCAGAACTGGAATTAGAATTTCGTCGCGTCTGTGATGGTGAAAATCGACTTGGCAAAAACCTACCGTTCGATATATTGTTTTCAGACAAAAAAGCGATGTCTACCGGCTTGCAGTTAGCAGATCTAGTCGCCAGGCCAATAGGCATGACCATATCGCAACCAAGTCATAGCAACCGTGCTTTTGAAATCCTAAAGGAAAAATTCTACTGTGATCAAGGGAGAGAAGGCGCAGGAACAGGTTACGAAGGCGTGGGCCTGAAAATTTTCCCTACCCCAAAAAGCGAAAAACCCCGGTGAAGCCACCGAGGTATTAACGCCGACCGGGAATCCCCAATCCATTTATATAGTAGTCTGTTACCGAAAACGGTATCTGTCAATAGTACTAACAGCTAAGTAAACCAATCAATTTTCGGTCCAAGACACGAAAACTATCACAGATCACTTACGGCATTGGACAAATATTCTTTAACAGAGTTTCCCACCGATTTGCGCTTGAGCGTCCCCTACGCGTCCCTTGAAGAAAAAATCAAAGTCTCAGACATAAGTGCAAAATGAGAATATTACTACATAACTAGGGGTTTTCGATGGTGGCCAGGGACGGAATCGAACCGCCGACACGGGGATTTTCAGTCCCCTGCTCTACCGACTGAGCTACCTGGCCATCTGGATGGTGTTACCACGAAGAGGTAGGATCGCGGCTAACCCGCGAGCCGTGTATTAGACCTATAGCGGGCTCTTGAGTCAAGCCCGTCTCACACCACATTGCGAGCAATCAGTCGTTTTGTGGCACAAACCCTTCGGGCATGGCTGAGCCTTCACCAAAGAAGTATTTTTCCATCTCTTCTTCAAGGAATTTTCGTGCCTTCGGATCGACCGGGGTCAGGCGATATTCGTTGATCAGCATGGTCTGATGTCCCATCCAGCCCTGCCATGCCTCTTTAGACACGTTTTGATAGATCCGCTTGCCCAGATCCCCGGGGTAGGTAGGTCGATCAAGGCCGTCTGCTTCGCGGCCCAGTTTTACGCAATTGACCGTTCTGGCCATAGTTATACTCCAGCTAGTGTTGTTCGGGATGATACCAAGTCAGCCGCTTCAGTTCGATGCAACCGCTGCTTTTCGCAACTGGGTGAGCAGCCGGTCGACCGGTGCGGGAATACCACCAATGTCGTCGGTACCGGCAAACCATCGGCCATCGCGCTCTTTAATCATGGAGGGTCGGGCTGCCGTCTTCAAGGCAACATGAATGGGATGCACGGTGAGTTGAAAGTGCGTAAAGGTGTGCTGAAAACTTTCCCAGTGGGTGACCTTAGACGGCACCTGTGCCTCGATATAGCCTGTGGCAGATGCCAGTTCGTCAAATTGAATAAAGCTCCACAACCCGCCCCAGATCCCGCTCGGCGGCCGGCGTTGCATCAGCACCCGGCCCTTTTTATCCTGCACGATCACCATCCAGGTCTCACGCGACGGCTTCGCCTTCCTGGGTTTTTTATGCGGCCATTGTGTCGGGTTGCCGGAAGCCAGGGCCTGACAACTGTCACTGACCGGGCAGCACGAGCATTCCGGCGAGCTGCGCGTACACAGGGTGGCCCCCAGATCCATCATGGCCTGATTGTAGGCACCGGTGCGATCCTTAGGCGTCACTGCAGAAGTCAGTTGCCATAGATATTTTTCAACCGCTGATTGTCCGTACCAGCCATCGACCGTGTGGTGTCGGCACAGTACACGTTTCACGTTGCCGTCGAGTATCGGTTCACTCTGCCCGAACGCAAGACTCAAAATCGCACCGGCCGTCGAACGTCCAATGCCCGGTAATGCCACCAGACCATCCAGTGTCGATGGCATTTCACCATCACATTCCTGAATCACAGTAATGGCCGCTTTGTGCAGGTTTCTGCCTCGCGCGTAATACCCGAGTCCGGACCAGTGGTTGAGCACTTCATCCTGTGTCGCCGCAGCAAGCGCACGGATGTCCGGAAAGCTTTTCATAAACCGCTCATAGTACGGTATGACGGTGGTCACCTGCGTCTGCTGCAGCATGATTTCAGACACCCACACACGGTACGGTGTCGGGTTCTGTTGCCATGGCAGATGTTTGCGGCCATGCTGATCAAACCACTGCAGAACCGATTGTGAGAATCGACGGGCTTGTTTTGTGGAAGGAATTGAACTCATTAACGGCTATTTTTCCAGCAGATTGGAAATGCCTTTCTCAATGGTTTGCTGCAACGTTTCCTCGAGCTTTTCCTTGTTATCCTCAAGTTGTTGTTCGAGCACCTGCTGCTGTCTTTCCACCTCGTCGATGACGACTTCTTTTTTCTCCTGCAGTAGCGCTTCAGCCTCGGCCTGTTGCTCTTGCAATTTGTCCTTTAACGCTTGCTCCTGTGCTTTCAGTACCGCCTGTGTTTTTTCTTTTTGCGCTTCAAGCAATGCATCTTTTTGTTGTTGAAGCAGACTGGCTAGATCAGATCGCAATGCGTTAATGAGCGTACCGGTAAAATCAACCGACAGATCACTGAATGAACCTTTAACAGGCACCGGCAGCGACAATCCGTCAAGGGCTGCCATCTCTTCACCGCCCTGACCCTCAGTGTTGGCGGTAATTAATACGGTAGCCAGATAATCGACTTGCTGTGCAGGCAGATTGACTGAACCACGTCCGGTCATGCGCAACAGGGGTGACTTGAAAGACAAATCTTCACTCAACAACACCCCTTCATTGATTTCAGCAGAAACGCTTAGCTCACTGAAATCGGTTTTTTGTTCTGACTCCTGTGCAGTGAAGTCGGCACCTGCAACAAGCGCACTGGCGCGACGAACCTCACGACCAATGTTGATGCCGTTTATCGCACCATCAGTAAATCGCAATGAGAGCGCTCCATTGGCCTGCTGCAACCATTGATCAACACTGACACCCCGGGTAAGCATATCGAGGTTAAGAATGCCACTGCCGCTTATCGGTGCCTCGGACTTTAAGTAGTCTGCCAGCAAAGGCGCAGATTGCACCGCACTAACATTTGAAGTCACGGTGAGTAAGGGCTCTTCTGTATTCAGATCCATCGTAACGCTACCGAACACACTACCCTCATAGAGTGACGCGCGTGCTTCGGTTATCTCAAATTTCCGTGCTTCAGTACGCACCGGAATCACCATATCGCTTAACGTCACGCCGGAATAAATCAGACGATCAACACGTAACTCTCCGTTGATACTCAGATCACGAAGTATCTCCACCGGCAACGCCGTGTTGTCTACAGTCGCACTGTTGCTGGTTGCGACCTGCGCCTGGTTAAGATCCGTCTCAGGTAGATAACGATCGACGTCGAGCTCAGTGCCATGGAGTTCAAACACCAGTGGCGGGACCGTGCTGTGGATATCGGTAAGCTCAACATGACCCGTTAGATCAAAACCATCAACAGTGAGCCGTAAATCATTGAGCGTCAGAATTTGTCCTGACTGACGCACCGCCATTGAGAGACTGGCACTCTGCAAAGCCAGCGGATCTGCAGCAACCACACCGAAAGATGCCATCCATGGTGCGGGGTTGAATACGTTGCTACTCAGCTGACCACTGAGTACCGCCGACTGCGCCAGGTTAGATACCTGCATATCTCCGGTCAGTTGAATATCACCCACTGATACACCAAGCCGGTTAACCAGTAATTGCTCTTCCGATTGCTGGAACTCCAGATAAAAGGCGCTGTTTTCAAGCAGGCTTTGATCAAACGCCTTTGGTAATTTAATACCGGCATCGTTCAACACAGCACCGGCATCGAATGCTGTACTGGTCAGGTTACCAAACAGATTCAGGGCTTCCATAAACCCGGTACCGTGAATTTCACCGGACACAGGCACACCGGCCACTGTGGCAGACATTTCTGTCAGGTCGAACGTCTGCGCTTTCAGGTTAACCAATAAGTCTCCACTCACTGCCGCATCAAATTGCTGCAGCGGCAACTGACTACCACTGCTTGCGGTGTTGAGATTGAGCCCTGTTAATGTATAGCTATTGGTGGCCAGATCTAGCGCCAGTGCACCAGAGGCTTCAACGCTGCTGGAGAATCCCAGGTGTTGGCTGGCGACGCGGAAGCCCGCGGTAAAGTCAAACGGCTGTGCCAGCTGAATGGCATCAGTGGTCAGGTTAAGTTGTTCAACGGTGATGTCATTTCCGTTTTTGTCATCCTGCCAGCGCACACTGGAATCAGTAACCACAATACCGCCGACTGACAGCGCCGCTGCCAGCGGTGCGCCAGCCTCTACCGCCTGAAGAACATCTTCCTCTGCAGTTTCGGTTTCCACTACGGTGGTGGTGTCCAGTAAATCTTCCCAGTTGGCTACCCCGTCAGCGTTGACATGAAGATTAAGCTGCAGTCCGTGCAACTCAATGACATCAACGTTGAGCTCTCCGGCAATCAGCGGCAACAACTCCAGTTTGACATCACTGGCGCGAACCTGCGCAAACGGGCTGTCGTCAAAGCCTTCGGCATTGGCCAGCGCTACATCGTTGAGTTGCAATCCAATCCACGGGAAAAAGCTTAAGTTAATATCACCGCCAAAATTCAGTTGTCGACCGGTTTTGTCGAATACCGCCTGCTGAATTTTATCTTTGTAGAGGTTGACGTCGAGGTTGCTGACAAACAATACCGCCAACACAACCACCAACACCATGACCGCGACCACGCCCAACAACAAACGTTTGATCATAGTGTGTCAGGAACAGGCGCCGACTGTGCAGAGAAATCCGGCACATTAGCGCGATGATAAAAGTTGTGGTTAACCGAATTCACTTGTATTTATTGACCAGTCTGTCTGACAGCATTGTTCGCAGGAAAGGCCTGATTTTCAGCACCTGTATTAACCGACCCCGGACATCTGTGCTCCGGTAAAATCTCGTGGTGTACACTGCGCCGAAAGCTTTAAAAGGCTGTCCGGGAATGACGGTCGTCACGACGCAGAGATATTTTGAGTCAGATTATTCGATCAATTACGGACAATATTTTTTTATTCGCCAAAGTTGATCGGAAAAACTGGCCAAAATACCGCGTCCGCAGCACATCATCCCGGACAGCCCTCAGGCCCCGGGACATGCGTGATTTTCGGTTGTTGCACTATTGTGCAACAGCGCGCTGCCAGTTAAAACCATCACGTATAAATAATAGTGAATAATTGCGCGACCGATGTCACTGATTTTCGGCAATCCAGTGCCCGCTCTTACCACCGGACTTTTCAATCAGCCGAACCCCTTCCATGCACATACCCCGATCCACCGCCTTACACATATCGTAAATGGTCAGCAATGCCACCTGCACGGCGGTTAGTGCTTCCATTTCGACACCGGTTTGCGAGCGGGTTTCGGTACGCGCCTGGCAAGTCACCACGGCGGCTTCTTCATCGATGCTAAAGTCAACTTCGACGTGGGTCAGGCCGATCGGATGGCACAGAGGAATTAAATCGCTGGTACGTTTAGAGGCCATGATCCCGGCAATTCTGGCAATGCCCAGCACATCCCCCTTGCGATGGTTGCCCTGCACAATCATCGCAAGCGTCTCGTTGCGCATGCTGATATCACCGCGGGCAACCGCCACCCGATGGGTGACCTGTTTGTCGCCAACATCGACCATGTGTGCGTTGCCCTGCTGATCGAAATGAGTAAGTTCCGACATGTTCTGCCTCTGTAAACACGGCCGTTGCACATTTTCCACCTTGCCGCACCGCCGGCGATTTGCACCCGGTGTTGTGGCAGGCATAATGGAGCCATGACTGTTAACGTTAAATTTTTTGCCAGTATGCGCGAAACACTGGGGCAAAGTGAACTCCGGATCGACATCGACACCGACACCGAACAAACGGTAGCCGGCGTGTGGGCGCAGGTAGCTGGCGAGAAGCCTATGCCGGACAACACGGTTTGTGCGGTTAATCATACCCAGGCCACACCGGAGAGCGTGGTCAAAGATGGTGATGAAGTGGCGTTTTTTCCACCAGTCACCGGAGGCTAAGGCATGGCTGTGATCATATGCGAAGCCGCATTTGACCCGTGGCAGGCGGTACAGAACCATCAGAACAGTCAATTGGCAGACGGCCAGTACGGTGCTACCGCCACCTTTGTCGGCACTATGCGGGACTTCAATGAAGGCGACGATGTCTGCGCGATGACACTTGAGCACTACCCGGGTATGACGGAAGCCCAGCTGGAACAAATCATCGATGAAGCAAAGAATAGCTGGCCGTTGCAGGATGCATTAGTGGTGCACCGTGTTGGAGAGATTCTGCCCGGCGAACCGATTGTGCTGGTGGCCTGCTGGTCGGCACACAGAGCAGCTGCTTTTGATGCCTGCCGGTTTCTGATGGAAGCGCTGAAATCACGCGCACCATTCTGGAAGAAAGAAACGCTGACGGACAACAGCCAGCGCTGGGTAGAAAAAAATACTGACGGTTACTCGCACTAACTGCACAAACAGAAACTACCTGATCACCACAGACTGCGAAAAGTTGCCGCGTTGTATTTCCAGAACGCTGGCATCACCTCGTGTGCTGGCCGCGTTGATCATCTCTTCAACGGTTTCCACAGCGATCTGATTCACGGATAGCACAATGTCACCGGCCTCAATACCGTACTGTGCCATATTGCTCTGTCGCTCAACACGTGAAACCACCACATAGCGGCGCCCGCGCCGCGACACAGCGTTTTCAAACACGGCGCCATCAAGGTGCGATGCCATCTCTTCGCCACGCACCAGTATGTCGTCTGACTCACCCACCTTAATATCAGTTTGATACAGCGTTTTGTCGCGGTAAAACTGCACAATAATCTGATCACCCACCTGCAGCAGACCAATCGCATTGCGCACATCGTTAACGCTTTCCACGCGCCGCGAACCCACTTGCGTAATCACATCGCCACGCAGCAACCCGGCCTGGTCGGCGGGGGAATCGCTTTCGACTCCGGAAATCACCACGCCGCGCTTGACCCCGAATATCTCCTGCAGATCATCATCGAGCTCCTGCAACGAAATACCCAGCTTGCCGCGTCGCACCTCACCGCCTTCAACCAGCTGCTGCATCAGGCTGTGCGCCATGTTGGATGGAATCGCAAACCCGATCCCGACATTACCCCCGGCCGGCCCGACAATCGCGGTATTGATGCCGATAAGTTCACCGCGCAGATTGACCAGTGCGCCACCGGAATTGCCCGGGTTAATAGAGGCATCGGTCTGAATGAAGTCTTCGATTTCTTCAATACCCAGCCCGCTGCGGCCAAGCGCTGACACAATACCCGAGGTAACTGTTTGACCAAGCCCGAACGGATTGCCAATCGCCACCACAAAATCACCAACACGCAAAACATCGGAGTCTGCCCAGCGCAAGGCAGTGATATCTTCAGCTTCAATCCGAATAACCGCAACATCGGCATCCGGGTCCTGGCCGATAATTTCGGCTTCAAACTCCCGGCCATCGGATAGCGTCACCAATACTTCTTCTGCATCTTCAATAACGTGGTGATTGGTGATCACCAGCCCCTGCTCTGTATCGACGATAACGCCCGAACCCAGACTCTGCGTAGGGCGCCGTTGCGCACGCTGCGGAAAATCAAAAAACTGCCGGAAAAACGGATCATCGAACAACGGGTTACTGCGCACCGGCACCGATCCGCGCGTTGAAATATTGACCACCGCAGGTGTGGTTTTTTCAAGCATGGGCGCGAGACTTGGCAACGGCTCGCCATCAACCACACCGGGCAGACCCCCGGCGTGCAGAAGACGTACGCTGCAGGTTGCCAGCAATAACAGGCACACAAACACCCGGAAAAGATGACACCTGTCGTACGTGTTTGTTTTGCTTTGAAAAAACGAATCTATGACACAGGGTTTCAACATCGACTATCAGTATATATTTGTACGCAAAACGTAAATCATAACCCAGCACGCGTGCGATTCAAGAGAGGTCCGGTCAGGTGGGTTTGGCCTTGTCCGTCCCTTACCGCCACAGGCATTGCCGCTGTTGATTTCCAATGCCCACTAGTATCAGGCTGCGTTTGATCCGTCAGCAGCATTAACTACTTGCGTAAGGTAAGTACGCAGCTTGGTGACTTCAGCATCATTAAGCCGCAGCCCTTTTTTCGACCGCCGCCATAACACATCTTCTGCAGACTGTGCCCATTCGTGCTGAACCAGATAGTCTACCTCCACCTGATAGAGCTGCGGTCCAAAGCGCGTGCCCATGTCTTCAGCGCCGGAACACTGCGTTAACAGTGTATTGATTTTAGTGCCATAGTTACGCACATAGTCGTACAGCAGTGCTTCGTCCAGCCACGGATATTGAGTTCGCATGGAATCCAGATAGGTGTCGAAATCTGCATTAGGCATATCGCCACCGGGAAGCGGCGCATCTTTAGTCCAGTCTTTTTTTACAATCGGCAAGTGCTCAGACAACATGTTCAGCGCATCGTCAGCGAGTTTTCGATACGTGGTAATTTTTCCACCATAAACCGACAGCACCGGAGCACCTTTGCGCGTGTCATAGTCGAGCTTGTAGTCACGCGTGACTTTAGAGGCGTTGGAAGATGCATCATCATACAACGGCCGGACTCCGGAATAACTCCATACCACCTCGTTGACATCAACAGGTTTGTCAAAGTACTCACTGGCAGCCGCACAGATATATTCAATCTCTGATGCATCGATCTGCACCGCACCGGGCTCATCCCCCACTTCCATATCAGTGGTACCCAGCAACGTATAGTCCTGCTCGTATGGCACTGCAAAGATAATGCGGTTGTCGGCATTTTGAAAAATATACGTGTACGGATGATCAAAAAGCTTTGGCACGACGATGTGGCTGCCTTTTACCAAACGGGTGGCGTAGCGCGCATCATGCTCTTTGTCGAGATCAAGTGTTTTCTCAACCCACGGACCAGACGCGTTGACGACAACTCTGGCAGTCACTGAGGATGCATGATTGTTGTTTTTGTCGTTCAGGTGAATGGTCCAGTAGCCATCGTGGCGCACCAGATCGGTGACTTCGGTTCTTACCCTGACATCGCAGCCACGCTGTGCAGCATCCATGGCATTTAACACCACCAGACGCGCATCCTGTACCCAGCAATCCGAGTACTCAAACCCGTGGGTAAATTCTGTTTTTAACGGCTCGCCAGACGGATGCACTTTCAGATTAACCGAATGCGACTTCGGCAGTAATTTACGGCCGCCAATATGATCGTAGAGAAATAGACCAAGACGAATCAGCCAGCGTGGTCGCAGTGACCGATGGTGCGGCAATATAAATCTCAGCGGCCAGATAATATGCGGTGCCGCAGTGAGCAGAACCTCACGCTCCTGCAACGCGTGTCGCACCAGCATAAAGTCATAGTGTTCGAGATAACGCAGTCCGCCGTGAATTAATTTGGTACTGGCAGACGAGGTGTGCTCGGCCAGATCATCTTTCTCGGCCAGCAGGACGGATAACCCGCGGCCTGCAGCATCGCGGGCAATACCCGCGCCGTTGATTCCACCACCAACAACAACTACGTCATAGTCGTATTCAGCGGCGGGCGATAAATCAGTCATGTTGTCAACATTACCCGTAGTTTCAGACAGCTTTATACGGAAAGTGAGAGCGGTTGGGCCACCGTTAACGGCGACCCAACGGCTTATTCAGCGGTACACAAGAAGCTCAGACCAAGCAAGGTCCGAGCCTCTAACCGTCACGCTGTTTTGCGCATTACCTTACTGAGCCCATTGCTTGATCAGCTCATCATAGGCAATGGTTTCACCCTGTGGCTTTTCATTGTCGAGTTTGGCCTTCGCACCGCCTTTACCAAGCCATTCAGAAGCATCTTTAGGCTCGTTCAGGCGAGGACCACAACCACCGTATACATTGGCGCCTTCATCAGCGGCCTGCATACGCGACATGACCAGATCCATTTCTTCGGCAAGTCGATCCATTGCCTGTTGCGGGGTAAACGCACCGGAGTTAACGTCACCGATTTGCTGCCACCAGATCTGCGCCAGCTTCGGATAGTCAGGCACGTTAATACCGGTTGGAGACCAGCGCACACGGTCAGGTGATCGATAGAACTCAACCAGCCCGCCAAGCTTCGATGCTCTTTCAGAGAATGACTCATGATTCACTGAGGAGTCGCGAATAAAAGTCAGACCCACATGACTCTTTTTTACGTCCACTGTTTTAGATACAGCGAACTGCGCATAGAGCCAGGCCGCCTTGGCACGATCTGTAGGCGTAGACTTGAGAATGGTCCACGAGCCAACATCCTGATAACCGACTTTCTGACCTTCTTCCCAGTACGGTCCATGCGGTGATGGTGCCATACGCCATAACGGATTGCCCTCGTCATCAACGGTATTGTTACCATCTGCTTTGGGCGCCACCATCGATGCAGTAAACGCGGTATACCAGAAAATCTGTTGCGCTACGTTACCCTGACTAAGCGCAGGCAATGACTGATAGAAGTCATAACTTGCAGCACCCGGAGGCGCATAGTTACGCAACCATTCATCCCATTTGCGAATCGCGTATACAGCCGCCGGACCGTTGGCTCCGCCACCACGGGTTACCGAAGCACCGGATGGGTTACAAGAACCGGCTTCCATGCGGATACCCCATTCATCAATTGGAATACCGTTAGGCTCACCTGGGCTGCCGGCACCCGCCATGGATAACCACGCATCTGTCATGCGCCAACCAAGATCAGGTGCGCGCTTACCGTAATCCATGTGACCATAGATATCGACACCGTCGATGTTCTTAACATCGTTTGAGAAAAACTCGGCAATGTCTTCATACGCAGACCAGTTAACCGGCACACCCAGGTCGTAGCCATACTTTTCTTTAAAGGCTGCCTGTAAGTCTTCACGGTCAAACCAGTCTTTACGGAACCAGTACAGGTTGGCGAACTGCTGATCGGGTAGCTGGTAAAGATCACCATCAGGACCGGTCGTAAACTGCGTGCCCATAAAGTCTTCAAGATCAAGCGTTGGCAGCGTGACATCTTTACCTTCACCAGCCATCCAGTCAGTCAGATTGACCGCCAGCTGCAGCCGCGAGTGCGTTCCGATAAGATCCGAGTCGTTAACGTAGGCATCGTAGAGGTTACGACCTGTCTGCATTTGCGTTTGCACAGCCTGCACGACTTCACCTTCACCAAGAATCTGGTGATTAACCTTAATACCGGTGATCTCTTCAAAGGCTTTGGTCAGTGTTTGTGACTCATAGGTATGTGTGGGAATACCTTCAGATAGCACGTTAACTTCCATGCCTTTAAACGGTTCGGCCGCTTTGATAAACCATTCCATTTCGGCCATCTGCTCATCTTTGCTGATGGCTGCCGGCTGAAATTCATCATTGACCCACTTTTCGGCTGCCGCCATATCTGCAAGCACTTGCCCCGTCGAGGCAGTGAGTGCAGCCGCCACAAAGGTGGCTAACAATTGTCGTTTCATAGAGCTTTTCCTCTCCCGTTAATATTGTGCTTGTGTAGATCGCAGATCACTAATCACCATGCCAAGCATTATGATGACGCGATTTAACACCGTGCGATGCACGGATACATTTTTACACCCACCGGAATACAGCGAGTGCAAAAAAAGCCGCTACAACCGACCCCCACCACAGTGGCAGATCAGTAAGTCCGAGCCATGCAACATGAATGTATGCACTGCCCAGTAAAGAAATAAACAGTCTGTCACCGCGTGTGGTATCCAGACCCAGCACACCCACACGCGGGCTGCCACCGGGTTTAAGTACCTCCCAGACAAACATGGTAATCAGACAGACCGCAATAAAGATAAAAAACGCACCGGTCTGCCAGGTCCACGCCATCCACGCCAGTGGCTTCATGATGTTGCCTCCCTCATACCCTGCCGAGCGCGAAGCCCTTGGCAATATGTTTCCGAACAAACCAGATCACAATGACACCCGGGATCAGAGTAAGTGCACCCGCTGCTGCTAACAGACCCAGTTCATAGCCCGCAGTTGATGCAGTGCGAGTCATCACGGCAACAATGGGTTTGGCCGCGACCGACGTGAGATTTTTCGCCAGCAGCATTTCAACCCAGCTGAACATAAAGCAAAAGAACGCGGTAACCCCAATACCGGCAGCAATAAGTGGCATAAAGATTTTGATAAAAAATCGTGGAAACGAATAACCGTCAATATAGGCGGTTTCATCTACTTCACGAGGTACGCCGGACATAAACCCTTCGAGTATCCATACCGCTAGCGGTACATTAAACAGACAGTGCGCAAGTGCCACGGCAAATGGCGTATCAAAAAGATTCAACGCTGAATAAAGCTCGACAAAAGGCAGCACGAACACCGCTGGCGGTGCCATACGATTAGACAACAACCAGAAAAATAAATGCTTATCACCCAGAAAACGATAGCGTGAAAAAGCATAGGCTGCCGGCAACGCCAAAGACACCGAGATCACCGTGTTCATTAACACATAAGTTAATGAATTAATGTAACCGTTGTACCAGGTAGAGTCGGTAAAAATGGTTTTGTAACTGGCTAGCGTAAATTCCTGCGGATACCAGCTGAAGCCACCGAGTATTTCATTGGTGGTTTTAAAACTCATGTTAAGCAGCCAGTAGATTGGCAGCATCAGAAACAGGATGTATACAAAGACCAGCGCTATCTTTGCCCCCCTCATGATTCTTCTCCTCGCATCATGGCGGTGTAAAACACCCAACACACCAGCAACGTCATCAGGAAGTACAGAATGCTCATGGCGGCAGCAATACCGAGATTAAATTCACCAATCGCCGCTTTTACCAGATCGATCGACAGGAAAGTTGTTGAATTACCCGGGCCTCCACCGGTTAGCACGAAGGGCTCGGTGTACACCATGAAGGAATCCATAAACCGCAACAGCAAGGCGATTATTAACACCCGTTTCATTTTAGGCAGTTGAATATACCGAAACACGGCAAATGAACTGGCACCATCGATTTTCGCTGCCTGATAATACGCATCAGGTATTGACGATAACCCCGCATACGCCAACAACACCACCAGTGATGTCCAGTGCCATACATCCATTAACACCACGGTCATCCATGCAGACACCGGTTGCTGTGTGTAGTTGTAATCGAAGCCCAGCCAGTTAAGGCCGTAACCCAGCAAACCGATATCCGGCAACGCAAAAATATTCCACATCGCACCAACCACGTTCCATGGAATAAGTAACGGCAACGCCATCAGCACCAGACACACTGATACCCACGGACCTTTGCGCGGCATCGCCAGTGCGACCAGCACACCCAGTGGAATTTCAATGGCTAAAATAATGGCGGTGTAGAGGAATTGCCTGCCCAGCGCTCCATGAAAACGCGGTGACGATAAAACATCTTTGTACCACTTGGTGCCTTCAAAAAAGAACACACCGGGGCTGAAAGTATCCTGCACCGAGTAGTTCACCACAGTCATCAGCGGGATAATGGCGTTAAGGGCCACAATCAACAGCACCGGCAATACCAGGAACCACGCTTTTTGATTGACCGTTTTAGTAATCATGGCGCATTCCCTGACCGGCTACGGTTGCATCAAGCCGATGATCATCAGCGTAAATGCCACAACGCCGTGTATCGAACACCACGCGGTGATCGGTTGATGACAGCACCTGCCCCTCCGGCACAATGATATTCATTGCATAACCGGCTAACTGTACCTTGGCAATGCGATGGCGGCCGACGTTGTCTATGGACTCTATAGAAACAGGCACACCGCCTTCATCACCGCTGGCAAAGCGAACAAACTCAGGGCGCACCCCCAGCTCAAGGCGCGCACCCGGTGGTGCATGATACCCGGCGTCCAGCGTAATCGTATGGCCGGCAACCACCGCCGTGTTGCCATTCACTTCGCAAGGCAGAATATTCATTCCCGGTGAACCGATAAAGTAACCAACGAACGTATGATCCGGCCGTTCGAAGAGTTCTTCCGGCGTGCCAATCTGCACGACTTCCCCTTCGTACATCACCACCACTTTATCTGCAAAGGTCAGCGCTTCGGTTTGATCGTGCGTGACATAAATCATGGTGTGCGCAAACCGCTGATGAAGTTCTTTTAACTTGGTTCTGAGCTGCCACTTCATGTGCGGGTCAATGACGGTCAGCGGTTCATCAAACAAAATGGCGTTAACATCGTAGCGCACCAGACCACGACCCAGAGATATCTTTTGTTTTTCATCTGCGGTCAGTCGCTGCGCACGACGATTGGCTTTGGCACTGAGCTCAAGCGTGTCGAGCATTTCATCGACACGCTTGCGGATTTCACTGCGATCAACGCCACGATTGGCCAATGGAAATTCAAGATTTTGCGCTACCGTCATGGTGTCGTAGATCACCGGAAACTGAAACACCTGTGCAATGTTTCTTTCTTCCGGCGTTTTTCTGGTGACGTCTTCACCGTCAAACAGAATGCGTCCGCGTGATGGCACCAGCAACCCCGAAATAATATTTAGCAGGGTGGTCTTACCGCAGCCGGAGGGGCCAAGCAACGCATAGGCACCACCATCGTCCCACAGGTAATCCATTTCTTTTAACGCAAAGTCTTCAGCAGTTGCAGGATTGGGGTAATACGAGTGGGCAAGCTGATCGAGTTTTATCTGAGCCACTGCTTATCTCCCGTCCATCGCAAAAGACGGCACACGCGCTAACAATTCACCGGCATCAAACAAATACAGACTGTCCGGGTTTAGATAGATCGCAATAGATTGTCCGGGCTCAACACGGTGTACACCGTGCGTTAACACGACCCATCGATTGCCTGCAACATCGACATGGATAAAAGTTTCAGACCCGGTGATTTCACTGGTACCCACCGTGGCCTGCAGCGCTACTGTGTGTTGATCGGTGGGTTGCAGCGCCAGATGGTGTGGTCGTACCGCCGCGGTGTAGTGACCATCGGCGAGCGCAGTTATCGTTTCACTGACTTCACCGAAAGAACGGCCGTTAAAGTCCAGTTGCCGCGCTTGCACAGACACGGACGCCAGGTTAAACGGCGGATCGGAAAATGTTTGTGCCGTGCGCAAATCACAGGGTCTGCTGTAGATCTCGATGGTGTCATCAAACTGCGTTACCCGCCCTTCATGCAACGTGACTGTGCGACCACCAAGCAGCAATGCTTCCTGAGGTTCGGTAGTGGCATACACCAATATGGCGCCGGTTTCAGCAAATATGCGTGGCAACTCAACGCGTAACTCTTCTCGCAGTTTATAGTCAAGATTGGCCAGTGGCTCGTCGAGTAACACCAGCTCCGCGCCTTTGACCAATGCGCGTGCGATTGCCGTACGTTGTTGCTGTCCGCCAGAGAGGTGTAATGGTGTGCGCTCGAGATAGGGTTCGAGTTTTAGCAGACTGGCAGCCTCTCTGACTTTCCGGTCGAGCTCGTCTCCCTGTACTTTAGCCAGGCGCATGGGTGAGGCGATATTTTCGTATACGGTAAGACCCGGATAATTAATAAACTGCTGATAGACCATCGCAACGTTGCGTTCCCGCACTGACACTCCCGCCACGCTCACGCCATCCATTTTGATATCACCGGAAGTCGGCTTATCGAGCCCGGCCATCAGGCGCATCAGCGTGGTTTTGCCGGCAAGCGTTGGACCGAGCAGCACATTCAGCGACCCGCGTTGAAATTGCAGCGAGATATCCGCCATATGATCTTCGCGGCCCACTCGCTTGCCCACGTTGATTAGCTCAAGCATAGGCAGACCGGGCATGGGCACACCAGGTGACATGCAAAGTGCCGAACACACACCGTTGCCACCCCCCGTTCACGAGTGTTTTCACGCAACGGTGCTTCCTCTTGGTGTTTGCACTGTTTCCTCCGAGTGGTCTTTCAGGTTCTTTTCAACACTACATGACAAGAAAAACGAAAGTCAATGGAAATCACCGCTTAAAATGACTGGCGTAGCACCAAAGTCATGGCTGATCGGTTTCGATTGTTCGAATATCGAAACCCGCCAGAAGCTGCTGAAATTCTTTATTGGGACAACGGTCGGTAACAAAGGAGTGTATTTGCGAGATATGACCAATACGAACCGGTGCACTGCGCTCGTGTTTGGTTGAGTCGGCGGCGAGTATCACATGGCGGGCGTTCGATAGGATGGCCTGCGATACTTTCACTTCTCGATAATCAAAATCCAGTAGTGCCCCTTCACCATCAATGGCCGATGAACCGATGACCGCAAAATCAACTTTAAACTGACTGATAAAGTCTACGGCAGCTTCACCGACAATACCGCCATCACCCGACCGTACCTCACCACAGGCGATAATGACCTGATTCTGGCTGTAAGGGCGCATGAGTGAAGCAACATTGATGTTGTTAGTGATCACCATCAGCCGTTGATGATTTAGCAGTGCCTGCGCCACCGCCTCAGTGGTGGTACCAATGTTGACAAATAGTGACGCATTGTCCGGTATCAGATCAGCAACCGCCTGACCAATGGCCTGCTTGTGATCACTGGCAAGCATGCGGCGCGCTTCATAACTCATGTTTTCCACACTCGATGCCAGGCGCGCACCGCCATGGGTACGGCTAAGCAGCCGGTCGTCACACAGACGATTGAGATCTTTTCTGATTGATTGTGGTGTCACGCCGAAACGCTTCACCAGATCATCTACCGCTACCTGTCCTTTCTCGCGGGCAATGTCGAGTATCTGTTGCTGACGGGGGGTAGTCACACTGTGTGTCCGGGTTTCGTTTGATCAAATTTTTACACAAACGAAACCAAAAACGAAACACTAATCTTTTTGCACCTGCGGCAACCACCGGGCGGATCGCAGTAAAGATTGTCCAACACCACGTCAGCACACCGGTCGAACAGGTGACAAGCCGGGCACAAATACTTAGAGTAACCGGCTTTACGCTTATCCGTTCGGCTGACGCAGACCGAATCGATCTTTCAATCACAAAGCTACGGTGGAATAACACATGGCAGATCCGCTTATACTCAGTATCGATCAAGGCACCACCAGCTCGCGCGCCATTCTGTTCGCCAAAGACGGCAGCTCTGTGTTTACTGCGCAGCAGGAATTTACCCAGCACTTCCCGAACCCGGGCTGGGTTGAGCACGACCCGGAGGAAATCTGGCAAACGACCCTTGATGTCTGCAGACAGGCAGTTGCTGCTGCCAGTGACAAAGGCGTCGACATTGCCGCTGCCGGCATTACCAACCAGCGCGAAACCACCGTGATCTGGGATCGTAAAACCGGCAAGGCCATCCACAATGCGATTGTCTGGCAGGACAGACGTACCGCCACCTTTTGTAACGAGCTTAAAGAATCCGGTTACGAAGCCACCTTTACGGCAAAAACAGGGTTACTGCTGGACCCGTATTTTTCTGCCACTAAAATCCGCTGGCTGCTCGATAACGTGGAAGGTGCTCGAGCCGCTGCGGAAAACGGCGACTTGTTATTCGGCACCATCGACAGCTTCTTGTTGTGGCGATTTACCAAAGGTGCGGTGCATGCCACCGATGCCACCAACGCATCACGCACACTGGCGTTTAATATCCACACTCGAGAGTGGGATGATGAACTGCTGACCATACTTGGTATTCCGCGCGGCATGTTGCCGCAGGTGCAAGACAGCAGCGGTGAATTCGGCACCATAGACAGTGAACTACTGGCGGGCGACATCACTATCTGTGGCATTGCCGGGGATCAGCAGGCCGCCACCTTCGGACAAGTCTGTCTTGAACCCGGCACCATCAAAAGCACTTATGGCACGGGTTGTTTTGTGCTGCTGAATACCGGTACCGAAGCGGTCGCTTCCGACAATAAGCTGCTTACCACCATTGGCTATCAGCTTAACGATCAACCCACATACGCTATTGAAGGCTCTATCTTTGTAGCAGGTGCTGCGGTGCAATGGCTGCGGGACGGACTCGGTTTAATAAAAAGTGCTGAAGAAACCGAAGGCATGGCAGAAGCACTCGATTCAAACCGTGGTGTCTACGTGGTACCCGCATTCACCGGACTTGGCGCGCCATACTGGGATCCGGAAGCACGTGGTGCGATTTTCGGTATTACCCGTGATACCGGGGTGAAAGAACTGGTGCGGGCAACCCTTGAATCTGTCGCCTTTCAAACCTACGACTTGTTTAAAGCGATGTCAGATGATGGCGTAACGCCCACCAAAGTACGGGTGGACGGCGGTATGGTACAGAACAACTGGCTTTGTCAGTTTTTAGCTAACGTGTTGAACATTCCGGTACAGCGGCCGGTACAAACTGAAACCACGGCACTTGGTGCGGCCTATCTGGCAGGCCTGCATTGCGGTATCTATAAGAGCCCGGAAGATCTTGCCAGTAACTGGCAACTGGACAGAGAGTTCACACCAAACATCGATGCAGCACAACGCGATGCGATGTTAGCGGACTGGGAAAAAGCCGTTGCTGGCGTAAAACGTCAAACTGAAGTTTAACGACGCCACAGTAGTATCCGGTTATTAGATGGCATAGCTTTATCGTCAATGAAGTCGAGCCCGGCATCTAAAGCAATAGTGTCGAGCTCGGCTTTGTCGCGAATACCCATATGCGCTGCCTGCTGTTGCAGCATCTCGTTAAAATTTCGATTGCCATCCGAGGTGTGCTTGCCGCCATAACTAAATGGCCCGTACAGCGCAAAACTGGCACCGGTATGCAGACTTGCAGAGACCAGTTCAAACATCGCTTTTACTTCCGCCAGGCTCATGATGTGGGCGGTATTAGCAGAATAGGCTAAATCGTACTGTCTATTAAGCGAGACTTTATCAGCAACATCGATTTCAATCGGCGGCAGTATATTACTGCAAGGGGATGCTTCGATGTACTGCTGTATCGCCGTCAGATTCTCTGATCGATCAGTCGGCTGCCACTGCAGGTTCGGAAACCTTTCCGCCAGATAGACGGCGTGCTGACCGGTACCACTTCCAATCTCAAGCACAGTGGTAACACTATTTAATACGTCAGTTAACGCATCACCGATAGCAGTTTTGTTGCGATCTGCAGATGCTGAAAATGGCAGACTCACGATGAATTACTCAGGCACCGGCAGCGCAATAAAAAGCGGATCACCATTGCGATATAACAACACCGCAACCGATTTGCCCTGTTCACTTTCTTCAATAAGCTTTGAAAATTGTGCCGGCGATGATACTGATTCGCTGCCGACGCTGGTAATAACATCACCCACAACAATCCCTGCTACCGCTGCGACGCCATCGGCATCGACACTGGTCACGGTGACACCGCCGTCAATCCCTAACTTTGCGCGCAGGACAACATCTACTGCCTCAACGATAACCCCGATCGCCCGATTAACGACCGGCCCGGCGTCCATGGTATTGCGCTCTTCGGCGAGCTCTTCGATCATCACATCAATAGTGATCTGCTCGCGCTCGCGCAACAGCGTCACTGCAGCGTTTTCATTAACGATGGCGCTGCCGACCATTGGCGGAAGATCTGCAGAAAGCGATATTGCGTCACCATTAAACTCAAGAATCACATCACCGGCGCGAATACCGGCCAGTGCCGCCGGACCACCCTCGGTCACACTGGCGACCAGTGCACCGGCAGGTTTGTCGAGACCAAAAGACTCAGCCAGCGCCTGATTGACATCCTGAATCGTTACACCCAGCCAACCGCGACTGACATACCCTTTGTCGAGCAACTGCGCAGTAACAGATTTGACCATATTGGCCGGTATGGCAAACGACAATCCCATATAACCACCGGAGCGTGAAAATATCTGTGAGTTCACGCCAATGACATTGCCATCAAGATCAAACAGCGGACCACCGGAGTTACCCGGGTTCACCGCCACATCAGTCTGGATAAAAGGCACGTAACTGTCATTCGGCAGACTGCGCGCCAACGCCGAGACAATGCCCTGGGTGGCGGTATATTCAAAGCCGAACGGTGAACCGATAGCCAGCACCCACTGGCCGACCTTGAGTTTTTTGGAATCTCCGAGCTCAAGCATCGGCAGACCGGTAGCCTCAACCTTAAGCACAGCCAGATCGGTACGCTGATCAGCGCCGATCAGGGTCGCATCAAACTGTCGCTGATCCGGCAGACCCACCAGAATGCTCTCGGCATTTTGAATAACATGCGCGTTGGTCACGATATAACCATCTTCACTGACAATGAAACCGGAACCAAATCCGCCGGCATCGGGTCCCTGCGCCGGTGGTCTGCCGCCAGGCTGGTCCGGCAGTTCTTCAAAGAAGCGTCGGAAGAACTCAGGCATCTCCTCTTCATTAAGATTTGGCAAGCTATCAGTGAGTGTTGAACCAGTTGGTTTTGCAGTCACAGTGACTTTCACCACTGCAGCGCCCTTTTCCGCTACAAGCCGCTTAAAATCTGGCAAATCTATGGCGCTCACAGGCATCGAAGCCGTTGCAAACGCGCAGATAACGCTCAGAAAAACAACGGCAAAAATGCGCCGGAAGGTCTCGGAAGCGATGGCAGCAAACGCTGCAATGTGGGATGATTGCACACTACTCTGCGGGGCACTGAAATTTACGGTCATTTCGAGCTCCTGCTCAAAGGGTAAAGGGAATCGCCGGGGTAAAAAGCCTGCCGCAACAGGTAACACACTCTGGCAGTTAACTTATCTATGGCGTGACTTGGCTGCCGATCATTTGGGCTGCCGCCACTCCATACATACAAGGTTTTAGCCGACGCCGGTTGTACGGTGTCGATCACCGCTTCAGTACGAGTTTAATACATGCGCATACTACTAGTTGAAGATGATATGGAGGCGGCGGGTTATCTCGTCAAGGGTTTAAACGAGATCGGCCACGCTGTAGATCACGCAGACGACGGCGAGTCAGGGCTGAGCTACGCAAAAACCAACGCGTACGATGCCATGGTTATCGACCGGATGATGCCACGAAAAGACGGCATATCAATGATTGAAGACCTGCGGCGCGGCGGTGATAACACGCCCGTGCTGATCCTGAGCGCCCTCGACGACGTCGACGAACGCGTGACCGGACTCCGTGCAGGTGGCGACGACTACCTGACCAAGCCCTACTCACTGTCAGAGCTTCATGCACGCCTGCAGGCGCTGTCGCGTCGGGCACAGCCGGAAAACGCAGTCACCACCTTGCGTGTCGCAGACCTGACGCTGGACCTGCTAAAACACAAAGTTACTCGCGCTGGTGCCAACATTAATTTGCAGCCTCGCGAATTCCGTTTGCTCGAATATTTAATGCGTCATGCCGGGCAGGTTGTTACCCGCAGCATGTTGCTGGAAAACGTGTGGGACTACCACTTTGATCCGCAGACCAACGTTATCGATGTGCAGATCAGCCGTCTGCGCAGCAAAATCGACAAAGATTTTGAACAGCCGTTACTGCACACCGTTCGTGGTGCCGGATACAAACTGGTAGAAGGCTGACCCTTCAACCGTGCAGTTATTACGAAAATGTGGCCCGCGATCCGGGCCACATTGCTTTATAGTCCTGGTAACTCCGTGACTTCAGGTCTTTATGTCCGCGAACAACCCGGGCAACGCCGCTTGCAGAAGATTCGCTAACTCATGAATATCCGCCTGTTCAGCACCACAGCGTTTCGTCTGACCATTATTTATGCAGCACTGTTCAGCCTGTTTTCGGCAGTGACACTCGGCTTTATCTATTGGTCCCTGCGCGATGAAATAGAATCCCAGATCGACGCCAGACTCAGGCTCGAAACCGACTTCCTGGTCAATCTGTACAACACCGGGGCGCTCACCGAGCTGATTGACGCGATTCAGCAGCGCAATCAGGCAGATACCTACGGCCGCTTTTACTACCTGGAAAGCGAAGGCAGCGAGATCACTGACGGCAGCGAGCAGGAGTGGCCGCTGCATATCAAATCCGTGCGTACTCACAGCACCATGCCGATGGGCGAGGTGGTCGACTTACCGGCAGACAGCCCCAGAACACTGCTACCAGTGCGCGTTGCGCAAACACAGTTTTCAGACGGCTTAAAACTGACCATAGGTCACGAGATCAGTGATGAGAAAGCACTGCTGGACTACACCTTTGCGCTGGTCGTCGGTGCAACCATCATTACACTGATATTCGCGGTGCTCGGCGGTATTTGGATGAGCTTAAGCGTGCTGAAGCGTATTGCGTCAGTGAATAAAACCGCCGGTGAAATCATGAACGGTGCATTCTCACGCCGTATCCCGGTCACCGAAAGACGCGATGAATTTGATGCTATTGCGGTAAAGATTAATCAGATGCTTACCCGAATTGAAGATCTGATGGTAAGCATGCAACAGGTTACCAACAATGTTGCGCACGATCTGCGCAGTCCGCTAACCCGCCTGCGCAACCGCCTTGAAGTTACGTTGCTCGAAGATCGCAGTGACGACGAATATCGCAACACGATAGAGTCATCTATCTCTGAGGCCGATGGCATGATCCACACGTTCAACGCCATGCTCAGTATTGCGCGTCTCGAAGCAGGGCTGGATAAAACAGAATGGGAATATGTGCATATGGGCGATCTGGCGTCGGAGCTTGCCGAACTCTATAGCGCAGTGTCCGAAGAAGCAGACCTGCACTTTGAAGAACGCATCATGAGTAATCCGATTTTCTACGGCAACCGACACTTGCTGGCGCAAGCTATCACAAACCTGCTCGACAACGCCATCAAATACACCCGTGTTAACGGACTGGTTGGCCTGTACGTCAATGGCGATGACAATGAATTCACCATCACGATCAGAGACAACGGGCCGGGTATTCCACGTCATGAACGGGACCGGGTGCTGCAACGTTTTGTCAGACTCGAAAACGAACGAAAATCACCCGGCAACGGACTGGGTCTAAGCCTGGTGCAGGCCGTTGCGCGTATGCATGGCGCAGAACTCAGACTCACCGATAACCACCCGGGACTCATCGCAACGCTCGGTTTCAGAGGTCGTGCTATCAATCAGGCCGCGGCCTGATAACAAAAGACTAACCGGCTCAATTAATCACCAGCTGACCTGACAAAATCGTTGCAACAGCTATGACGATGCAAGCTATAACCACGGGATGATTTTCATTCAACATGTCGATTATCCCAAATGCCGATTAAACTTATGCGTCCACTTTATAGATACTCACCTCTATGTTGCTAGCAATCTTTGCAGTCGTAATCAGTCTTGCAGTACTGGCGATCAGTGCGGACAAGTTTGTCGATGGTGCCAGCGGTGTCGCATTCAGCTTTGGCATGTCTCCGTTGTTAATTGGACTGACCGTCGTGAGTTTTGGCACGTCGGCTCCTGAAATTCTCATCGCTATCATGTCGGCTACTGGTGATAACGCCGGTATAGCCATTGGTAACGCCATCGGATCAAATGTTGCCAATATTGCGCTCATACTGGGTATCGCCAGCATAATCATTCCATTGCCTGTCGCCTCGTCGGTACTGAAACGGGAGTTTCCATTGCTGCTGGCTGCGGTGTTGTTTTCATCAGCGCTGCTGGCAGACCTGCACCTGTCAGTGATGGACGGTATCGCGATGATCGTTACCTTGTGCCTGTGCCTGTGCTGGCTGATCTATCAGGGCAAAACAGGACAAGGAGATATCATCGCTGATGAGTACGAAGAAACGATAGATCAGGGTGCGACGTTTCGCAGTGCAATGATCATGACCGTTGTCGCACTGTTGGCTTTGCTGGTCAGCTCCAGAATACTGGTCTGGGGTGCAGTGGAAATAGCCCGTGCGATGCACGTCAGCGAACTGATGATCGGCTTATCGATTGTCGCGGTCGGCACCAGTCTGCCGGAACTCGCTGCCACCATCGCCTGCATTATTCGCAAGGAATATGATCTCGCGATTGGCAATGTAGTGGGATCAAATCTCTTTAATGCACTCGCGGTACTCGGTGTTGTCGCCGTACTATCTCCCACCGATATTGACGTCATGGTGCGCAATCGTGATTTACTGGTGCAGTTTGCACTTACCGTTGCTCTGGTGGTGTTTTGTATCGGGCTGAATGGCAGACAGGGCAGAATCAATCGTTTTGAAGGACTAGCGTTTGTCGCAGCGTTTGCCGGCTACCAGTGGCTGATTTATGCACAGGAAGTCGCCGCGTAAAGAAGGCATCCATGC
>CALHCI010000039.1 GCA_937931165.1 uncultured Granulosicoccaceae bacterium
GGATATCGGGTGGCTGCCGGACCACGACTTACAACAAAAGTGGCTGGCATTGTGGCAAGATGAATACCCTGATGAAGACATTCCCGGGTTATGGCAGGCTATTCGTCCAATCGCCCGTCTTCGGACTGCACTGGTATACGATAGTTTTGTTAAAAACATCGAACCTTGTGAAATAATCTATCACGCGAATGATGTTGTTGAGGTGATCGATAAATTTCAGGAGTAAGTTTGTCAGTCGGGATTTACAGGTAAGCATTGAAACACCTCCATTGAGACACACACCGTGACTGCCACCACCTCAGATTTACGCATTGACTCCGTCGTCAGTATCCGTTCGCCCAATGCGTTGATGCAGGAACTACCGCTTGAAGCAACGGCTGCAGAACTAATAAGAAACGCCAGAAGCAGAATTGCGGATATTCTGCATGGACGCGATGATCGTTTGTTGGTGGTGATCGGGCCGTGCTCAATACATGATGTGAATGCGGCCAATGAATATGCACAAAAGCTGTTGGCGCTAAAACAAAAGTATGCCGCGCAGCTTGAAATAGTGATGCGTGTTTACTTTGAAAAACCGCGTACCACCGTTGGCTGGAAGGGGCTGATCAATGATCCTGACATTGATGGTAGCTTTCAAATCGATAAAGGCTTATACCAGGCGCGCAAGCTGCTACTGGAACTGGCGAACGCCGGTTTACCTGCTGGCTGTGAGTTTCTCGACGCTGCCACCGGTCAGTACTACGCTGATCTGGTGAGCTGGGGCGCTATAGGCGCACGCACGACAGAAAGTCAGGTACATAGGGAGATTGCTTCAGGGTTGTCCTGCCCTGTAGGGTTTAAAAACGGTACGATGGGTAATGTCGATATTGCTATCGATGCCATTCAGGCCGCCGGCCATGCTCATGCATTCTTAAGTCCGGACAACAATGGCGTGGTGTCGCTTTACCGTACCACTGGCAACCCCGATGCCCACCTGATCCTCAGAGGCGGTGCCGAACCGAATTACGATGCTGCCTCGGTGGCCGCAGCTATTAAAACACAACAGTCATGTGGTATTAATCGCAGGTTGATGATTGATTGCAGCCATGCCAACAGCCGCAAAGATCATTTGCAACAGAGGGTTATTGCCAGAGATATTGCTGCAAGGTTACCGGCCGAGCGCAGCGCAATTGGCGGTGTGATGATTGAAAGCCATTTGAAAGCAGGTAAGCAGTCTGCTGATGGTGAGCTTGAGTACGGTAAGAGTATTACGGATGCCTGTATCGGGTGGGATGACACTGAACAGTTGCTTGATGTGCTGGCTGGTGGTTAGCAATTCCAGTCGATCTCGTCGCTACCGTAGAGCGGCATAAGCGGAGCGCATCCGCCAATGTAGCGTTTGGTGGATGCGCTTCCAGCTTATGTCACCCTACGGTTTTGTTTAATCATCGCGCTTGCTCATGATTCTGTCTTTGGAACACTGTCTCAACAGGCACAATATTACACTCCCACTTGAGGGGCATGATCGTGCCTTTCACGACAGTTTCCTACTGGAGGTTTTGTGATTAACAGGGAAGTGCTCAACACTGACTGTTGCTGTCCACAAAGTGCTCTGCCTCTGCTGGTTTGGTTATATCTGTGAGCTCCTTTTACTCGTAAAGAAAAACGCATAGCGTTTCCCATGCGTGTTGATAGGTTTTGAGTATTGCCGATCCAACGGGCAAAAGCGGCATGGATGCCGGCGTTAGCGCAGCAGCACAGGGATGTGCGTCTGCGCGGCCCGTTGGAGCGGTAATGCTCAAAATGGCGCACTACCTACAAAGCCGGATCATCAAATCGGCAAGATGACACTTAAAACACCATTAACCACCCGCAAAGAGCGCCACCCGCTGGGCCAATCATTCGCGATAGAGACTTTGGGCACTTTGGTCTTTTCAAAGTGACGCCCGCTGCAGGCGACATCCCACGGCCCGCCGCAGGCGCATCCCATGTGGCCCGTTGCAAAAAACAATCAGCCCCAGGATAAAATATAATACCCCCATCAAACGTCACTTGCGGGAGTGTCAGTGTCTAAGCGCTGGGGAGGGCTCTCTGCCTTGGCTTATACTTGCTTTAAACACCGCCAAAAAAATTATCCAACAAGTTTTACTGATCAACAATGTGACATTTGGTGGATGCGCTTTCAGCTTATGTCTACGGTTTTGTTTAACTATTGTGCTTGCTCAATGACTCCTTATACAAACACGCGCGGGATCGTGTCCTGAAACTCGCGCTCCAGGATCACTTCGTCGTTATTCACCACCGTTAATCTCGCTTTAACATAAAAGTTGTCTGTATCGCTGTGCATGGTAGTGTGGGCGTCGGTCCGCCAGTGCCAGTCATCGCGACCACCGGTTTGCTGCCAGTGCAGCTCGGCTTTTGCCGACAATGGATCGTCCGGGTGTATGCTCCAGCGCTCTGTCACTCTGCTGCCGTTTCGTAAGTCGTGGTTACAGTCCTTTACTTCACCAAAATCGTTGTCGATCACCGTGATTAATGTGCCGGTTTTATCGTCCACGCTTGTGGATCTGGTAGAACTGGATTCGCGCAGTGTTTCTGTTTGCCAGCCCGGTGCAGTCACGGGTTCTTCGAACCGGGTATTGTCTGCATCAGGTTGTGTGCGCTCAGGCAGATTGAGTGTGGCTTCGGTAAGATGCAGTGTTGCTGCCACTGGAGAGGGCCAGATAAAAGGCCAGTATGTGGTGGAAAGTGCAATGCGAAGTTTGTGTCCCTGACCGATTTTATAAGCAATCTGATCGAGGGTGACAGTAGCGTTGTAAGTCTCCCCCGGTACCAGTGTGGCGGGCACCTCGGCAGAGTCCCGGTGCAGCAGGTTTAGCACACCCATGGTAATCAGTGCCGAGGTACCGTCCGGCCTCACATCACATAGCCTGACTGCGATAAATGCTTTCGGTTGTGTGCTGTCGAATTTAATAGCCAGTGTTGGTGCACCGACGATAGTTATTTCCCCGGTAAGTAATGAAGTATCAAAGCAAACAGATTGTTTATCATCTGCGCTTTGTTCATCCGGTAGTTCCGGTCCGAATGTAAACGGAAAGTACTCACCGGTATTTTGCCCACAGGTTTGTGGTGAGGCGACACTGACAGAAAGCCCGGATGAGATAGCCTTATCCATGGTATTGCCCTGTGTTTTAGAATTGCCATGTGCGTTAGATAAGTGCCATTGAGTCGTGACAATATTCGGCGACGGCAGTGCGGGCTCATCAATCCACTGGCCGGGTCTTTCATCTAGCCAGCGCTCAGGTTTAACGCTGTTCATTAACCATACGCGGTAGTCCGGGTCCTGATTGACTCCGGTGTCGATGCCTTTTAGCCACTGATCCCACCAACGCTGTGCTTCCTGTAAAAATCCGATCGCCGGTTGTGGCTTGGCGTAGTGGGGGTATTTATGAATCCAGGGGCCAACAATCCCTTTAACCGGTGCGCTCAGGTTTTCAACCAGATGGGCAATGGTGTTGCGGTAGCCGTCGTGCCAGCCACCGATTGATAATACCGCCGCTTCAATAGCGTTGTAGTCTTCACACACCGAGCCGTGCTTCCAGTAGTCGCTGCGTGATTGTTCTCGTAGCCAGATTGAACCGAGAAACGGCTGGTTATTGAGCCGGTTCATCCACAGGGTTTGCCAGTCTGCCCCAACCAGCATCGGGTCCGGGGGCGGCGATGCATACGACAACATATTGCTTGCCCAGCCTATGTTTTCATTGAGCAGGCAGCCACCCTTGTAGTGAATGTCGTCAGCAAAGCGATCGACCGTCGAGCACAGCGTTATGATTGCCTTCAGGCCCGCCGGTTTCAGTGCGGCCACTTGCAGCGAATTAAAACCACCCCACGATATTCCCATCATACCGATGTTGCCGTCACACCAGGGTTGGTCGCATAGCCAGGCGATCACATCGCAGGCATCCTGTAGTTCCTGTTCGGTGTATTCGTCAGTCATCAGCCCGTCTGATTCTCCGCTGCCGCGCATGTCCGTGCGAATACAGGCGTAGCCGCGTGCTGCCATCCACGGATGCGTCAGTTCATCGCGGTGAACCGTACCGTCGCGTTTGCGATAAGGCAGATGTTCGAGAATCGCCGGCACAGGTTGCAGATCAGCATCGGCAGGAATCCACACCCTTGCCGACAATGTGCAACCGTCCGGCAGCGGAATCTGCAGATGCGGGTTTTCGCTGACTTCTCTGAGCGGGGGGCTATCTGCGGTCATCGTGATAGTGTCGTCGGTTGGTGGTCGGCAGCCGGCGTGGCCAGTCGATTTGCAAATGACAGTGATTTGTAGTGTTCTGTGTGGGTACACATCACGCGAAGGCAAATCAAAGTCACCTGCAAGCATTGCTAATGTGGCCCGGTTCGTCAATGCTTACCTTTCCCAATTCGGAGGATATATTTCGTGGCAAATTCACTCGAACAGCTCAGTAAACTGGTCTCCAGCGGCGCAATCAGTCGTCGTACTTTTATGAAGCGCGCAGCAGCGCTCGGTGCCAGTGCGGCGCTTTCGAGCCAGGTGCTCAGCACCGCGGCCTATGCCGATGAGCCTGTGACTGGCGGTGTGCTGAAAATCGGCTCCTCCGGTGGCGAATCCACCAACAGCCTCGATCCGGCTACCTCATCCAGCGCAGTGCCGTTTCTGAATGGCCACCAGTGGGGTGATCTGCTGGTCGATATTGCAGACGACGGCAGCATCGAAAACCGGCTCGCAGAAGAATACGGCTCTTCGGCTGATGCCAAAACCTGGACCTTTAAAATTCGCAAAGGTGTGGAGTTTCACAACGGCAAGACAATGACCCCTGAAGATGTCATCGCCACACTGGAGCGTCACTCCGGTGAAGAAACCAAATCCGGTGCACTGGGGGTGATGCGTGGCATCGACACCATGAAGGTCGATGGTGACAACGTAGTGATCGGGTTAAAAGACCCCAACGCCGATCTGCCGTTTCTGATGGCAGACTACCATCTGGTGATTCAGCCCAACGGTGGTAAAGATCAACCGGATGCGGGTATTGGTACCGGCCCTTATAAAATGGTGGTCAACGAGCCCGGTGTTCGCCACGGCTATGAGAAAAATACCAACGACTGGAAATCCGATCGCGGTTACGCTGAACAGGTAGAGATTCTGGTCATCAACGACGACACTGCCCGAGTCGCAGCGCTGCAGTCCGGTCAGGTACACATGATTGAACGTGTTCCGCCTAAAATCGTCGAGCTGGTTAAACGAATTCCTAATGTAGAAATTAAATCAGCACCAGGTCGCGGGCACTATGTGTTTATCATGCACGCCAACACGGCACCGTTTGATAATAACGATCTGCGTATGGCGCTTAAATACGGTATTAATCGTCAGGAAATGGTCGATAAGATTCTGTTCGGTTACGGTTCGGTCGGAAACGATATGCCGATTAATGCGGCTTATCCTTTCTTCTCTGATGATTTTGAACAACGCGAGTACGACCCGGACAAAGCAGCGTTCCACTACAAGAAATCCGGCCACAGCGGTGAAGTGTTACTCCGCACCGCCGATGGATCATTCCCGGGTGCGGTTGATGCTGCACAGCTGTTTCAGCAGAGCCTTGCCGGTGCCGGTGTCAAACTCAATGTGAAACGTGAGCCTAATGATGGCTACTGGTCTGAAGTCTGGAACAAGCAGCCGTTCTGTACCTCTTACTGGGGTGGCAGACCGACACAGGATCAAATGTACTCCACTGCCTATCTTTCCAGCGCAGACTGGAACGACACGCGCTTCTTCAACGATGATTTTGACAAGATGCTGCTCTCTGCCAAAGGCGAGCTCGATGCAGCAAAACGCAAGCAGATCTATCGTGACATGGGCAGCATAGTGCGTGATGAAGGCGGTTTGATCTGCCCGATGTTTAATGACTGGGTAGAAGGTGTTTCAACCAAAGTCGGTGGCTGGGCGGTTAACCCGAACCAGGCAATGATGAATGGTCAGGCACTTTCTCGTTGCTGGCTCAAGGCATAGACGCTACCCGCCACATTAAATGCCACATCTGATCCTACTGATCGCCCAGCGCCTTGCGCTGGGCTTTTTGCTGCTGCTCGCCGTCTCTGCGCTGATTTTTTTGGGCACAGAGATTTTGCCGGGCGATGTGGCGCAATCAATCCTCGGGCAATCTGCAACACCTGAGGCGCTGGCCAACCTGCGCCGTGATCTGGGCTTAAACGAACCTGCACTCAAACGTTATTTCAGTTGGCTGTGGGGTCTGCTGCACGGTGATCTGGGTACGGCGTTAACCAATGGTGCCGATATCGCGTCGTCCATTGGCAGCCGGCTGTTTAATACCATGTTTCTTGCCACGGTTGCTGCGGTTATTTCTGTACCACTGGCACTGATACTCGGCATGCTTGCGGTGCGCTATCGCAATCGCTGGCCGGATAAACTTATTTCCGGTTCAACGCTTGCGTTTATTTCGCTGCCTGAGTTTTTTATAGGTTACCTGTTAATCTATTTTGTTGCGGTAAAGCTTGGCTGGTTTCCGAGTGTGGCTACCGTATATGAGTCAATGAGCTTTACTGAGCGGCTTTCTGCAGTAGCGTTACCGGCAACAACGTTAACACTGGTGGTGCTCGCACACATGATGCGTATGACACGCGCGGCCATTTTAAATGTCATGCAGTCTGCCTACATAGAGACCGCAGAGCTCAAGGGGCTGTCGGCGTTAAAGATAATTTTCCGGCACGCGTTTCCCAATGCCATCGCACCGATTGTTAATGTCGTGATGCTGAATCTGGCCTACCTGATTGTGGGCGTAGTGGTGGTTGAAGTGATTTTTGTATACCCGGGTATGGGGCAATATCTGGTCGATCATGTTGCCAAACGGGATGTGCCGGTAGTGCAGGCCTGCGGGTTGGTGTTTGCTGCTTTTTACATCTTTTTGAACATGGCAGCGGACATCATTGCCATTCTTAGTAATCCGCGCTTACGGCACCCCAAGTGAGGCATCGGTAACGATCATGTTTTATCGAGTTCCACTTAGCGCCTGCATCGGACTGGTTATCACCGCGCTGTTTTTAATTGCGGCGATTTTTGCGCCATGGCTTGCACCCTACGGGCTCACCGAAATTGTTGGTGGGGTCTGGGAGCCTATGTCGTCACAGTTTTTACTGGGTACCGATAACCTCGGGCGGGATCTGTTGTCCCGCATGATCTACGGTGCACGCACCACCATATTTATTGCCGCCATGGCAACCGCACTGTCATTTACTCTGGGCTCAGTGCTCGGCTTGCTGGCAGCAGTCGTGGGTGGCTGGTTCGATCAATTACTGTCACGCTTTGTCGATTTATTAATGTCGATTCCTACTCTGATCTTCGCACTCGTCGTTTTGTCGGTGTTGCCCGGTAACCTGATAACGCTGATTCTGGTCATGGGTATTCTCGATGCTACCCGTGTCTATCGACTGGCACGCTCGGTGGCGGTCGATATTAACGTTATGGACTTTGTCGAAGCAGCAAAGCTCAGGGGTGAGGGTCGTTGGTGGATCGTATTCAGAGAGATACTACCCAATGCGCTTTCACCACTGGTTGCAGAACTGGGTTTACGTTTTATTTTTCAGGTGTTGTTTTTATCAGCGTTGTCTTTTCTTGGGCTGGGTATTCAGCCACCGGAAGCAGACTGGGGCGGCATGGTCAAAGAAAATAAAGACGGCATTATTTTCGGGATACCGGCAGCGCTTATCCCCGCTGCCGCAATCTCTATACTGGCAATCTCGGTTAACTTAATCGCTGACTGGATCCTCAATCGCACCACTGATCTGAAAGGAGGCCGCAGTGGCAACTGAGCAAACACTGCTGCAGGTGCGTGACTTGCAGATTGGTGCAACTGTCTACCCGCCGGATGCAAAGCCGCATGACATTGAGATTGTCAAAGGGGTCTCGTTTGACTTAGCCAAAGGCAGAGTGCTCGGGCTGATTGGAGAGTCCGGTGCCGGCAAATCCACTATTGGTCTTGCATCACTTGCCTATGGTCGCGGTGGTGTGCGTATTACCGGTGGTGAGATATTTCTGCGCGGGCAGGATATTCTCAATATCAATAAAAAAGACATCCGTAGTATCCGTGGCAGTAAGGTTTGTTATGTAGCACAGTCTGCCGCTGCGGCTTTTAACCCGGCACACCGGTTAATGGATCAGGTGATTGAGGCCGCTCGCGAAAATGGCACGGCGAGTAAAGCAGACCTTACCGGTCGCGCAATCACCCTGTTTGAAAGTCTGGGTCTTCCGGATCCACAGCACATTGGTAATCGCTATCCGCACCAGGTATCCGGCGGGCAGTTACAACGCATTATGACGGCGATGGCCCTGTGTTCGGAGCCTGATCTTATTGTTTTCGATGAACCGACCACGGCACTGGATGTCACTACCCAGATTGATGTACTTGCAGCCATTCGCAATGCGATCAAACAGACGGGTGTGGCAGCGTTATACATTTCGCATGATCTCGCTGTGGTGGCCCAAATAGCCGATGAAATGATGGTGCTGCGCAATGGTGAAGTTGTCGAGCATGGCGATACACGGCAGATAATTGAGGCACCAGTGCAGGAGTACACGCGCGCGCTGGTGAATGTGCGCGCTATCGATCACCCGCAGGCGGCGGATACGCACACTTCACTGCTGAACGTCAGCAACATCACTGCAAGTTATCCCGGTAGTGCAGAAACAGTGTTAAGCGACGTGTCGGTGCAGTTGCAACCGGGGCACACACTGGCGGTTGTCGGCGAGTCCGGCTCTGGTAAGTCGACGCTTGCACGAGTAATTACCGGTCTACTGGCGCCTTCCAACGGTACGGTTGAGTTTGACGGCAGACAGTTGTCAGCCTCGCTTGACGGGCGTAGTCGTGATGACTTGCGGCAGCTGCAAATGATCTATCAAATGGCCGATGTCGCGATGAATCCGCGCCAGACCGTAAAAACGATTATCGGGCGGCCGCTGTCCTTTTACTTTGGTTTACGGGGTAAGGAGAAAGCAACACGCATCCATGAATTGCTGGAGTCAATAGAGCTTGGTCCGGAATACGCTGATCGGTATCCTGCGGAGTTGTCCGGTGGTCAGAAACAACGGGTGTGTATTGCACGCGCGCTGGCAGCCAAACCAAAGCTGATTATCTGTGATGAAGTCACCAGCGCTCTTGACCCGCTGATTGCCGATGGTATCTTGAAGTTGTTGCTCAATCTGCAGCAGCGCGAGCAGGTCGCTTATCTGTTTGTAACTCACGATATTGCAACGGTAAAGGCTATTGCAGATTCAATTGCGGTGATGTACCAGGGGCAGGTGGTTCGGTATGGTCCCAAGTCTAGGGTGTTATCCCCGCCGTTTGATGACTACACCGATCTTTTGCTGTCGTCCGTTCCGGAGATGGATGTCGGTTGGCTCGATAACGCAATCGCCGGTCGTCGCATGGAAAGTGCCGGGCATTAATCAGACGGTTAGCAGCACTGTGGCACACAGATTAATGGCAGATCAATACTATGAAAGTCGTTGTAGTGGTCGAAGACAGTCTCCCCAATCGTTATGTGGGTAAGCAGCACACACCTCAGTTGTGGAATCTGATCACCCGCTATGGTGGTTGGAGCGAGCAGGGTGGTCGCTCTGTACTCGCATCATCGACTTTTCCAAATCATGCTACGTTTGTGACCGGTGCTGATGTACAGAGTCATCGCATCTTTACCAATAAATTCTGGGACGGAAAAGCTTTTGTTTGTTCGTCTACCGCAGGGCCAGCGGTAGAGACACTGTTCGATGTTGCAAATACCGCCGGGTTAGCAACATCCGCAGTATTGGGTGATCAGACGATGGTCGGGGTCACTGGCGCACAGCGGGCAAACATTCACTGGCCGCCGCTTGCAGAGCTACCCGAGGGCAGTGCGACCGATTCCCTGGGGTATGCGGCAAATAGTGTGGTACTGCATCAACTGGATGCACTGGACGCATTATCTGGTGATGTGTGTCTTATTCACATGAATGAACCGGACTCTGCGTTGCATCTTTATGGACCGCACGGTGAGGAGGCGCTTGCGCAGATCCGCAGCTGTGATGATGACCTTGCGGCCATTGTTGAAAGGCTGCAGCCACACTGGAACGATACGGTGTTGTTTGTATTAAGTGATCATGAACAGGAAATGATTGATCAATCGCAGGAGGCGTTGTACATCGAAGACATGCTGGCTTATCACGGCGAAGTTGGGCATGGGCACAATGAAGGCGCGGTAGCATTAGTGGTTGACGGGGCCGATGCCAGCGCTTTGAAAAGATTGCCAGAGATTGAGGGTGCGGTAGATCTTGATGCCGGTGTCACGCTGGTATGGTCTGCTGCCGGAAGAGTATTCGGGCAGGGCCGCAAAACCCGTCTTGGCCAGCATGGCTCGCCGCGAACTACAACTCAGGTGGCAACGGTATCCGGTGGTCATCCGGCGGTGCCGAAGTTGTGTGATGCTGTCAGAGGTTGTCGTCCGCATGGCTCGCAATGGGCGCCGACCATCGCAGCACTGCTTGGTCTCTCGTTGCCACAGGCCACAGGTCAGTCACTTATTTAAAAGCACTATGGTAGATTTGACAGCAACCGATCTGCAGATGAATCTTGGTGAACTGGTGCATCAGTGTGCCACGCAGTTTGCTGACAGACCGTGTATTACAATGGCTGACAGCAGCACTGCAGTGACGTATCAGGAGTTTGAATCACAGATTAATCAAATTGCTCACGGTGTGAAAAGCAAACTTGAAACAGGTTTAGATGATGAAGATCAGGTCACCGGTAGTAATCGCTTTGTCGCAATCATGCTGGAAAACAGCATTACTTATGTGGCTATTACGTATGCGTTAAAGAAAACGCAGCATGTAGAAGTTTCCATTAATCGTGCTTTTCGTGGCGCCGCACTCAGTCGTACCATTAACCTGACGGGGTGTGAAACGCTGTTTACGTCGGCGGCACATTTTGACGCGTTATTACAGGTGCACGAAGATTTGCAGCACCTGCGCACGTTAGTCATTATCGATGATGTGCCACGAGCGAGGGAGTTATTTCCCACACTGGAGATTGTGGCGTTTACTGATCTGCTTTCAGACAATGACACCCACATTACCTCATGCGCTGGTGATCTTGAAACCGCATCGATCATGTTTACCTCCGGCACCACCGGGGTATCGAAGGGGTGTGTGTTATCGCATCGTTACGCACTGCGTACTGCTCAGAATCTTTTGCAACCTTTTCGTATCACGGCTGACGACGTGAGTTACACGCCTTATCCGTTATCCCATGTGGGTCCTGCATACTACGATATTCTGCCAACCTTGCTTACCGGTGGTAAAGTAGTACTGCGGGATGGATTCAGTCTGTCTGCCTTCTGGCCGGAAGTGTCCCGCCATGGTGTGACATGGTTTTTATGTCTGGGCTCTGTTCAGCAGTTACTTTACTCTGCACCAACCGGTAAGTACGACAAAAAACACAGTGTAAAGCGCTGCTGGTCAACACCTGCACCGGTTGCCAAAGAGGATTTCGACCGTCGCTTTAATCTGCATTTAATACCCGGTGGTGGCTATGGCTCTACCGATGCGGGCTGGGTGGTCGCACCACAGTGGGATCATCCCGGTGGCAAAGTGCTGCCGCAGTTTGAGATTGCGATAGTCGATGACGACGACAATCCAGTGCCCCCCGGTTGTGATGGTGAACTGGTGATTCGTTCCAATGAGCCCGGTGTGATGTCTGATGAGTATTTTGCCATGCCGGAGAAAACGCTCGAGTCACGTCGCAACCTGTGGTTTCACACAGGTGATATTGCTCGGTTAGATGACCAAGGGCTGTTTTATTTCAGGTACCGGATGGCAGAACGCATCCGGGTGCTTGGCGAAATGGTGTCAGGCTTTGAGGTAGAAGAAGGCGCATTGACGCATCCGTGCATTGAAGATGCTGCAGCAATCGGTATTCCGGCGGCGCTCGGGGAAGAGACGATTCGGCTTTTTGTGACCCTAAAGCCCGGCAAGACAGTTACGTCTGAGGAAGTACGTGAGCACTGCCGTCAATGTATGGCGAAATATATGGTGCCGTCTGTGGTAACCATTCTTGATAACATGCCACGCACCACCACTGGCAAACCTGAAAAAGGTGAGCTTAGAAAGCTTCCACTATAAATATATGGCCAACCTTCCATTACTGTTGCTACCTGGCATGATGTGCGATGCCCGACTATTTGCGCCGCAGATCGCGTCGCTTTCTGCACAGTTCCCGATCATGACTGTGCCGTTAAATGATGGCCGGACTGTCGCAGAACTTGCTGATCAGGTATTGCAGCAAGCGTCACCAGTGTTTGCATTGTGCGGGCTGTCCATGGGTGGCATTGTGGCCATGGAAATTGTGCGCATGGCACCACAGCGAGTAAGGAAACTCGCATTGCTCGATACTAATCCGCTGGCTGAACAACCAGAGAAAGCTGCCGCCAGAGAACCACAAATACAGGCAGTACGAAACGGTGAGCTTCGCAATATTATGCGTGATGAAATGAAGCCGCACTATTTGTGCGATGGCCCGGAGCGGCAAGGTATTCTAGATCTGTGTATGGATATGGCAGAGAAGCTTGGGCCTGGTATTTTCGAAGATCAGTCAAGAGCGTTGCAAACACGCCCCGATCAGACAGACACGTTGGCTAATGTGTCTGTGCCGACTCTGGTATTGTGTGGCGAAGAGGATGCATTGTGTCCGGTTGAACGGCATCAGCTTATGCATGGCTTAATCAGTAACTCGACGTTAACTGTTGTCGCCAATGCCGGACACCTGCCAACGCTTGAACAGCCAGAAGCTACGACACAGGCAATACGCGACTGGTTATCCAGCTAAAAATATTCACTGACGGAGTGGCCCGTGCGCGCTAAAAGAATGATAACTGCGGTAGAGGCGCATGCGGAAGGTGAGGGCGGTCGCGTCATCACCGGTGGCATGCCGGTACTTACCGGTAATACCGTGTTTGAAAAAATGCTGTGCATGCAACAGCAGCACGATGAAATTCGCACACTCATGCTGCAGGAGCCGCGCGGCAATCCTGCATTGTGTTGCAACGCCCTGGTGCCACCGTGTGATCCGCGTGCCGATGCAGGCTTCATTATTATGGAGCAGAGTGAATACCCGCCAATGTCCGGCAGTAATACCATCTGCGTGGTTACCGTGCTGCTTGAGACCGGTATATTGCCCATGACAGAACCACTGACAGAACTGGTGCTTGAAACGCCGGCCGGTGTGATTGAGGTAACCGCCAGTTGCAAGGACGGTAAAGTAGAGTGTGTTAAGTTTTTAAATGTACCGGCTTTTGCCGTGCATATTGGTGTACCGCTAACGGTGCCGGACTTTGGTATGGTGGAAGTAGATATTGCCTGGGGCGGAATGTTTTTTGTCATCGCCGATGCAGCGCAGTTTAACATTGACCCGATTGCTGATCAGGGCAGTGAAATTGTACGTGCCTGTGAGGCGATGCGTACCGCAGCCGCAGAGCAGTATCCGGTAGTGCATCCTGAAAACAATCAGATCACCGGTCCTACGATCGCGCAGCTTAATGCACCGGCTACTGATGCGGGTACTGATGGCCGTGGTGCGGTAGTGGTTTCTTCAGGAAGTTACCGGCCCGGTGCGATCAGTGGTGCGCTTGACCGGTCTCCTTGTGGCACCGGCACCTGCGCAAAAATGGCAGTGCTGCATGCTAAAGGTTTACTTGAAACGGGTCAGGATTATATCAATGCGGGTCCGCTTGGTACGACGTTCACTGGTTGTATAGAGCAGACCACTCGCGTTGGTCAATACGATGCTATTGTGCCGTCGTTGTCCGGGCAGGGCTGGATATACGGGCTATCGCACTATCTGCTCGACCCTTCCGACCCTTTTCCGACCGGATTTACCGTAGGTGATATATGGGCAAGCTAAGCGATCATTTAAAAACCACCAACACCGATCAGCTGGAGGTTGGCTACTATGAGCACGGCAGCGCAGATGGCTGGCCGTGTATTTTGAACCATGGATTTCCGTACGATGTGCATTGTTACGATGACTGCATAGCACCACTGACGGCACAGGGTGCGAGAGTGATCGTACCGTACCTCAGAGGCTATGGACCTACACGATTCCTGAATGAGGAAACGTTGCGCTCCGGTGAACAGGCAGCACTGGGCAATGATCTGCTGCAACTGATGAACAGTCTTAACATTGACAAGGCAGTGGTCGGCGGATTCGACTGGGGTGGTAGAGCGGCTTGTGTGGTCTCTGCCCTGTGGCCTGAGCGCGTGCAGGCGCTGGTCACCGGTAACTCGTATAACATTCAGAATATTGCAGCGTCAGCTGAACCTGCCTCGCCCGAAGAAGAATCTGCCTACTGGTATCAGTATTATTTTCACAGCGAGCGTGGTCGCAACGGGTTAACCGACAATCGTGCTGGTATTGCAAAGCTGCTATGGCAGCAGTGGTCGCGCACCTGGCACTTTACAGAGCAAACCTTTCAGCAATCTGCGACTGCCCTGGATAACCCGGATTTTGTTGATGTGGTGATCCATTCCTATCGCCATCGCTATGCGCTGGTTGCCGGTGATCCTGCTGTGCGTGGTATAGAAGAAAAACTGCAGGCACAACCTGAGATAAGCGTGCCGACGATTGCGATTGATGGCGCGGTGAACGGCGTGAGTCCGATGACAGCGCATCACGCTGCAAAATTTACCGGGGCTTATGAGTATCGTGTGTTTGACAATGCAGGGCACAATTTGCCGCAGGAAAAGCCGGATGAGTGGGCGCAGTCGGTGCTGGATGCGCGCGCTATGGCTGGTGGTGGTAACATCTAACCTTTCACCAAACCTAACGACTTCACTATGTCCATCACTCCTGAAATCCTTACCGAAGTTCGCAGTAGATTCGAGCAGATTGACCATTGCCCGCAGCAGGGTGAGCGGATATTTTTTGAAAATGCCGGTGGCGCGCTGACACTTAAATCCGTTACCGGCACATCGGCACGATTTGCCGCCATTCCCGATAATCAGGGCCGTGACAACCCCGGCAGTCATGAGCTGGTGCGGGTGATCGATAAAGCCAGGAGCGATATGGCTGAATTTATGAATGCGCCGGGCGGGCAATTTTTTGCCGGTGAAAGTGGTACCGAGTTACTGTTCAGGCTGATCATGAACGCCTGCCTTGGGGCGGAGCCAGGGCAGGTGCTTGGTTCCACGCTTGAGCACCCGGCTACACGCAGTGCCTGTGATCGCTGGTCTAAAGTAGCGGGCAAGAAGCATGTAATGATTACTCATAATGATGCAACCGGCTGTGTCACTGCAGAGGAATACACAGCGGCAGTTACACCGGACACGGTAGTAGCCACCATTATTCATACCTCTCCGGTAACCGGGATGGGAGTTGATCTTGCAGCCTGCGCGGCCGCCATTCGAGCAGTGGCACCAGAGTGTTTTATTATTGTCGACGGCATTCAGCACGCGGCGCACGGGCAGATTGATTTGACTGCCTACAATGTCGATGGCTATGTGATATCGCCTTACAAAGTATTCTCACGACACGGTTATGGCATCGCATGGATATCAGACCGCATGTCTGCACTGCCGCATGACTCGTTGCTCAATGGCCCTGAGGGCAACTGGGAACTCGGCACCCGTGATACCGGTTCTTATGCCACCATGACTGATGTTGTCAGCTACTTCGAATGGCTCGGCGAACAGTTAACTGACAGCAACAGTCGTCGTGATAAATTTGTTGCGGCCGGCAAGGCGATTCATGCACAGGAAAAAGCCCTGACCGATGCGATGATTCACGGTGCCGGCAATCAGCCCGGGCTCAGTGCCATGGAGAAAGTCACCATTATTGGGGGTGTCGATAACCCGGCAAGAGAAGGCCTGGTATCGTTAATTGTTGCAGGCACCCCTTCAGTTGATGTGGTGGCAAAGCTCAATGAAAAAGGCATACGTACGCACTTACGCAAAGCCGATCACTACTCCGGTAACATTCTCGATCCGCTGGGTGAGGGCAGTTGTGTACGGGTTTCCATGTGTCACTACAATAGCGAAGAAGAAGTCGTCAGATTTCTTTCGGTTATGTACGAAATCGCTGCCTGAAAAGTACGGGATCAATGAAATTAACAGATTTTAAAGCGCTGACATTCGATTGCTATGGCACGCTGATTGACTGGGAAAGCGGCATCGTTAACGGGCTGGTACCGTTAACCTCCCGCGTGTCTGAAACTCTCAGTCGTGATCAGATACTCGAAGCGCACGCACGTCATGAATCAACACAACAACGCTGGACGCCCGGTTATCGTTATAGCGATCTGCTTGCGATTGTGTACAAACGTCTGGCGGAGGAATGGCAGGTGGTGGTGACTCCGCAGGAGTGCGAAACATATGGGCAGTCAGTGGCTCTGTGGCCGGCCTTTGAAGATTCTGCCGCGTCACTCGCGTATTTGAAGCAGCACTACCAGCTGGTTATTTTATCCAACGTTGATAACCGTTCTTTTTCCTGCAGTCACGAGAAATTACAGGTGGAGTTCGACGCCATCTATACCGCTGAGGATGTGGGTGCTTACAAGCCGTCAGATCGTAATTTCGAATACATGCTGGAACACTTGTCCATGCGTGGCATTAACAAGTCAGACATTCTGCATACCGCCGAAAGTATGTTTCATGATCACGCACCTGCAAATAAACACGGGCTGACATCGTGCTGGATTTACCGTCGCCATGAACAACAGGGCTATGGCGCGACGATGGACCCCGGGGGCACACCGGACTATCAGTTCCGCTTCAACAGTATGGCTGATCTGGTGGCGGCGCATCAGGCTGAGGTTGGCCAGGGCTGAGTCAGGGCTGAGACTGG
>CALHCI010000040.1 GCA_937931165.1 uncultured Granulosicoccaceae bacterium
GATGGAGTTTGCCTTCAGCGCCAATCTCTCCGAAGCGGAACGCGACGACCATCAGGTCGGGGTGGTCCGCCAGCACTTGTCGGGTTACGCCGGGATCGGTGTCTACAATTGGAAAGTCTGACATACGCTTCTCTGATTATTGGGGGAGGCGGTAAAGTGTATCAGATCGCAGCACGTGTACAGATCACTGTGCAGCGATCTGAGATTGACAACGTGTGCACTATGGCCCGGTGTGCTACATCGGTGTTCTAATAGACATCTAATTATTATTGGTGCGCGTTTTCTATCGCTCGCCATTGATCAGGGGGCGTCCAGTGAAAACAACGGTAGCTGCATTACAAACCAGCCCGCAACCAACCATGCAGGCTGCACTTGACGAAACGTTGTCGCTTGCGCAAGAAGCCATAGCACTGGGTGCGACGTTTCTCGGGACACCAGAGTACTGCGGTGGGCTGGTGTCTGATGGTCCGATGCTGGTGCCTCCGCATGCGTCCGAGGAGGCGCACATGTACCTCAACGGGTTGAAGCGATTTACCCGCGAACAGGGCGTCTGGTTTCTGGTGGGGTCTGTTGCAATCACCGCCCCGCAGAAGAAAATCTACAATCGCAGTTTTCTGCTGGACAACACCGGTGAGGTTCGGTCGCGTTACACCAAAATACATCTGTTTGATATTCAGCTTACCGATACAGATGTTTATCGTGAAAGCGCTTCGGTTGTGGCAGGTGCTGAAGCGGTGTTGTGCAAGACGCCTGCGGGTCTGCTGGGTCAGTCCATTTGTTATGACCTGAGGTTTCCGCAGTTGTACCGCGATTTATCTCTGGGGGGTGCGCAAATTCTTGCAGTGCCGGCAGCATTTACCAAAAAAACCGGTGAGTTGCACTGGCATGTACTGAACCGGACGCGAGCGATTGAAAACGGTGCTTATGTGTTTGCACCCTGTTCAACAGGTGAGGTGCCTGGTGGCGGTTCTGCTTACGGGCACTCCCTGATCATCGATCCGATGGGGGCCATCGTGGCAGATGGTGGCGAATCTACCGGGGTGGTAGCAGCGGAGCTTGATTTGAATCTGGTAGAAGATGCCAGGCAACGTATTCCATCACTCTCGCATGATCGTGCGTTTACCGTAAATGTTACTTAAGCGAGACTAATTAACGGCAGCACTTTCATGCTGCCGCATAGACCTGTGTTTAAGTTATCGCTGCAGTATCACTTTGCATGGAATGGCAGAGATATCCTGCCATGCATCAATTACGTTATCCGCATCTGTGCTGTTGCTGGCGCACCATGAATATTTGGCTTGCCGTAAAACAAAATACACTTCGAAGCTGTCGTCCTGCCAGAGTTCACCGGTGCTCGAGTAAGAATCTGTCACGAGATCTTTATTGATACGTGGTGCAAGGTACAGATAACCGGCATCGTAACCGATGCGTACGCCGTAGATAGCGTCGTCTATTCTTTCACCTTCTATTGGGCCGCTGCGGCCATGCGACGGGCATCGGTATGATCGAGTGGTCTGGTTGTCAAGGTTTCTGCAACAGACTGCGCACCGGTGACGCTGATATCAGAGCCGTTACAAGCAGCGGGAAAAGGTACGGTAAGAAAAGGGATTAAGCAACGAAACTGCAGTGATGGAATGTTCAAGATCAGACTCTCAATAATGGATGCTGCAAACCCGGTATGAGCCGGGGTTGATACTTTGTGTCATGACATTACGGCAGGCTGATTCTGTCGTCAAGAGGTGTGGTGGGGTCTGATGCACAATGTCGGAATTCACTATCCGCGGTTGATGTTGTTGAATTATTCTTTTAAAAATCCCCGTTCATTGCAGGCCGGGATTCTTGATTTTGCGTCTCAAGCTGATGAAGAGCGCTTCGAGTTGTGCGGCACAAGAAGGAATGTCACTAGAGAACAACATAGTGAATTGCGCCATTAGCGAGAAACAGGCAATGGCAAAAAATCGATATTCATTGACAATCAAAAGAATAATCGGCAAAAATATCGCACAGATCAGCGAAAACTTCGTGCCGGTTTGAATGCGGTATCCGGGGTCACGGAGCGAAACGCCGCCGCAGCCGGAAGCGGCGCACCGAAGCATTATTTGCTGCAACTCGGACTATTAACGTCTCCATAACATACAGGGCTGAATTTGATGGCTGAATCGCTGAATCCTGAAGCGCGAGAAGCGGCTCAGCAGGCAGTAATCGCGTTGCGCCAGCGCAAACCATCCCTTGATGACGACTCTATTCAGGTCATTCTGTCTGGTGCACGGTCGCACTACGCCTGGAAAGACAAGCCGGTGCCCGAATCTCTGCTGCAAGAGATCTATACCATCACAGCGCTGGGTGCCACCAGCATGAACAGCTGCCCGGCGAGATTTATCTTCGTACGCAGCGATGAAGCAAGAGCCAGACTGGCGAAGTCACTGAAAGCCAAGAACGTTGAAAAAATGATGAGTGCACCGGTGTGCGTCATCATTGCGCACGATCTCGACTTCTGGAAAGAGCTGCCTTATTTGTTTCCGCACGAAGATCGGCGGCCACTGTTCGAAGGCAAGCAGGAACACATAGAAGCAACTGCCTTTCGCAACGCCACATTGCAGGGCGCGTATTTTATGATTGCGGCCAGGGCGGTGGGGCTTGATGTCGGTGCGATGTCAGGGTTCTCGAACCAGATTGTCGATGAAGAATTTTTTAAAGACTCGAGTTTACGCTCAAACTTTTTGTGCAACATTGGCTATGCAGATGAAACTGCGCTGTTTGAGAAACTTCCGCGTTTTTCTTTTGAGCAGGCATGCTCCTTTGAGTAGGGCCCAACATGGCAATAAGACAAAAAACCACGGTTAAGTTAACCGCCAGCGCGCAATGCCCGTCGCATTCACTGGCAAACGTGAGCACTGGCGATCTTCAGTTTGCGATCGATGAGCCGGAGGCTCGCGGTGGCACAAACCTCGGCCCGACACCCACAGAAACTGCATTGGCGGCGCTGGTCGGGTGTACCAATGTGATAGGTCATAAGTGTGCCGGGTCACTCGGTATAGACATTGGTCACCTGGATATCTCAGCCGTTTGTGATTTTGATCGGCGCGGTGTGATGCTGGCCGAGAGCATTGACGTACCGTTTCAAAAAATTGTACTCACAGTGAAGGCGAGTGGGGCTGCAACGCCACAGGAGCTTCAACAGGTAGCAGATGAAGTAGCAAAGTACTGCCCGCTTTCAATACTTTTTAAGCAGGCAGGCACAGTGATCGAAGAAAATTGGCAGCCCGCCTGATCGGGTGAACAAAAATCGTTTAATAAACGGAGGACACATGAAAAATCTCTTAAAAACTACGTTAGCTGGTGTAGCGCTGGCGCTTGTTACCGCCGGTTCATCTCAGGCGACTGAAACGATCAAAGCGGTCGTGATCGATGGTTACCCGGCCAAAGCCATGTGGGTTAAGGAATTCAGCGGATTTTTTATCCCTGAAGTGGACAAACGTCTGGCTGAAAGCGGCAACTATAAAATTGACTGGCAGGAAAGTTATGGCGGTTCAATCGTCAAACCAAAAGGTGTGCTTGAAGGTGTCAAGCTGGGCTTAGGCGATATCGGTATCGTTACGACTATATTCCATTCATCCAAGTTACCGAGTCAGGCGCTGGCTGCGGTAACACCGTTTATCGCTCCCGATGCTCGCGCGGTTGCTACAGCGGTAGATGAGATTGCCAAAGAGTTTCCTACCATGCGTAAGGAATTTGAAAAGCAGAATCAGGTTTATCTGGCCACCGGTGTGGTGCTCGACACATACCAGGTTTTCAGCCGCAACCCGGTTGCAGGAATTGCTGACCTCGAAGGTGCAAAAGTTGCCGGTGCCGGCATGAATCTCCGCTACCTCGAAGGTATAAAGGATGCAGCGGGTGTGCGCGGTGGTCTGACTGATTTCTACACCATGCTGCAAACCGGCCTGGTAGATCATGCAATGCTTTGGCCCGAGGCTGCCAAGACATTTAAAATTGCCGAGGTTGCACCTTATATGCTGAGCGCAGATCTCGGTGCGGTTAACTCCAAAACGGTTACTGTTAACGCAGATTTCTGGAAGAAGTTACCTGACGAAGTCAAAGAAGTGCTTAACGAAGTCGCTGTTGCTTATCGTGATCATGTGGCGTCAGTTGCCATGGACCGAGCGGCAGAAAGTCGTAAAGCCTACGAGGAAGCAGGTGGTGCAATCGTAGAACTTAGCGCTGAGCAGCGTGCAGCGTGGGCCAATGCCATGCCCAATATTGCCACAGAGTGGGCTGCCAAACTTGATGCGGAGGGAGAGCCCGGTACTGATATGCTTAACGCATACCTTGGCAAGCTCAAAGCAGCAGGTCACGAGCCGACCCGCGACTGGTCGCAGTAAGTCTGTATTAACGCGATATATAAAACGTGAAAGCGCTCCGAGCACTGTCGGCATTCACCGATCGCATCGCCATGATAGCCAACGCCGCCGGTACGCTGGTGGTGTTGGCGCTGGTGGCGGTAGTTAACTATGACGTGGTCGCTCGTGGTGTTTTTAATCTGCCTTTTATGGGGGCTGTAGAAGTTGTGCAGTTTTCCATGGTGCTGATTGTGTTTTTGCAGCTGCCGGATGTTGTCCGGGTTAACCGGCTAACCCGTTCTGACGGATTTCTGGTGCTTGCGGCAACAAAATTCCCACGCTTTTCCCGAGTGCTGGGGCAGGTTATTAATCTGGTGGCGGCAATCTTTATGTTGCTGGTGGCGATTGCTATCTGGCCCGAGTTTGTCGATATGCTTGAAACCAGAGATTTTTTCGGTGTACCCGGTGTATTCACTGCACCGTGGTGGCCCATCAAGTTAGTGATTTTTATAAGTGCTGCGTTATGTAGTGTGATGTTTCTGCTTAAGACACTGCTAGCGGGCCAGGTTGACCGGATTGACGACAATCCACCAAAACCCGAGGCGCTCTGAGTGGACCCACTTCAAATAGGTATTGTTTCAGTACTGGCTATCGTTGTACTGATTTACCTCGGCGTCTATATCCCGATTGCACTCGGCACTGTTTCATTCGTATCTATCTGGCTCATGCGGGACAACTTCGATCTCGCCATGAATCTGCTAAAGATAGCGATAAGCGACAGTGTTATGGAATACACCTTCGCTACTGTGCCGTTGTTTACCTTTATGGGCCTTATTGTGTCTAAGGCCGGCATGGGCGGTGACATCTATGATGTCATGAACTCTGCATTTAGAAAGATCAAAGGTGGAATCGGTATGGCAACCGTTGGTGCCAACGCCGTGTTTGCAGCGGTCACCGGTTCATCTATCGCATCGGCGTCTGTGTTTTCTTCTGTTGCCGTTCCACAAATGTTGCGCTATGACTACAACCCGAGGTTTGCCGTTGGCGTGGTTGCGGGTTCGTCAGTGCTCGGGATGATCATTCCGCCGTCGGCCATGCTGATTATTTACTCTTTGGTGGCAGAGCAATCCGTTGGTGATATGTTTCTCGCCGGTATCGTGCCGGGGTTGTTGCTTGCGATTGCATACATTGGTGCGATTGCTTTCGCCGGCAGGTTCACCCCTTCTTTTGTCGGTGGCACGATTGTCACTGATGAACCGTCTCTGGGTGCGGGTGAAATAGTCAGTAAAACCCTGCCGCTGGTGGTGCTTGTGTTGCTGGTGCTCGGCGGAATTTATACCGGATGGCTGACACCCGTTGAGGCCGGTGCAGCCGGTGCAACGATGGGGCTGATTATCGCATTGCTCCGCCGTCGAATGACGTTGCGGTTGTTCTGGGAAACCCTGATCGAAACCGGCCATATTACTGCCGCCATTCTCTTTCTGATTACGGCAGCATCTATCTATAGCCGCATGCTTGGTCTGGCCGGAGTGCCGAACATGCTCGGTGAAGTAATGAATGAGCATCAGTTGGGCTTTGCCACCATCATGTTTATCTATGTGTTGCTGATGCTGTTTCTGGGTACGCTGCTCGATACCGCATCGATTATTCTTATTGTGGTACCGCTGTTTCTGCCACTCATAGAACCCATGGGATTGAGTGCGGTGTGGTTTGGTATTGTGACGGTGGTTGGCGCTGAAATCGGTTTACTGACCCCGCCACTGGGTATCAGTTGTTTTGTAATCAAAACCACGTTAAATGATGATCGCATTACGTTGAAAGATGTGTTTCTCGGTGCGTTGCCGTTTGCGCTGGTGATGCTGGGTGTGCTTGTGCTGTTAATACGCTTTCCGTGGCTCAGTATTGGAATCCTTAACTAAGCGTAGTCTGTCAGCGTGTAGATAAGTGGCAGGGTCTTATAAACCGGAGGCGTAATACTCCAAATATCCTGGCGGTGGATGCGCCTGCGCTTATGGCACCTTCCGGATGTTGTGAGCTTACCCCATGGTGGTTGGTGCGGGGTGTGTCCGGGCTTCAATTGCCTGCTTCGGCGCGATTGAGTTTTCGGTTCGACCGCGGGACTTCTTTGATATACTTCGCGCCAATCGAGCCCTGAACCCACCGCTATCCTGTAAAGATGAAGCCCAGTTATCTAGAGTTTGAACAACCGATTGCGGACCTGAAGGAGAAAATCAGGGAGCTCAGCACCGCGACCGATGATGTCGATATCGATGTGGCTGAAGAGATTGCGAAGCTGCAAACCAAGTGCGACTCGCTGACGACTTCTATTTTTCAGAAGCTTGATCCGTGGCAGGTCTCGCAGGTGGCACGCCACCCTGAGCGTCCTTTCACGCAGGACTACATCGATCTGGTCTTTACCGAATTCGAAGAGCTGCATGGTGACCGCGCGTTTGCCGACGACCCGGCAATTGTCTGCGGAATAGGCCGGTTGAACGGCCAGGCTGTTGCCATTATTGGTCAGCAGAAGGGGCGGGATACCAAAGAAAAGCTGCATCGCAATTTCGGTATGCCACGGCCTGAGGGATATCGCAAAGCGCTGCGGATCATGAAGCTTGCAGAGAAATTTAACCTGCCACTGATCACGCTAATCGACACACCGGGCGCGTATCCGGGAGTCGGTGCTGAGGAACGCGGCCAGAGCGAAGCTATTGCGCGTAACCTGATTACGCTCGCAGATCTTCGCACACCGGTTATTTGTACCGTGATTGGTGAGGGTGGTTCCGGCGGGGCGCTGGCCATTGGCGTTGGTGACCGGGTCAATATGATGCAATACAGTACTTATAGCGTGATATCTCCGGAGGGTTGTGCCTCTATCTTGTGGAAAAGTGCAGACAAAGCACCCGAGGCTGCTGAGGCAATGGGTATTACTGCTGATCGACTGCACGAACTCAATCTCATTGATCGCATCATTGAAGAGCCGCTGGGCGGAGCGCACCGTGATCATCAGGCGGCAGCGGATGCATTGCGTACAGCGCTGACTGAAGATTTAAGTCACTTATCTTCAATGCTGTTTGATGATCTGATTGCCAAACGCAGTGAACGTCTGCGTGGCTTCGGTGAGTACAAAGAAACCTGACACCACGGCTGAGCCAGAGCCATGGCCAGCTGTCGCAGAGCCCGTCTTTGCTGCCTGTGCTGAATCGCTGTTGAGCGTCGTTGTTCGTTCAGGTGTCTCCAAGCCTTCACTGGTGGTTGCCTACAGTGGCGGCCTCGACTCTCACGTACTACTACGTGCCGCTCACCGCTGGTGTCACGAGCACGGCGCCGCCACCGTTCGAGCTGTCTACATTGATCATGGATTGCAGCAGTGCAGTGGCGACTGGGCAAAACACTGTCAGCACCAATGCAACACGCTTGGCATCGCTTATGAGTCGCAGGCGGTTAATGTGTCGGCGGCCGTTGGTGAAAGCCCGGAGCAGGCGGCGCGTACCGCCCGTTATGAGGCGCTGGCCAGGCTGCTGTCAAAAGGCGAAATTCTGTTAACCGCACACCATGCAGATGATCAGGCCGAGACACTACTGTTGCAGTTGTTGCGCGGGGCTGGTGTGGCGGGACTGGCTTCAATGCCTCTGTGTAAAGACTTTTCGCAAGGTGTGCTCGCACGGCCGTTGTTGTCGACAACACGTGAGCAGTTACAAGATGCTGCCGTCGCACTTGCGCTTGACTGGGTCGAAGACACCACCAATCGCGATACACGTTTTGATCGCAACTACCTTCGCCACGAGATTCTGCCACGGCTGAAAGCTCGCTGGCCGGCAACCGCTGCCAGTGTGTCGCGCAGTGCCGGTCACTGTGCTGAAGCCTCATTGTTGTTGCATGACCTTGGCGCGACCGATGCAGCGATTGAATCTCCGGTACTGTCAGTGCAGTCATTAACCGACTTGAGCGGTGCACGACGGCGCAACGTGCTGCGCCAGTGGATTGAACAACACGGTTTTGTTCCGCCTTCCACTGTGAAAATGCGACACCTTGAGTGTGATCTGGTCATGGCATCGGCAGGATCTTCGGGGCAGTTGCAATTCGGTTCGGCGCAGATTGTCCGGCACAGGGATCGTCTCTATATAGGCCACCACTCTCTCTTTAAACAAGCGCCTGCGTTTCTGTATCAATGGACTGATCGGAGTCAGCCGCTACTTATTGAAGAGACCGGTCAGCAACTTACTGCCGGTGATATTCCGTTGCCGTGGTCAGCAGATTCGCGTCCGCTGGTGGTAATGAGTCGTCAGGGGGGAGAAAAAATCAAACTTAATGCTCGCATGCATACACAGTCTGTAAAGTCTTTGTTACAACAAATGGGGCAGCCACCGTGGGAGCGTAGTCGTCTGCCTTTTGTATGGTGTAACGATGAACTCATCGGAATTATTGGTATTGGTTTTACTGACACACCTGGCTGATTCTTTAGCTGTTTCGTAATGCAGTGGTAATGTTTGCCGGTGCCAGTGATTAGTCAGTCACTGCAGCAGAAAAAGGTAAAAATCACTATCGAATAGCCGCTGTGAGCAGGGTGGTTCAATTGTTCGGTCGGGGCGACTCTGGTAACCTGTAGCCCCATCTTGGTACCACCTTCTTCCAGCCTTCTCGGCAACTATTTTGAGTGAATCAATGACGCGATTCATATTCGTCACTGGCGGTGTTGTGTCCTCGCTCGGCAAGGGAATCGCCGCAGCATCGCTTGCTGCGCTTCTCGAGTCGCGCGGTCTGAAAGTGACTTTGCTTAAGCTCGACCCTTACATCAATGTCGACCCCGGAACCATGAGTCCGTTCCAGCACGGCGAGGTGTTTGTTACTGACGACGGCGCAGAAACCGATCTCGACCTCGGTCACTACGAGCGCTATGTGCGTGTGACCATGACTCAGGCCAATAACTTTACGACTGGCCGGGTCTACGAAAACGTGATTGCCCGTGAGCGGCGCGGGGACTATCTTGGTGCCACGGTGCAGGTTATCCCGCACATCACTGATGAGATCATTCGCCTGGTACGTGAAGGTGCCGGTAACGCAGATGTTGCTATGGTCGAAATCGGCGGGACGGTCGGTGATATTGAATCGCTGCCGTTTCTTGAGGCAATTCGTCAGATGGGTATCGAACAGGGCCCACAGGGTGCGCTTTTTATTCATCTAACGTTAATTCCTTACATCAAAACTGCCGGAGAAATGAAAACCAAACCAACACAGCACTCGGTAAAAGAGCTGCGTTCTATTGGTATCCAGCCGGATATTTTAATGTGTCGCTCAGACCGTGTCCTACCTGCCGGTGAGCGCCGAAAGATTGCGTTGTTTACCAACGTCGCCAACGATGCCGTCATTACCGCCACCGACGTCGATTGCATCTATGAAATTCCGCGTATCCTGCACGAGCAGAATCTCGATAACATTGTGTTGGAAAAGCTTGGTGTCGATGCGCCGGCGGCAGACCTTACCGAGTGGGACAGGGTCGTCGATGGCCTCATGCAACCGGAACGTGAAGTGGTCATTGGTATGGTAGGTAAGTACACCGAACTTACCGAGTCATACAAATCACTCAACGAAGCGTTGTCGCACGCAGGCATTGGTCGCAAGGCCAAAGTGGTTATTCATTACCTCGACTCCGAAAAACTGCACAACGGCGATATGAGTGTGCTTGAAGATGTCGATGCCATTCTGGTGCCGGGTGGTTTTGGTTCTCGCGGCGTTGAAGGCAAGATCAGTGCGGTGCGCTACGCGCGTGAAAACAAAATTCCGTACCTGGGTATCTGTCTCGGGATGCAGGTGGCGGTTATAGAGTACGCGCGCAACATCGCCGGAATTACCGATGCCAACAGTACTGAATTCGAACCGGGCTGTGAAAACCCGGTGATTGCATTAATCACCGAGTGGCAGGACAGCGAAGGTAAAATTGAAAAGCGCAATGAAAATTCTGACCTGGGTGGCACCATGCGCCTCGGCGGTCAGGAGTGTTATTTAAAGCCCGGTTCACTGGCTCACCAGATCTATGACAGCGATGTGATTACCGAACGGCATCGGCATCGTTATGAATTTAATAACCGCTATCGTGAAGTGCTTGAGTCTACAGGCATGGTGATGTCGGGTTCCTCCGGTGACGCCGAACCTCTGGTAGAAATCATCGAACTGCCTGATCATCCGTGGTTCGTCGGGTGTCAGTATCACCCTGAGTATCGCTCCTCGCCGCGAGACGGTCATCCGTTGTTCAGTGGCTTTATCGATGCCGCTCTGGCCTATGCCGAGAGTGAAGTCGCCATCGCCGAAAACGCCTGAAGCTGCAATGGATCTTTGCGGATATACAGTCGGTGGCAACGCACCTGTCTTTCTCATCGCAGGTAACTGTGTTGTAGAGTCAGAAGAAACTTCATTCAAAACTGCAGAAGCACTGGTGCAGATGTGCGGCAGGCTTGGCATACCGCTGATCTATAAATCATCGTTTGATAAAGCCAACCGGTCCTCTATCTCAAGCTACCGTGGTCCGGGTATGGAGCAGGGGCTGCGAATACTTGAATCGGTAAAGCGTGAGTTTAACGTGCCGGTGATTACTGATGTTCATGAAGATACCCCGATAGACGAAGTCGCAAGCGTGGTAGATGCGTTGCAAACACCGGCGTTTCTATGTCGGCAAACCAATTTCATTACGCGCGTTTGTGAAGCCGGTATACCGGTAAATATCAAAAAGGGTCAGTTTATGGCACCCGAAGATATGCAAAACGTCGTCGATAAAGCGCATGCCACCGGGAATCAACAGATCATGGTTTGCGAGCGCGGCGTGAGTTTCGGCTACCGGACATTAATCTCGGATATGCGCGGCCTTGCCACCATGCGTACCACCGGTTGCCCGGTGGTTTTTGACGCTACCCATTCAGTGCAGCAACCGGGCGGGCTTGGCAGTGCTTCCGGCGGGCAAAGGCAGTTTGTGCCGGTGTTATCAAGAGCAGCAGTTGCCGCCGGTGTGGCCGGACTGTTCATGGAAACACATCCTGACCCGGACAACGCGCTCAGCGATGGTCCAAATGCCTGGCCACTGGCCGATATGGAGCGTTTACTTGGCACGTTATTAGAACTCGATGCTGTGATTAAACGCGCCGAGTTGCCGGAAAATGCCTTACTCGGCGTGCCATCGGAGCACAGCTAATGCCCACATTTACAGGTTAAGCGGAGAAATTATGTCGTCTATCAGCAAAATCCACGCTCGTGAAATTATCGACTCCCGGGGCAACCCGACGCTCGAAGCCGAAGTCACCCTTAAGTCCGGTGAGACTGGTCGCGCGGCAGTACCTTCCGGGGCTTCAACCGGTGAGCGTGAAGCGCTGGAACTGCGTGACGGTGACAACAGCCGTTACCTTGGCAAGGGTGTCACCAAAGCGGTTGCAAACGTCAATGGTGAAATTGCCAGTGCGTTGCTCGGTATGGATGTCACTGAACAGGAAGCCATTGATGAAGCGATGCTGAAACTCGACGGTACCGAAAACAAAGACCGGCTCGGTGCCAATGCACTGCTGGCTGTGTCGATGGCCTGTGCTCACACCGGAGCAGTAGCCAAAAAACAGATGCTCTTTCAATATCTCGGTGGTGATGACGCGGTCACTTTACCGGTACCAATGATGAACATCATTAATGGTGGTTCTCACGCCGACAACAGCGTTGATCTGCAGGAATTTATGGTCATGCCGGTGGGAGCGCCATCATTGTCAGAGGCGCTGCGCTATGGTGCAGAAATATTTCATACGCTAAAGAAAGTGTTGTTGTCGAAAGGTCTTAACACAGCGGTTGGAGACGAAGGTGGTTTTGCACCGGATTTACCTTCCAACGAAGCTGCCATTGAAGTGATTTTACAGGCAGTTGAAAAGGCCGGCTTTAAGCCCGGTGAAGATGTGTTTATCGCATTAGATGCTGCAAGCTCCGAATTTTGTGAAAACGGCGTCTACGATCTGGCTTCAGAAAACCGCAAATTCAGCAGCGACGAATTCACCGATTACCTGGCAGACTGGGTAAACCGCTACCCGATCATTTCAATCGAAGACGGTATGGATGAAAATGACTGGGACGGCTGGAAGCTGCTGACAGAGAAGGTTGGCGACAAAGTGCAGCTGGTCGGTGATGATCTGTTTGTCACCAATCCGAAAATTCTTGCAGAAGGTATTGAAAAGTCCATTGCCAATTCGGTACTTATTAAAGTGAACCAGATCGGTACCCTGACTGAAACGCTGCGCACGATTGATATGGCGCACAATGCCGGTTACACCACAGTGACTTCGCATCGCTCCGGTGAAACCGAAGACACCACCATCGCAGACCTGTCAGTGGCAACTAATGCCGGTCAGATTAAAACCGGATCAATGTCGCGCTCTGATCGTATTGCCAAATATAACCAGCTGTTGCGTATCGAAGAAAAGCTGGGTGATCGTGCGGTTTATGCCGGACGTTCAGCGTTCAAGCAGTCGCTGTAGAGGAATAGTTTGTTGAAAGCGCTTATCGCTGCATTAATGGTGTTGTTTGTTGCGTTGCAATGGCGTTTCTGGCTGGGCGATGGCGGTATTCGTGAGCTCAAACAAACTACCGCCGAAGTACAGAAACTTACTGAGTCGCTTAAACAGCAGCGCGACGTTAACACAGCGTTAAGAGCCGAAGTCACCGATCTGGTTGATGGCGTTGGTGAAATTGAAGAGCGCGCCCGTGCCGAGCTTGGCATGGTAGGCCCCGATGAAACGTTTTATCAGTTTGTCGGCACCAAAGCAGAAGTCGCAACAGATAATCTGGCCGATGGAAAAGATGCGACACAAATCCTTACTGTACCGGATAGTGCCAGGTAAATGATTACCGGGCGTGACGAAGTAGTCGCGCTGTTACCTGCAGCAGGTTTTGGCCACCGTCTGCAAAGTGACGTGCCGAAGCAATACCTTGAACTGAGTGGTGGCAGCGTGCTTGATTGCACGCTGCGACAAATCAGATTGGTGCCAGCAGTTGGCAGGATTGTTCTGGTCGTCTCCGGCGCCGAGATCAACCAGAGGCAGTTCCCCGAAGATGTATTGCTAACCGCTGGTGGCGATACCAGAGCAGACTCGGTTCGCAACGGCCTTGAATACATTCGTACACAACTTCAGCATGATGGACTGGTACTGGTGCACGATGCAGCACGTCCCTGTGTGCGGGTGGCGGATGTTAACCGGCTGATTGATGAAGCTGGTAAGTCTGAGCATGGGGGGATTCTTGCGATTCCTGTGCACGATACAATGAAGCGCACGGACGACAATCAGAATATTACGGCGACGATTGATCGAGGCAATGTGTGGCGTGCAGTTACTCCGCAACTGTTTATGATCAACCCATTGAGTGCAGCGCTTGATAAAGCCAAAGCAGACAATATTGCGATAACCGATGAAGCGTCGGCAATGGAGTATTCCGGTTACCGGCCACGTGTTGTCGCCTGTGCACAGGATAACCTTAAAATTACCGTTCCCGAAGATATGGCGCTGGCGCGGTTGATTCTTTCCTCCCGCAATGGCTCATAACCACTTGCCAAATAACAGAACCGATTAGTACGCTCATGAGAATAGGCCACGGATTCGATGTACACGCGTTTTGTGAAGGCAGCGCTATTGTCTTGTGTGGTGTGGAAATTCCACACAGTAAAGGTTTTAAGGCACACAGTGACGGCGATGTTGCATTACATGCGTTGTGTGACGCTGTCCTGGGCGCTGCAGCCCTTGGGGATATTGGTAAACACTTCCCCGATACTGACCCACAGTACGCCGGAATAGACAGCAAAATACTGTTGCGACATGTTGTTGAGCTGGTCGCTGGCAAACAACTGTACTGCCATAACATCGATATCACTATTGTTGCCGAGCAACCGAAAATGCAGCCGCATATTGAAACGATGTGTGACTGTATTGCTCAGGTTGTCGGGATAGACCGCGATGATGTTAACGTCAAAGCGACTACCAGTGAGAAGCTTGGTTTTACCGGCAGAGAAGAGGGCATTGCCGCGTACGCGGTAGTACTACTTGAAAAAAAATAGTGTGTGGTCAGGCGCGAACCAGCGTGATCACAAAACCGGTGCCTTGCGGGCCGCTCTAGGTAATCTTCAGTCCGCCGTCCATACTTTCATAAACGACCGGGATATTGTTGAGCCCAGCCTCGTCGAGTGATCACGACATGCAACCAATAACGCACAAGGCCGACTTTGTATTACCCGGAACCAACCCCGCCAGACTGTCAAAGCGATTCCTCAATTTAAAACAACGATAAAAAATCGATTTTATTTGCTATAGCTAGGAAAATCGTTAAAAATGGTGCTATTCCAGCGGAGGAGTAGACATGAAAAAGAACCTATCGCGTCGTCGTTTTCTGAAGGGAACGGCAATCACATTGGCGAGCCCGGCGGTGCTGACCCACACCCGCGCTTATGCGGCAGACCCGGTCATAAAAATTGGTCACGTCAGTCCGCGTACCGGCCCGCTGGC
>CALHCI010000041.1 GCA_937931165.1 uncultured Granulosicoccaceae bacterium
ATTAAGTACTGAGAGCACCTGTGGATGTTGCGTGGCTGACACTTCGACAATGACCAGAATGTTTCCTGCGTCAATTTGATCGCGCCATTCATCGAGCTGGCTATTTGGTACTGAAACTCCAAGCATCGTACCGATCCAGACGCCAAAACTGGCGCCTCCCAGTGCGCCGGCGGCAATGGCGGATCCTGCGGCAACCACCCCGGCACCTGGAATGGCTACAGCAACCAATCCGGCAAGCATTCCAGTTGCAGTCCCGACCACAGCCCCTCTTGCCGCACCACCGAGGACATCGTTTTCCTCGACGATATCCGGATCGGGGAGTTTGTCCAAGGGTGTTTTGTCATTGCCTATGGCATGCACTTGTTGATCGCCAATACCCAGCGCCCTGATCTCAGCCAAAACCTCTGCGGCGTCTTGTTGATTAGCAGCGAGAAAACATAACTTAGTCATAGGATTGGTCCCGTACTGGATAATTTGAAACAACTGGAAGATGGTGCGACCGGTGCCGTGGCAGTTTTCGGCAGGCCCAAGAGTGAACACTTAGACCAAAAGCGTCGACAGATGCAATATAGGTGAATGACTAAACACAGGGCGTTAGTTTGTAAACGTTACACAACCACGGGCACACGGATCGGCTACTGTTTCAATTTAGGAAAATTAAAAAGCGCACAAATCAGATGCTAAAAAAAAATAATTTCTGGGAAAAACTCAAAGCGGTGAGTACGGGGTTTCTGGTCGCCAATGACTCTTATCTGCCGTTCACCCACTATGGTGAACAAGACAGTGACTCGATTTACTTCATTGCAGCTGCTGATACTACAGCAGCTTTGGCCGCAACCAGTAGCGCATCCTCAACCTACGTAGTGATTAGCGATACCGTGGGTTTCTACAGCAAGATAGACGGTACGCTGTCCGTTGAGCATTCGCGGGAGACCCTGGAGAAAATATGGAATGTTTTTGCAGCCGCCTGGTTCGACGGAGACATTGATGACCCCGACATCAGGCTGCTGAAAATGACACCGGTAAGTGCTGAGGTATGGACTACCACAAAAAACCCCTTTATGTTTCTTTACGAAATAGCACGCGGTAACCTGACTGAACATCAACCTGACCTTGGTGAATACGAAGTTATTAAATTTGACTAAGCGCTTACCCGCAAGCTATTAAAGGCCATTGGAGGCTTGCAAGCGCACAGTATGCTGTCTGCAGAGAAGAAATCGGCAAGGCCTCTGCCGGAAAGGCATCAGAGTCAGGGTTCATTAAAGCCCGGGGCTATTGAAGACTACGTGATGTGTCGATTACCTTTAAATAGAAAGCCATACGGCCATCGGTCAGGGGGTGGAACAGTTTTATGATGGCCGCATAGAAGTCAGCGTATTAGTGTATTGAAATGCCGACAGTCGCGCTGGTAAAAAATTACAAACCCCGGATACCGCATTGAGACCGGAAAGCAGTCGGACCTGCTTTCGCAAAGCGCTGTGGCCCTCGCACCTGTCCTGCACTGGAACCTGCGGATTGCCAGTAGACCGCCGGTAATGTAAAAAGTACAATTTCAGATCCCACTAGTCTGGAAGTAGATGAAGAAGTATGCCCAAGGTCTCACCAGCCCGGTCCTGTTTGCCTCGGTAACCGCAACGGGCGAGTTGGTCGATTGCCACTTCCCTGCCCCTGCATTGCTGAACCATTCAGGGCCAGTCCACGGTAGGCAACTTGAAGCGTGTTCGTGGTGGTCCGGCAGTCATGCCGAAGCACTTCTGTCGATCATTGCCAGCACTCACGCAACAAGCCGCAGCGGCTTCATTGATGCGCTAACCTACCGCGCTGGCACTGATGAACTGCGCCAAATGGAACTGTGGGTGCATCGACTGCCCGGTGAATCACAAACGTTGTACTGCGTTGGTACAGATATCACTGATCGCACCGCGTACATCGAGTCATTAGCGCTGAGTGAAACCAAATTTCGCGAACTGAGTCAGGCGGTTCCGGCATTGGTGTGGATGCACGATTCGCAGGGCAAGCACGAATATGCAAACCAGACATTCTGCGATTTTTTCGACGTGACACAAGAAGAGTTGGCGGGCGATAAATGGCAGATGCTGGTGCACCCTGAAGATGCCAGCTACGCTACTCGATTCTACGAAGCATTTGAACAGCGCGTGCCTTTTAATTCAGAGGTGCGAGTCACTGATGGGCAGGGACGTCAGCGAACACTTGAATCTTTCGCGACTCCGCATTTTACTGCCTCAGGTTCGTTTAATGGCTACGTCGGTGTCACTGTCGATATCACAGAACGCAAATACAACCTGCAGCTTCTGACAGATTCGATTCATCAGAAAAACATTTTCCTCGCAACGCTCGCACATGAGCTTCGTAACCCCTTATTGCCCATCATAACCGGCGCACAACTACTGAAGCAGGATCAATCCCTGTCTACCGCTACACTGGAAATTGTCGATCGTATCGCCAGACAATCTTCCCGCATGACGCGTTTGGTTGACGATATTCTCGATATCAACCGTTTACAAAAAGGTGAATTCAGTATTCATCAGTCCGTGCTGCGTATGGAAGATATCTTACATGCCTCAGTCGAAACTATTGCCGACAGGTTACAGGAGGGTCGTCATGCGATTAACATCAACTCGCCTGACACCCCGGATTATATCTGGGGTGACGAGGCCAGGCTTATCCAGGCCCTCTCCAACGTGCTCTCTAACGCTATCCGCTACAGTCACCCGGGAGAACATATTGAAGTAAACGTGACTCGCAGCGACAGACGGTGTGTAGTGGAGATAACCGATCACGGTCAGGGAGTAGCGGCTCAGGATCAGGAACGAATCTTTGATCTGTACTTCAGCACTAACAGCAGCTCAGTACGTGGAGAGATTAATCTCGGCATTGGTCTATGGCTGACCCGATCAATTGTTGAAAAGCATGGCGGTACAGTCACTTTGTCAACTAACGACTCAACCCCCGGCACCACTATTACCTTGTCTGTACCCCTGGCAACCAAGGCTCAACTTGCTGCCACAGAAACCATGCACGAGGATGACAAGCCAGCTGCGGACGCAAACAATAAACATAAGCGGGTACTGATAGTAGAGGACAACCCGGATGTAGCCGACACGCTGGCAAAAGCCGTTGAACGGCTGGGGTCTGTGGCAAGTATCGAGTTATCTGCCACCGATGTGGTAAAGGCAATCGCATCCACACAGGCAGACCTGGTCATCATGGATATCGGACTGCCTGTTGTCGACGGCATTACCGCAGCGGACAAAATACGTCGCACACTGGGAAATTCTGCTCCAGAAATGGTTGCTCTGACAGGCTGGTCAAACAATGATCAACGTGAGCGTGCATTGGCAGCAGGGTTTAACCATTACCTGGTGAAACCGGTAACACTTGCTACGGTTAAAGCGATCCTCACAGGTGAAGTTGATCACCAGTAATCTCACCCCGTTCAATGAAGTTCTGTAAAAATTGCACTGCAACTGTTAGCGCGTTTATCAGGCGGTAGACTGGTGGCGTCCAAAGTGTACTACCGTGCACCGCGGTCAACGTATGGCGCCAGGTGGATGACCTTCCTGGCTTCTCCACAGAGCTCTGCACTAAGAACGGGATACCATGAGTAACGCACAAAATACCAAGGCTACGGTTGAATCAGCGATAGAATCAGCGGAAGCTAAATTGCAGGAGGCTTCTGAGACACTGTCTCAAAATGCGGAAGCGCTTGTCAGTGAAGCTAATCGAGCGGTCAATCATACCGTGAGTGATGTCGAGACATTTGTCAGACAAAAACCGATGCAAGCGATAGGAATTGCTTTTGCTGCAGGATTCGTCGCGACTTTATTATTGAGGCGCTCCAGGTAAGCCACCTTACATTCAAACCGGGGAGCAGCCTGCGAATGCTGTACTCTTCTCGATTGTCTGACTAAAAAAACGGAAAAGTGCCCTGATTAAGAGCCGGATCAACCGCTATCGCCAAATCACTGAATGCGCACTGCAACTGATTTTTGCAGAAGGGTACCTGGCGGCCATCTCGTTAGCCAGACTCTTGTTTTTTAGCGTGGTGATTGCATTCGCCAGTGTTGCGATTTGGGTCGGTGTGTTGTTGCTACTGGGGACGGCACTTTCCAGCGCCGGCTTTAGTCACGTGACGATTATTATCCTGTTCACGTTCCTGCACACTGGCATATTGGTCGCCAGTGCTTTGGCAGCCCGCGATTGTACTCATGGCATGCAGTTCGACGCGAGCAGGCGATTACTCTTAAAGACCACCTCGTCGCAACCCTCAACAGATACTTCCACGGCAGACTCATAGCCGCAAGGTCACCGGTTCAAATGCTTTTTAATTCCACCATTAAACGTCAACGTGCCGCTGTCGAAGTAAAGCTATCACTGGCGCAATCGGCGCTCGGGCAACGCGGCTATCGGCCATCTCCAACAGCTACCCAGCTACACGCGACAGAGAAGCCATTGACACCAGCCGCACTGGTACTCCGTCATACTTCCCCTGCCCGATTGCTGACATTTTCATTTGTAGCAGGGTCTGTCGTGGCATTCGCTACGCATAGATCACCCGGCGGATCAACGGCGAAGACTCTCGGTCACGTCACCGACACTATTCGAACTGCGGTGGCGGCTGTGGCGTTGGCAAAAACAGTCCACGAGCTCACCAAAGAACAGGTATAGACAGACTGATTACTACCCTTGTGGTTGCGCTTAAATTGCGCTTACTGTTGTTCCATATCAATGTTTCTTACAGCGATTTGTAGTCGATATTGTAAGCGTTCATTCTGTTGTAGAGTGTTTTTAAACTGATCCCCAGCGTCTGAGCGGTCAGTTTTTTGTTGCCATCGTTCGCTTGCAGGGTGGCACGTAGCAAAGATTTTTCTACTTCCCAGAATGTCTTGCCGACTATCCCCTCAACCGATCGGTGCATCGCTTTATCATCAGAATCGGGTGACAGTAAATCCCCGATTTCAAGCATATAGTCAGTGGTATTAAAGGTACGCAACAGTATGTTGGTCAACTCTCTTACGTTACCGGGCCAGGGGTAGCGTTCTATTGCTTCGACCGAATCGTCGCTTAAGATACGCCTTGTTTTCTTTTGTGCGTTCCATAAATCGAGGTGCTTTTGTGCTATCGGCACGATATCTTCCCGCCGCTGCCGCAATGCAGGAATTTCCAACTGACTCTGGTCCAGGCATAACTGCAGATCGGGTATCAGGGACGCAGGTTCACTGTGACACTCAACCGCGTCAGAAGGTGAACAACTTCGGATTATCGACACGATTCTAGGTCTGGTTGACACCTGTAAATCCATCAGGCTGTGGGTTGTCAGGTAGCTTAGCAATTCACGCTGCCGGGCTTCGCTCAGTTGTTCAACATCATTCAGTACCAGAGTGACTCGCTTGTGGTTTTTGCTGTGCGAGAACGCCATACCGAGACACTCAGAAAAGCCATTGGTGACAGTCTTATCACCGACACTGACATTGCCGGTTGCGCATTGCACGACAGCGATTACGTCATGCCGGGGAGTTCTGCGATGAAGCGCGAAAGCCGCCGCGATTTTGTCTACCCCGGCCTCCCCCGTGATGACCACATTGGTGTTGATCTCGGCTAATTGCTGTATGGCTTGGTCCAGCTGCCTGACGCGGAACGACGTGCCGGTCATGAGCGTATCGCTTCGATCAAGAGTGTCCATCGGCTTTACAGTTGCCAGCGTGTTTACCATGACCTGTGAACGAAAGGCGTCAGAATCATCGTTCGCAGCATGGGTCAGGGCAGACTTTTCCACGGCCCCTCTGAGATCGGCCATAGTCACGGGTTTTACCAGAAAATCAGCTGCGTGCGCCCGCAGGCTGCGAACGGCAACCTCTTGCCTGGAGTCACCGGTAATGATCACAAATCGCGTACTGTGTTTGCCGGCGTTTTCCTGCATCAATTCCAGACCGTCCCCGTCCGGCAGGGTTACATCCAACAGCACGATGTCCGGGCAGTTTTCCCGGTACAGACGTTGTGCTTCTTCCAGGGTCCCTGCAACACGTACAGTAAAACCCATAGAACTTATTGCTTTGGTCAGTGCCAGCGCTGTGTTGGCATCGTCCTCAACCACAATTGCTGATCTTTCCATACCGCACGGTCTCTTGTATTTCGTTGAACTGCAACCGGGAGGCGTGATGTATACGCATCGCGGGACAATATTGCTGACAGTCTACCAGTGACACTACTGACATACTCAGGTTTGTAAGTTTTACAAACCACTGCGTCAATCACATTTTGACCGGTACACTTTGCAGGTGAGGCTTCTCTGGATTTGTCATTAAGTTGGCCGGCTGGCAATGGCTATTGAGCGGATAATTGTCAACGAGTTGCCGTGCGTCGTCCACCACCGGTGAAGCGTTTGCAGTTGCCGGCTGGATACCTTCAAAAAAGGGAAGCCGGGCCGCCGTCGGTAACGTATAGGTGCTACACTCGTTTTCAATGTCCACATCAATACACGAGCTCACTTTGAGGTCATTATTTGTAGTTGCTGTCATTGTGCTCGCAAACGCCTGCAGTGGCGAGCGAATGTTGGGCCTGCTGAATACCATCACCGCTGACAGTCACTACCAGAAGTCGTCAGATCTGCGTTATGGCATCGACCCGCGTCACACCATGGATTGGTACCAACCAGCGATTGAAGGCGAATCAAACACACTGTCTGGCCTGCTGATCGTTTTTGTGCATGGAGGGGCCTGGCGGGAAGGCGACAAAAACCAATATGAATTTGTAGCAGCGTCTTTAACGCGCGACGGTCACGAGGTATTGATCCCCAACTACCGCCTGTATCCGCAGGTGACTTTTCCGGCATTCATTGACGACATCGCGGCCGCTATCGCAGCATTCGAGAATATCAACCCGTTTATCAAAACGACAAATAACGAGAGGCGAAAAGTAGTGTTAATCGGCCATTCCTCGGGTGCCCATCAGGTTGCGTTACTCACGACTGATCCTTCGTATCTGTCGCGACACGAGGTTAATAGCGAGATCGTAGCGCTTATTGCGCTGGCCGGGCCTTATGATCTGCCACTCGATAACGCCGAAGTCACAAGCGTATTTCCTGATCTTGCCAGCTCGCTTGAAGCTAACCCGGTACAGCAGGTGACCGAAGGTGACACCGGGAAAAACTCACAGCTACCACCGGTGCTGCTGTTACATGGTCGTGACGATGAACGGGTAGCGCTAAGACACACCGAAAAATTTGCTGCTGCCCTCGAAAAGGCAAATGTGTCTGTGCAGGTAGAAATAGTGGAGCGTGGACATGCCGGAACGGTTTTGTCGCTTTCCTACTACCTGCAGTTCCTCAATGAATCACTGCACCATATTCAAAGTTTTCTGAGTGCGCTTACCGTTGAAGATCTCCGCACACAATGACAATGAAATAGTCGCGTTGCGCGAGCGTGCAAGATGCGACTATTTCCTGGCCTGATTGATCTGTTGAAACCGCTCACGAATGGCTTTGGCATCAGATTCCGGCATCGATTCCAGTTCAGCGGCATCCACCAGAAGTGCCGCCTGCTGATACAGTGACTCAATCTGCTGTGGACAGGTAATCACAGAAATAGATTTTTCAATGATTTCCAACAGCCGAATCTGTATGGCTATGTTTCCGTTTGAACATTGGCGAATCTGGTCGAACGCTGCATTAACCAAACCCTCGAAACAGGTCACATTCAACACCAGGCGAAGCTGTCCCTGATCATCATAAACAAACTGCTTAAGTCTCGACACTTCTGACAATGACACCAGAGCGCTACCGAGATGGTCGATACAGTGGATGGCCGTAAACGGATCGTTGACTCCGGGGCTCAGTGCTCGCAGCGCTATCTCGACAAGTTGCCGGATTGAATATTCTGAATCCTGAACGGGCGTGCGAGTGCGGCCGAGCACCAGGCTGCGTCGACACAAGGCAACCGTATCTTCGTGCACGCTGCCGCTATCTCTCGCGTAAACCATGCACATTGTCTCTTCATCGACCAAATAGTCCCCTGCTCGATGATAAACTTCGATTAGCGTATTTGTGTCGCTGGCATGTTGCAGCAATTGCTCATAGTCTACCGTTTGTACATACCCGGGGCTTGGCGTGGCTACCCGCTGCGGTTGGGTGTTGATTATTCTATCACCTGAGTTGTGAAGCTCGGACACACTGCCGTCAATCACCGAAGGTGAATACATCGACCGGGAACGCTCACGTAACTCATCAGACACGTCTGCCACCACCGTGTCTGCCTGAATAGCCACACAAATATGATGAATAAAACTCACCAGTAGCAACAAATCTATCACGGTTAATACAATCAGACTGATTGCTGTGGTTACCGGCGGACCCAGCCCTTCCGTATCTACCGCAATCAATTGCAGAATGACAATACAATACAGGTAGGTAGCAACAAAAAAGCCGAGAACGACTTGAGTGAAGCGATTCTGCATAAACGTTCTGATCAGCCGGGGTCCAAACTGCTGAGAGGCTAGCGAAAGAGAGGCTATCGTGATAGAAAAAGACACGCCGGCAACCCCGAGAAACGCACCCGCGGTAATCGATAGCACGCCGCGGAGATTACCCCAGTTAAAAGGAAACTCTTGCGCCAGCCCGGCCAACGATGATTGCGGCAGCCATTGTGTGTCTACCCAAGCGCTCAAGATTGCCGCAACAGCAGCGCACAACATTAGTAAAGTCGGTATCGCCCAGAATGATGATTTTAGATTATCTATCTGACAAATCAGGTATTTCTTGTAAACCGTCACTTTTATGGTTACCCCAAAAGGTACTCTTATTTTTACCTGATGGCAGTAGGCACAGCTGCCAAACGACTTTAAATAGTGCTCGTATTATCAGCCAGATTTTTAATGATCACCCACATCACGGCAGCCACCGGCAACGCGAGCAGTATTCCGCTAAAGCCAAACAAGTGACCACCTGCTAAAACAGCAAATATCACAATGACCGGGTGTAGGCCAACCTGCTCGCCGACCAGCTTCGGCGTTAGAAAGTTACCCTCAATAAATTGCCCGACACCAAAAACCAGAAACACTTTCCAAACTTCCAAAAAGTGATCTGCCTGGGTAATCATGACCATACTGGCCATGATCAGACCGATGGCTGTGCCCAGAAATGGTACGAAACTCAGGATTCCGGCGACCACCCCGATCAGCAGACTGAACTCAAGCCCAATGAGCAGCAAGCCAGCACAGTACATCGCACCCAAGCTTAACATCACCAGTAACTGACCATATAAGAAAGACTTTAACACCTCATCGACCTCACGGGTAAGTGCAACGATGCGCTTGCGTTTAGACACAGGTAAAACGCTCTTAAGATTATCCGTAATGCTGTTCCAGTCCCGCAGCAAATAAAACGCAATTACTGGAATCAGAAACAAGTTGGTAATGGTTCTGACTACGACAGTAGTCGAGGCCTTAACAAGATCAACAGTGGCGGCTCCTGCGTCACCGCCCACCCCCACCGGTAGCGCCTCTTTGGCGATATCTGTCATAGATTCAAGCTGTTGTTCGTCTGCATTGGTAATATCCGCCGCAAGCGTGGTGAATTTCCTGATCAATGGGTCAACCCACTCCTGCAGCTGACCAAGATAAGCCGGGATTCGATCGAGATAGTTAGAAAACTGCTCTTTCAACGTTGGCAGAAACAATAAACTAACTACCCCGATAATGACCAGCAAGACGGTGGTCCCGCCAAGTATCGACAGCCATCGGGCTATCCCGGCTTTCTCCAGGCGACTCACACCGGGATTGGTGACATAGGCAATAAAGAACGCTATAAAAAACGGGGTAAGCACTGGTCCCAGCAAATATAAAGACGCGACAAATAGTATCGATATAAAAATCAATAATGCCTGGGGTCGTGTTTGTGTTCGGTCCAAATTTTTCTCCACAGGTACCAGGGCGGTTTCGGCCATAACGGCAACGGTACGCTACCAGTACTTGTGTGTGGTCGACGGCTGACTGTAAGTATTACAAAAACGGACGAGCGTACCGGGCACAGCTCTAGACTTGGCGCAACGACAGTTTCTACGCACACTGGCATCAGGGTTATTACATGAAGATCTCAGGAGGTAGTGCTTCACAACGCGCTTCCGCACCACTAAAAATGACGGCGACCGACTGGATATCTATCGCCAGGCGTATTCCAAAAAAACTGGATGACTACAATGTCTCTATGCTGTCAGCGGCTGTAGCATTTTATTGTATGCTCGCTGTGTTTCCTGCACTCACCGCAGTGGTTACGCTCTACGCGCTTATCGCAGACCCCGCTGATGTCACGCGGCATCTGAATGCAGTCGGCGGGATTCTGCCATCTGACGTGGTATCAATATTCGATGATCAACTACGCACGATAATCGCATCCAGCCAGCAGAAACTCGGGCTGAGTTTCGTGGTTGGTTTGTTCTTCTCCCTGTGGAGCGCACACCGCGGTGTACTGGCGCTTATCTACGCCATCACTATTGTTTATCGTGAAATTGACCAACGCTCCAGAATATATTTAAGCATCTACTCACTTATGCTAACAATGGGCGCAATGATTCTTTTACTAAGCGCATTGTTCATTGTGCTCGCATTGAATCCATTGTTACATTTCCTACCGATACCCGTGTGGCAGTCCGAGGTTGTATCCCTGCTCTTCTGGGCACTGTTGGTGCTGCTGCTTTCCGGTGCGCTGACTGTCCTGTATCGTCTATCACCTCCAAGGCGGTTTGCAAAATGGCGCTGGTTATCACCCGGTGCCCTTATCGCAACATTCATGTGGCTCGCAACTTCGGTCGGATTCTCACTGTATGTAACCCACTGGGGTAACTATAACGAGACTTACGGTGCGCTCGGTGCTGCCATCGTACTGCTACTCTGGTTTTTTCTGGCGAGCTTTTCAATCATATTCGGCGCGCTGTGCAATGCGGAAATGGAGCTTCAAACGGTGAATGACACAACGATAGGCGCAGATCGCCCTCTGGGAAAAAGAGGTGCCGTGGTAGCAGACACGGTGCCCCCGGAGTAATGATCTGATGCAGAAAGACCCACTCTTCAGCACATCCATCAACGAAGTGAAAAAGTTGCCGACAAGATCATTTCTGCAATCCCATGGATCTCCACACAGTCGGTGCCTCATCAGACGGCCATCAGGATCTTTTTTTACTTTACCTTAGCAACTGAAAGTTACAGATAATCAACGGGAGGAGATTAGTCCTCATTTTACAAGATCCTTTACTCGTCATTGGTCTCGATTGCTGAAGACACCAACGCTGCCCCGCAACACAACAGCTCAGGCGCTCCAGATTCACACTCACACGGCGAAACAACAGCCAGCTCAAATCCGCAGCTCTCACAAACCAGACGCCGACCGATGTCGAGATGCTCGAGTGTATTACCAGATATTATTGCATCCATCAGAAGCTCCCATGACGACCCTCGCCGTCTGTATTAAAGAATTAATCTGTGGTGGGTTTAGTACCAGACAACCCGACACTGACCGCAATCAGATCCTTAGCAATTTCACTATGTAATTTCTGCATTCTTTCTGGTATCAAACACCTCAAGCATGCCAATCAACGCACTGGCGTTCATCGTATCTTTCACCAGTGGGAACACCGCTTCTTCCTCTTCTACCATGTGATGCTCGTTTTCCTCGGCCAGAGCTTGAAAGTAGCCAATCCAGGCCGGACTACTGAGCGGAGTTTCGTCAAGTTTCTTAATCAGATTCAATGCGGAGTCATGTTCTGCAACACTGTGACGTGATTGATCAGTCGTCTCCTGCTCTTCGAGCATTGGCGCATAAAACGCATGTTCTTCAGCCGCTGCATGTGCTTTAAACTCCTTACAAAATTCGTCAAATAGCAGTTTTCTAGTCAGGCTATCCCCAGAGGTCTTCAGGATCTCATCCATCAACTCTCGTTGTTTTGTGTGATCTTCTACAATACGGTCGAAAATATCCATTATTAACTCAGACTGTGTGTTTAAGAAAAATATATTCCTGTAGCAAATAAAAATCTCTACTTCACAATTTTTTCGCACTCATCAAGGTCTTTCTGAATGACCCCACCATCGCTGTTTTTTTCGTCCAGTTTTTCATTTAACGCTTCACAATCCTGCACGTTGTAAGACGCTTCTCCGACTTCGTCGTCGTCCTTATCATCAATATCTTCGCCATTGTCTTCTTCGGCATCATCGTTATCCTGTTCAATGTTATCGCCGTTGTCTTTTGTACCACCAATTTCCCGATCGGTGGCGTGTTGATCATTAGTCTGTGACTCACCAACAATCGATGTTTCATTATTATCTGTAAGATTATCTGAAAGTACGTCTTCGTTGCCCCCGTAGGCTGGTAAATACAAAACCGTCATGGCCAGCCACATACAGACTGTTGCGAGCAGAACACTCTTTTGTAACATCAGGGATCTCCAGATTTTTTTGATGCCTGAGAATGACAGCGAATCGCAAGTCAGTCGAGTGTAAAAATTACTTCATTTACCTACAACCTTTTAGCCACCAGGTGAAGTAGCATTGAGCGTATGTGCAATTACGCGCGGCCTTTGATCGTATATGGCCGGTACATTGCTCAACATATCGCTACTTGATAAACAAATCTCATATTTGCATCACCACCACGCCACTAACTGAAAAAAGCCGCTATGAACGACGAGACATCTTTGGAAAGCCATCAGCCAATAACGTCTATTGATGACGCGACAGACACTGCGTTAACTACCGTCTATTCGATGTGGAATAGTTTCTTTGAGCACTTACCTTTTATCTTTGGCAGCATCGTGGTGGTGTTGGTCACCTGGGCGCTAAGCGCATCGATCTCGTTTTTTGGTGAACGCTTGCTAGCACGC
>CALHCI010000042.1 GCA_937931165.1 uncultured Granulosicoccaceae bacterium
TATATTCGAGTAAAAAATCGGCAAATCGGAATGCCTTCGCAGATAAACTGATAAGTTTTTGACACACTCGGCCGCCTTGAGATTTGCCTCGATAGGATCGCTGAAGTGCTTATCAATATTACAAGAAAAATTGTCAAATCAACCTTGTTTGCCGGTATTGCTGTATTCCTGACAGCCTGCGAAAGTGACACTGCGGTTGATGTGGATCTTTCGACACAGGACAGTCGCGAAATCACCGTCTCACAAACGCCGGATACCTCCCAGGGCAGTGCGCCGCCAATCGTCGCAACCGGCCCTGCATCGATAACCGATCTGGTTCTGATTACCGGACAGTCGAATGCGCTCGGTTCGCAGACAACTTACGATGCAGAGCTTGATCAGCCGGTCGAAGGTTTCTATGCCTATACTGACCAGGGCTGGCAGCAGGCGAGTTTACGTCAGGTCTGGGATCTGGGCTGGCACCCTGCCAAAGGGCTTGGCGATGATCCGCATAACAACTTTGGTTTTCATTTCGGTAAGCAGGTGGTTGCCAACAGTACACGGACAGTCGGCATTGTGCTGGTGACTGCTCCGGGTGAAGGCATTAACCACTGGGATACGGATAACTACTTTTTTAACAAAATCCGTAACAAGGCACTGACGGCACTCAATGAGTTACCGCATAAAACAAGCTTCGACGGCATTCTGTGGCATCAGGGTGAAACTGACTGGGCTGTTAGAGGGTCACTTGATCCTGAACTGTCTGAGTGGGAACTTGATGACAACTACTACAGCAACAAACTTTGGCAGCTGGTTGATAACTTCCGCAATGAGTCGTGGTTTGATCACGGCAAGCCGTTTATCTGTGGTGAAACTGCGCAATCGCCAATTAATGACCGTCTAATGGCGCTTAATCGTAACTCCGACCCATGGACCGCCTGTGTAGAAGGTGAAGGGCTCGATACATGGGACGAGGCTGCAGTTCACTTTACTGCTGAAAGTCTGCGTGTGCTTGGTGCTAACTATGCAGAACGTTACTTATCAATGACTGGTCAGTGATGACCGGGCATCCACTTTGCGGTACCGGTGTATGGTGTTTTTGGCGCCGGTGTGCATTGATTTGAAATTGCTATGACAAAAGACGGCTTGTGAGTTTGTAGCAAGACTGCTGATATCCGGCTGCATAGGCAGCCCACCGCTGATGCTGTATACTTTGTCAACGTTGGCTTTCCATCTTTAGCAGATGGTAAGGATAAAGCATGACAAGAGAAACACTCAGTAAAGCGCAAATTACCGGCAACTGGTTGCCTCGCTACACTGGAATGCCGCTGGAAAAATTTGGCGAGCAAATCCTGCTAACCAATTTCTCTGATTATGTCACCACCTTTGCCGAGCAATTCGGCTGCGATGTATACGGTGAAGGCAAGCCCATGCAGGCTGCCACCAACAGCCAGGGCATCTCTATTATTAATTTCGGTATGGGATCTGCCAATGCGGCGACCGTTATGGACCTGCTGTCTGCCATTTCGCCTAACGCGGTATTGTTTCTTGGTAAGTGTGGTGGATTAAAAACCTCTACAGAAATAGGTAATTTTATTTTACCGATTGCCGCGATCCGTGGCGAAGGTACCAGTGATGACTATTTACACCCCAAAGTTCCTGCGCTGCCGTCATTCAAGTTACACAAGTTTGTTTCAGACAAAGTAGCAGACCGTGGATATGAATATCGCACGGGTGTGATCTATACCTGTAACCGCAGAGTCTGGGAACATGATCAGGCTTTCCATGACAAACTCCATCAAATGACCTGTATTGGTATTGATATGGAAACCGCCACGATATTTATAGTGGGCCATGCCAATCAGATAGCACGTGGTGCGTTGCTACTGGTGTCTGATGTGCCAATCACACCAGATGGTGTAAAGATGGCTGAGGCTGATCAACATACCACTAAAGAATGGTCACACATTCATTTAGGGATAGGCGTAGAGGCGATGGCAGAAATCGAAAGCAAAGGTGAGCAGATAAAACACTTCAGATACTGACGGGTAGTGTATTCCCGCCAGTAATTATTAGACCTGGTGGCGCTACACCGTCAGTACAGTAGAGCCTGTTGTTTTGCGACCTTCAAGATCTTCGTGCGCCTGTCTTGCGTTGGCAAGCGGATAAGTTTGATCTACTGAAATCTTTACCGCGCCATTAGAGATCACATCGATTAAATCTTTCGCACTGGCTTGCAGATCCTCAGGTTTGGCGGTGTAGGTCATTAATGTGGGGCGCGTAAAAAATAACGATCCCTTCGCTGCCAGTGTAGCCGGGCTGACGTTTTCAACCGGCCCTGAGGCGCTGCCAAAACTGACAAACATACCCAGTGGTGCAAGGCAATCCAGTGACGCTTCATAAGTGTCTTTGCCAACAGAATCGTAAACCACCGGCACACCCGCGCCATTGGTAATTTCAGCAACCCGATCAACCAGGTTTTCTTCGCGATATAAAATCGTGTGGTGGCAGCCGTTCTGTTTGGCGAGCGCTGCTTTTTCAGGTGAGCCAACGGTACCAATAATGGTAGCGCCAAGATGATTAAGCCACTGACAGGCTATTGCTCCAACGCCACCGGCAGCCGCATGAAACAAAACGGTATCACCGGGTTTCACGGCGTAGGTGCTGCGGATCAGATACTGAACCGTCATACCCTGCAACATCATTGCGGCACCGGTTTCAAATGATATGTTTTCCGGAAGTTTTACCAGCCGGTGGGCAGGTATAACGCGCTCGTCACAATACGCACCAATCGGAACACCTGCATAGGCGACTCTGTCTCCTTTTGCGAAGCCGGTAACCTCCGGTCCCACTTCGGCTACCACACCAGCTGCCTCGAGTCCGATCACAAATGGTTTGTCCGCAATCGGGTACAGTCCGGTACGGTGGTATACATCGATAAAATTCAGGCCCACAGCGTGCTGTTCCAGACGCACTTCGCCTACGCCAGGCTGACCTGGATCATAAGTTTCGTACTGAAGTACCTCGGGACCGCCGGGGCTGTGAACTCTTATAGCATTGGCCATGTCGAACGATTCTCATGTCAGGAGTTAAGTCTATGCCAAGAATACTATCATTGTTTGTCGGTGCTGCCCTGGTTCCGGGTTGGCTGTCTGCCGCCCCGATGGTGGAATTGTTTACCTCGCAGGGGTGCTACAGTTGCCCGCCGGCCGATGAGCATCTTGCAGAACTGATTGAAAACAACCCGGAAGTCGTAGCGCTGGAATTTCATGTCGACTACTGGGACGATCTTAATTATGGTGCCGCCGGTGTCTGGAAAGATCCGTTTTCAGATGCGGCCTATACCAAACGTCAGCGTGCCTACAATCAACTGGAGCTCAAAGGCAAGCGTGGAGTCTATACACCACAGATGGTCGTTAACGGCACGACTGCACAAGTGGGCACTCGGCGCAGTGCTGTAAAGAAGGCACTTAAGGTTAAAGCGCCACCGCTAAAAATGACAACCCGTACCGATGGTACACAGGTGGAGGTAAGCATCAGTGGACAGTCCGATGCAAAGGCACTGGTGTGGCTTGCCGTGTTCGACAAGATACAAAGCACTGAAGTATTAAGAGGTGAAAACCACGGTAAAACGATGATTAACCATCATGTGGTCAGAGAACTCACACCTATTGCAGACTGGCGCGACGGTGGCGGCACGACGACGGTCGAGGTTGCTGCACTGCAGGATAGCAACGTTGGCTGTGCGATCTTTGTACAGGAAAGTACCGTTGGCAGAGTCCTCGGTGCAGAATATTGTCATTGACTGGTACGTATTAACCCGAGCTCATAACCGGCGCGCCGGTTATGAGGCGGCGTCCATATGGTCCATAAGCGCCATCCATTTTATGGTCATTGAAACACCGGCGGAGTGGAACTTGTGCATTAGAAATGTGCCCGGTTTTGTTTGCGGGATAGCGCAGTCGTCAATGGCAACAATGCTTTGTGCCAGTGCGCTTCCCATCATGGTGCCCATACCGATCCCTCGACCGTTGTAGCCCATACCTGCGGTAAGTCCGGGGGCAATCTGATACAGAAACGGCAACGTGCTTTTGGTCATGGCTATGCGGCCGCCCCAGTGATAGTCCCAGCGCGTGTCAGCAAGTTGTGGAAATACATCAACCGCCCTGTGTTTCACGGCGTCGAAATCTTCAAGACAAAACCGGTCACGCATCGGACCGTGGTCACCAACACATAACCTGCCGTCGCGGTCATAGCGGAAGTACAGGATCAGTCGGCGTTTATCGACAAACGTTATCTGATTCGGTAACACTTCACTGCGCAGTTTTTCACTAAGCGGTTCGGTTGCCACCAGCACGCTTCGCACCGGTACCAGTTTTTTACTCAGACCTTTTACCAGGCGATCTGTGTAGCCATTGGTACAGAGTAGTACTTGCTTGCAGCTGACCTGGCCTGCATGAGTTGCCAGTAGCCATTGACCGCTTTGCGGGTTATCAATACCGGTGATTTTAGATTCGGTAAAAACTCTCGCGCCTTTGTTCATCGCAACCCGCGCCAGCTCACGGGTGTAAGACAACGGGTGCAAAGAGCCAGCGTTGTGACAGCACAATCCGCCCAGGTATCGTTGCGCACCGGTTCGGTTTGTCAGGCTCTGAGCATCCAGTATCTCGAGGTCGCATCCGTGTTCACTGTATTCATCAGCCATGGCAAGTTGGGTTTGCAGTTGTCGCTTGTTGGCTGCTCCCTGTACCCAGCCGTTCTGCACCGGGTCGCAATTCAGGTTGTGCCGGCGGATGCGCTCGAACACTGTGTCAGGGGTGCTGATGACCAGATCGATCAGGCGTTCACCTGCTGGCTTACCGAATTTCTCGATCAGTGCTTTCGGCCCCAGATTGAGCCCGAGATTGACCTGCCCGCCGCTGCGGCCCGAGGCACCGAACCCGAGATTGCCTGCTTCCAGCACAACGACGTTAAGTCCGTTGTCTGCCAGATCCAAAGCAGCGTTTAGCCCGGTTAAGCCGCCGCCGATCACCGCAACATCGCAAGTAATTGATTCGGACAGTACCGTGGTGGCAGGTGCGTTTATGGCCGTTGCCATCCACAGCGCATCCCTGGAGCCGTCTATCGGGTAGGGGTTAGTTGACATGGCAGGGGGAAGTCGCCTGAATTGCGGTAGTGTTCACGAGCAGACTCTTAAATTGGTGAGCGTTAAATTGTACGTAACAAGAGCTGTTAATTGACAATAATACTGTCTTGAATCTCTTGTATATTCTGAAATATTCGGAATTTGAATAACTTACCAGATATAGGGTCCCGTTATTCAGCGTGTTGTCAGTCTCCCCGTGTAGGGTGATACGCCTGCCGCTGATCAACGCTTAGTTCTAACGCTTAGTTCTAATGAGCAGCAGCTATATTGCCTGATGGCGACAGTCACCGCTGTTCGTATGTCGAATTGACCGGTTTGTGTCGCGGATTTGAAGCTGAAGCTTTGAAAACTCGACGCAAGGCGCGATAATGGGGCACTTTGCCAACAGGCCAAGTCAGCGAACTTCCTCCGCTGCCTAAAATTACCGGAGCCTATCAAGTTATGAAAAAAGTTTTAAAGACACTATCCGCTACCGCAATCGCAGCTGGCCTTGCACTTCCAGTGCACGCTGCTGATGAAGTCAATGTTGCGTTCTTCCTCGAGTGGGCAACACCTAACATGATCGCCAAAGCCGAAGGTGCTTACGATGATGCGATGGGTGTCAAGGTTAACTGGACCAACTTCGACGCTGGTACCCAGATGACAGAAGCCATGCTTGCAGGCGATATCGACATCTCTTACAGCCAGGGTCTCGCACCTTTCATCACCGCGGTTAACGCTAACGCACCAATCAAAACTATCGCTGTGGCAGTAACTTACCCGTCTAACCCTTGCATCGTTGCAAGTGGCGCTGGTATCACTGCAGACAATGCTTCAGAACTGGAAGGTAAGTCAGTTGCTGTCCCGCTGGCTACCATGGCTGACTACAGCTTCCGTATGCAGATGCGCACACTTGGCGTTGCTATCGAAGACATGACTGTTGTTGATCAGGTTCCTGCTGATGCAGTAGTTTCACTGGCCGATGGCAGTGTAGACATGGCCTGTATCTTTGGCGGTGACAGCATCAAGAAGGCGATGGAAAGCGGTTCACAGCTGATGTCTAACGAGGCGATGGCCGACGCTGGCATTGTTGCTTTTGACGTGGTTTCTGTCACTGAAAAATTCGCTCAGGAAAATCCAGAGCTGGTTCAGGGTTTCATGGATGTGACTGATGAAATCAACAAGGCGTTTGCAAAAGACCAGTCAAAAATCGGTCTGATCGAAAAAGAATCTGGCATGGATACAGAAACAACCATGAACCAGATGGCTGACATGGTATTCCCGACTAAAGAGCAGCAGATGAGTGAGTTCTTTAATGACGGTGGTCTGGCTGCAACAGCGTTTGACATTGTTGGTGGAGCTTTCGCCACTGATGACAGCCCGGCGCGTGAAGACTACAGCGCGGTTATCGATACTTCTTTCCTGAAGTAAGCTTTTTCCAGACTGATTCTTTTTGTAATCAGATTTAGAAAAGCAAAAGGCGGGCTTGTTAGCCCGCCTTTTTTTTCTCTGACAATTGAATGTAAGCGGATATTCTCCACATGTGCCGTCGCAGGCCTTGTACCTTGAACCAGACGGTTCAGGTGGGAGTCACTACTGCCGAATCAGGCTTTCCGCCGTAGCGGATATGCACAACAACGACAAGTAGCTATCTCCCGGGGTTTCGAATTAGGCTCAAGGGAATAACGGGCCTGCTAACGAACACCGCAGAGAACATCCTAACCGGGAATCATCTGCGATCACGCAAGGACCGCAGACGATAAAACTGTGCGCTTTACGAACTACCTTGCGCCGGTGCTGGAATTGGCAGAAGCCTCGGTGAGGTTTTCTGTATCGTCTTTATCCAGAACCCGATCAATTCGGGAATTCATGTCAATGATACTGTGAGATACCGTGCTTAGTATATCGCTGGTTTGCTCTGCATCCTGTAGTTCATTGGCCAGATTGAGCGCGGTAAGTACCGCAGCTTTCTCTGTGCTGATGCTACTGCTTTTAGCCTGTCTCATGCGGTTGTCAACATCGCCGGCGGCTTGTATCAGACGCTGTTTTTCATCCGGCCCGCATTGAATCTGGTACTCCTTGTTCATAATATAAACTTTGACAGAGACTTTATCTGCAGGCATCAGGCTGTTTCCAAAGATTTCAGGCGGGTGACGATCGCTTCAACACGGGTGCGGGCCAGCTCGTTTTTCTCGATGAGTCTGGAGCGCTCTTCGACCAGATTGAGTTGTTGAGCGCGCAGTGATTCGTTTTCAACTTTCAGCCGGTCAGCCATGTCGATGAGTTCTGTCAGCTTATTTTCAAAAGCCGAGAGTTGCTCACGCAAATGTTTCGGATCTTCATCCATTGTTGGATTGTTGTTACGCATTTGCCCTGGTTTTGCCTCAGGATTCGGGTTGCACCGGCACCCTCCATGGTAATGCAGAGCTTACACGGTATCATGAACAATAGTTAACCTTCAGTATCGATAACGGTAAACTCGGCAAAAGTATGAGGCCGAAAACCTGAATGTCCGGATTTTTCTCTTCTCCTCCCAATAGCAAAGGCAATTAAAAGATGGCGCTGCCTGATTTTTCAACGGTTAACGACGCACTGTCCTCAGGTGGGTCTCTGGTGCGCGCGGCAGAATGTCACGGCGTGCTTTGCGGCATTCTTTGCACCACCGGCTCTACTGATATGCAGGGTTGGGTGCGCCACCTGTTTGCGTCACGTGATGAGTCGGTTGATATCTCAGCAAACGCGCTGAAAATATTACACGACGTTCACCAGGGTACGCTGGCGGAAATTAATCATGAAACTTTTGATTTTTCGCTGCTGCTTCCCGAGCAGGAAAGCGCACTGGACGACCGCATGCTGGCGTTGTCTGACTGGTGCAGTGGTTTTAGCCTGGGCTTGTCGATGGGTGGTTTGCAAGACAAAATGCTGGACAACGACGATGTCAGGGAATTCATACAAGACGTCCAGTACATTGCCGAAGCCTGCGTGAAGCCGGAGTCCGACAGCGATGAAAACACTGAGCAGTCGCTGGTTGAAATTGAAGAGTACCTGCGCATGGGAGTGCTGTTACTTAACGAGGAATTACAACCTCCGGCGCCCGCTCCCACCATTCACTGATCACACTACGGATTCCCATGCAGGATTCAGCCACTATTCGCCGTGAACGAGCCCGTCGTCGAAAAAATCTGATGCGTGCCATTGGCAAAGACTCCATTGCCATTATTCCGGCCGCACCGGTCAAGTCGCGCAGCCGTGACACCAACTTTACTTACCGACAGGACAGCGATTTCTACTACCTGACCGGCTTTGACGAGCCCGAGTCGGTGGCGGTGCTGATCTCCGGGCGGAAAGCGGCCGAGTACATCATTTTTTGTCGTGAACGCGATGAACTCATGGAAACCTGGAACGGTCGTCGCCTTGGTGTCGATCGAGCGCCCGAGATGCTCGACGCTGATGACGCCTTTCCGATCGATGACATCGACGACATTCTGCCGGGCTTGCTCGAAGGACGTGAGCGTGTTTTTTATTCTATGGGGCGGGAGACGCTGTTCGACAATCGGATTATCGGCTGGATCAATCAGTTGAAAGCCAAGTCCGGGTCAGGAGCCAGCGTACCCAGTGAGTTTGTGTCGCTGGATTTCCACCTTCACGATATGCGGCTGTATAAAAGCCGTGCCGAACTCTCACTGTTGCGCAAAGCGGCAAAGATCAGCGCTGCAGGTCACATGGCCGCGATGAAACGATGCGAGCCCGGTACTATGGAATATCAGCTTGAGGCAGAACTCATCAGTACCTATCGGTCAGCCGGTGCGCAACACTCTTTTGAGCCCATTGTGGGTGGTGGTGCCAACGGCTGCATACTGCATTACACCGAAAATGATATGGAACTGCATGACGGCGATATGGTGTTGATAGACTCCGGTGCCGAATGGCAGGGTTACGCTGGAGACATTTCACGTTCGTTTCCGGTTAACGGTAAATTCAGTGACGCACAGCGGGAGATTTACCAGATTGTTTTAGATGCCAATCTTGCGGCGATAGAAAAAACCGTTGTCGGTAACAACTGGAACGATCCTCACGAGGCTGCGGTGCGGGTCATTACCAAAGGCCTGGTGAAACTGGGTATTTTAAAGGGCGATGTTCGCAAGCTGATTAAAGATGAAGAATACCGTCGTTTCTTTATGCACCGCACCGGACACTGGCTGGGACTTGATGTGCATGATGTTGGTGACTACAAAGTGGATGGTAAATGGCGCGCACTTGAACCCGGTATGGTGTTGACGATTGAGCCGGGCCTGTATTTGTCAGACGCTTCTGATGTACCCAAGCGCTATCGAAACATTGGTATACGCGTTGAAGATAATGTCATCGTGACCGAAGACGGGTCAGAAGTAATTACCTCAACAGTGCCAAAAGAAATTGACGAAATCGAAGCACTAATGGCGGAACACTGATGTGAGTACGCAGGTTAGTTCTGCAGTTGTTGCCGGTGCAGGTATTGTGGGCTGCGTACAGGCGTTGTTGCTGGCGCGTGTCGGTTTTGATGTAACACTGGTTGATGCCGCAGATTCGGTACCGGCTCTGTCAGACAAAGCAATGGCAGACAACGCAATGGCAGTGCGCAGTGTTGCTGTGTCGTATCGATCGCAGCAGCTATTGGCATCGGCTGGTCTGTGGTCAGATCTCGGTTGTCCGATTCATTCGGTACTGGTCAACGAGCAAGGGCGCTTCGGTGCTGTCAGATTTCATGCGAATGAATTTTCGGTGCCTGCACTTGGCTATGTCATCAAAAACCATCTGCTTGAAGAGCAACTGTATCAGTTAATTGATGCCGAGCCTGGGATCACGTTAGTAAAACCTGCTTCTGTTCAACTCATTCAGCCGGTGAGCAACCCGCTGTGTTTGCAAATTGTGTCAGCTGATCAAACACAAACAGCTGATGCACAACTACTGGTTGCCGCTGATGGCACTGGCTCATCATTGCGTGCGCAGTTGGGCATTGAAGTAAATACTACCGACTATGAGCAATGTGCGCTGGTGGCCAATGTGTTGTGTCAGCGCGATCATGGCAACGTGGCCTTTGAGCGATTTACCGATTCCGGGCCGCTAGCGTTATTGCCGCTGGATGAGCGCCGGATGGCGCTGGTCTATACCGTGCACGCGCATCGCGCCGATGAAATAAGATCACTGACTGATCAGCAACTGATTGATGAAATTCAACAACGCTTTGGTGGCAGACTGGGCCGGATTCAGGATATTGGTCCTCGCGCTGTGCTCCCGCTAATGCTGACTGAATCTCAACAACAGACACATGGCTGCAGCGTGCTGATTGGCAATGCCGCCAGAACGCTGCATCCGGTGGCCGGGCAGGGGTTGAATCTGGCGCTGCGTGATGTTTTTGAACTTGCCGGTCAACTCGCCAACGAACCTGAGGTCGAAATTGCCCTGGGCAAATTTGTGTCTGCGCGTCGCCCGGATCAGCAGTTTGTTGTGCGTCAGACCGATACCCTGGCCAAAGTCTTCCGAAAGCATCGCTGGCCGCTGTCGGCGTCGCTTGGTTTTGCCCGTCAATCCTCATTGTTATTGCTGGATTCGGTCAAGCCGCTGAGAGGAAAATTCGGCCGCAGGAATGCTGGAATGGGCATTCCTCTGACCCCTTTGGGCCACTGAGCACGGACCAGCAGTCAGGAATCTGGTATTCTGTGAGATTGTCTGAACACAAGTCTACCTGGCGCTGAAGTTGTTGAATGTATGTCGTTTGCTGAGCGCACTGGCTCAATTTTGAAGGTCAAAAGACCAAAAAGACTAACGCTGTAAGATTTGCCCTGAACCTGACGCAATCGTCACTCTGCAGATTTCCGATACTCTTGAATTCTGTTATTTTGTCCTGACATATTGAGATGTCTGGTGATTGCCACCGACCATGGAAATGGATATGAATTACGCCGCCAACTCTGCTGATGTCAACGAAGCCGAGTTTTTGCCAGCTCGCCAGGGCACCCAAACCGCTCCGGATGTGGCCGGGTTATTTCCGGATGGGGTGCTGACGCTGGTCGAGCACCGCGACAGCTGGCCTACCGATCTCGCCCCTGCCGAGCAAGCGCAGCTCGGGGATGTTTGTGGCAAGCGACTGGCAGAGTTTGCCGCTGGCCGTAATCAGGCCAGACGTTTGATTTCTACGATCACGGGGGCGGCCGAGCCTCTGCTGGTTGGTGACTACCGCCAGCCATTGTGGCCGGATGGCATTATCGGCAGTATCAGTCACAGCGATGTATTTTGTGCAGTAGCGGTCGCTTCAACACGCTCTATTTCTGATCTCGGTATTGATGTCGAAACACTCGAAGCGTTAAACCCTGAAGTGGAAGATGTTGTACTCACCGGTGCAGAGCTCGTGGCAACCGCGTCGATGGAAAGCTGGGCAGGCAAGCTGATCTTCTCGATAAAAGAAGCCAACTACAAGTGTTGTTATCACATGGTTAAAGCGTTTATCGACTTCAAACAATGTGAAGTTGTTCTCGATATGGATCGGCAATCTCACCAGTCCAAAATTGTTTGTAACAACCACCTTGGCAAAGAGCTGCACATTACTGTCGAAGGTCGGTGGATGATAGATTCAGGGCATATTTTTACTTCTGCAATTATTTGTTAGCAGAAGTTGTTCGTTACCGTGTTTTTCAAGCCCGGGCCGGGTTGCCGGTTAACATCAGAAATACCGTACAAACTGTTTAAGTAATTTCAGCGAACGCCGTCGAGTGTCTATGGCGTACAAAAACTGCATCACAATACGCCCAACCTACACTGCATAAGGCATCGTCGCTGGCGGCGATATAGTTGTTGATGAGTAAAAGTGTTCGGGGCTGCTCACCGGATATTGAAAATCTGCTGAGAGCTTACAATCTGTTGGTTGCTACGCGCGACGATCAGCGTGCGCTGATCGGTGTGGTATCCCGACAATGGCTGAAGAGCGAAAGCGAACAATATATTAATATTGCCGACTTGCCGGATGGTGTGTTGCGCACGGTACGCGGCCGTCAGATAGTTTGCGATACACTGACCCCTGACTTCGATGCCAATGCCGAACAACTTCCTTTCGATTCGCAACTGCATCAGCTGAAAGCCACTGGTAAAGCGATCAGCAGTAACTGCCTGGCCAAACTCGAACCGAGCATTGCTGCCGACGTCCTGTTAGGCGCTATGTTGATGGGAGTGCAAAAATACGGTAACCGCAGACGTGGTTCCTCAACCATCGATAATAATCTGATTATCGCGGCAATGATCAGAGATACACTTGGATGCACCGATCGTTATTCTGCGGTTCTGCCGGGCAATCGCACAACGGTTAACTTATCTGTCATCAATGCGTTGTTTGGCAGGGAAATCTGCAAGCATCTTGTTGCAATAAAAAAATCCTATGAGCAGTTTCTTGGTGCTTATCTGGCCGGGCAATGTCACAAGTTAAAACTATCAAGAGCACATGCAAATGTCATTGCAGCTATCGAAGCCAGTCAGTTAAGACTGGTGGCACGTGCAGCCGGTGATGAGGTGCTTGGCAATCTGGATCTTGCAAAACAGCAAGAGCTTGCCACTTACGGTATTGACTGCAGTGGCGATTTCCCCGAACGTCCCTATTTAAGTGTGTACTACCACCGGACTAAAGCGGCGCTCGGCATTCATGGTGTGGACTATGGCGCGTTGGCCGAACCGCTGGAACACACCTTAATGATGTCGGTGAGTGATGTACTGGAAGACTCCCGAAAAAAACGGCGGCTTGTCGGGCGGCGTGGTAAGGCGGTACAGGATGTACATAACAACCTGCCACTGGTAGAGCTGTTTAACGCGGCAGACAACTATAACTCGCTCGGTACAATACATCTGGCGGCACTTGAAATGATGCAGTATCTGGAAAAAGGCCGGCGTAAATCCGCCGGTACAATGATTGGTCACTCACTGCGAATAGCCGCTGTCGCAGAACAAATATTCGGTCCCACACTTGAGCCTTCTGTGGCAACCGTTGCCATTTTGCATGATGTTGTCGAAGACGGCTCAAGACCTGTGGCAGGTTATGATCAGTCATTAAACAAAATTAAAAACCGCTTTGGTGGGCCACTTGCGGCGATGGTCTCGGAGCTTACGGATGCCGAGTCCAGCGTGGCGGCTGCAGAGAAGGCGCGTGCGACTCTTGAGTGTGACGGGCTGATTTTGCCGCAGCAGCAATATAACTTTGATCGCTTCACCGAAATGACATTGCAGGCCACTGCCACCTATGAACCCTACACACTGTGCGGCATAGTCACCAAACTTATCGATACGGCAATCAGTGAAGAAGAAGGTATACGCGATCCGGATGTCATGAATGGCTGGTGGAAACACAGCGGTGTCAGAATTTACTGGTCCTGTCGTTTGCGAGGCAGAGTCGTGCGGCCGTTGCTGGTTAAGCTGGTACGCGAAATTGAAAAGCACCAGAATACCTGTGAGGTGGCTGGTGAATCTGTTCATGCCGAAGCGATTCTGCCAACAGACCTTCCAACAGACCTTCCAACAGACCTTATTGAATCATTGCGCCGGCTGGTGGCTTACTCCATTCAGTCATCAGATCGCTATGCGGTGCAGAACCTCGCTATACTGGCAGATGAATACGGGCTCTCCTGCAGCGGGCGCAGTCAGCTTATTGCCGAATTTTTCGACCCCGGGATTGATCAGAAAAGCTTTCTCGACAAGTCAGTATCGGGACTGCTTGAAGAGGCAAATCTGCAACAACGAATTGATGCCGGTCATGTGCCGTCGCGCTGTTATGTCACGTTGTACAGCAAGGATTCCGACAATAACCCCGAGTTCGATCCCTCCGCTTTTCTCGAGTATCGTGCAGCAGCGTTGCAGCGCCAGCAGCTTTCCAGGCGCCTGGGGCTGGCTGAGGTGTCGCTGACCGGTGTCAGCTATCCGGTTGACGAGATTATTTCGCTGTACGATCTGCGCAAAGCTGCCTGACACCGCACCAGCAGGCGACGTTCAGCCGGCATTCGGCGTTGATCGTCTGAATCTGCAAACACGCCTGAAATTCAATGAATCCGGCATGACTTGTGTGGGCAGCGAGGATAACGCAGGTTAACAGTTGCGCATCATGCATTTAGCAGCTATTGCTGTATCATAGGCAGGCTGGCAGTTGAACAACAGGCATCCGCGGTTGTTTTACCCGCTTAAACTTTTCATCCATTCCCGATATTCGATACATGCAAGAAGTCTACGACAACCATGCGGTAGAGAAATCTGCGCAAGCCTACTGGAACGATAACCGGTGTTTCGAGGTGACGGAAGATCCGTCTCGTGAGAAATACTACTGTCTTGCCATGTTCCCGTACCCAAGCGGTAAGCTGCACATGGGACACGTGCGCAACTACAGTATTGGTGACGTGATATCGCGATTTCAGCGCATGCTTGGCAAAAACGTTCTGCAGCCGATGGGTTGGGACGCGTTTGGCTTGCCGGCTGAAAATGCGGCGATAAAAAATCAGGTGCCTGCCGCCGCATGGACGTACGAAAATATCACCTACATGAAAGAGCAGTTGCAGAGCCTTGGCTTTGCTTACGACTGGTCTCGCGAGCTTGCTACCTGCACCCCTGAATACTATCGATGGGAACAATGGTTTTTTACCAAGCTGATTGAAAAAGGCATGGCCTACAAAAAAATGGCCGTGGTCAACTGGGATCCGGAAGAGCAGACCGTACTTGCTAACGAACAAGTGGTAGACGGTCGCGGCTGGCGCTCTGGCGCGCTGGTAGAGCGTCGTGAAATACCGCAGTGGTTTATTCGCATTACCGACTACGCAGAAGAACTGCTCAACGATATTGATAAACTCGATGGCTGGCCCGATTCGGTTCGCACCATGCAGCGCAACTGGATTGGTCGTTCAGAAGGGCTCGAATTTGAATTTGATGTCGACGACGGCAGCAAACTCGCGGTCTACACCACCCGCCCTGACACCATCTACGGGGTCACCTACGCAGCGGTGGCGGCGGAGCATCCGCTGGCGAAAAAAGTCGCTGGCGATAACCCGGTTATAGCCGCGTTTCTGGAAGAGTGCAAAGTCACCGACACTTCCGAAGCCAACATGGAAACCATGGAAAAGAAGGGTATGCCATTGGGCGTACATCTGATCCATCCGCTTACCGGGGATAAAATCGAAGTATGGGTGGCTAACTTCGTATTGATGGGTTATGGCACCGGTGCGGTCATGGCGGTTCCCGCACACGATCAGCGTGACTGGGAGTTTGCCGAAAAATACGGCATCAAAAAACGCGTTGTTATTTGTGACAAAGACAATCAGCCGGCAGACATTTCTGAAGCTGCGATGGTAGCTCACGGTAATCTATGTAATTCAGAACAGTTCGATGGTCTCGGTTTCGAAGCAGCCGTTGATGGTATTTGCAGCAAGTTCGAAGCAGACAACATTGGCAAACGCAAAGTGAATTATCGACTGCGTGACTGGGGTGTGTCACGACAGCGATACTGGGGTTGCCCGATTCCGGTTGTTTACGACAAAGACGGCGCAATGCAGCCGGTGCCTGAGCAGGATCTGCCGGTGGTGCTGCCTGAAGATGTGGCGTTCTCCGGTGTTAATTCACCGATCAAGTCAGACCCTGAATTTTACGAGACTACTTTTCCAGGCACTGACCAGCCCGGTACCCGTGAAACAGATACCTTTGACACGTTCTTCGAGTCATCCTGGTACTACGCACGGTACTGCTGTGTCGACGCCGACTCAATGCTCGATGAAAGAGCTAACTACTGGTTGCCGGTAGATCAGTACATCGGTGGTATTGAGCATGCAGTCCTGCACCTTTTATATGCACGCTTTTTTCACAAACTTATGCGAGACGTCGGGCTGGTTACCTCTGACGAGCCGTTTACGCGCCTGTTAACTCAGGGCATGGTGGTCGCGGAAACCTATTTCACCGAAGACGATCGCGGTCGCAAAGAATATGTCACCCCGGCCGAGGTCGAGGTACAAAAAGACGACAAAGGCAAAGTCATCGCTGCTGCCAAACGCGCTGATGGTTCATCAGTAGCAGTGGGTGGTATGGAAAAAATGTCCAAGTCCAAAGGCAACGGTGTTGACCCGCAAGCGTTAATTGATCAGTACGGCGCAGACACCGTGCGATTTTTCTCGATGTTTGCGTCTCCGCCTGATCAATCACTCGAATGGAGTGATGCGGGTGTTGAAGGTGCCAACCGGTTTATTCGCCGGTTATGGAAAACAGTCCATGGCCATGTCGCTGCCGGTGCCCCCGGCAATACTGAATCATTGTCTGTGCGCGCAAAAGACTTCACCGAGGTGCAACTGGGGCTGCGACGTAAAACCCATGAAACCATCAAAAAAGTCACCGATGACATGCGTCGCCGCTATACGTTTAACACCGCGTTGGCCGCAGTCATGGAGTTACTGAATGAAGTTAATCGCTTTGATGTCAGCAGCGACGATGATCGCGATATTGTGGCAGAGGCAATAGAATCTGCTCTGCTGATGTTGTCACCCGTCATTCCGCACGTGTGTCACTCGCTGTGGCAGTCGTTGGGCAAGTCAAATGTTATTGTTGATGAAAGCTGGCCTCAGCTCGATGAAAGTGCGCTTGCGCGCAGTGAGATCGAACTGGTCGTGCAGGTAAACGGTAAGCTTCGCAGCAAAATCACTGTTGCAAGCGGCACCAGTAAAGATGAGTGTGAATCACTGGCACTCGCAGATGAACATGTTCTGCGACACACCGATGGCAAAACTGTACGCAAAGTGATTGTCGTACCGGAAAAACTGGTCAATATTGTAGCCTCATGATACTTCGACGTTTCCTCATACTGGCGCTTGTTGCCGCACTATCCGGTTGTGGTTTCAGCATGCGTGGCAGCCAGCAGTTTGGCAGCGAACTGGTCGGCGAGTTGTATCTGGTCGAAGACGGCAGTGTCAGCGTGTTGCAGCCACTCAGAAATGCACTAACCGCGCAGCAGGTTCGTTTTGCGGCATTTCGTGAAGATGCAGACACCGTGGTTGTACTGAGCGATGAAGTTATCTCCCGGCGTGTCGCTTCGGTCAGTGCATCCGGTAAAGTCAGTGAGTACGAACTTCTGCACTCGGTTGGTCTGCGCACACTCAGGTCTGCTGATGGCGTTAAGGCCGGCGCACTGGAGCTCACATCAGAAAACCAGCCAAAGCTTCAGACGGTATCAGTAGCGCGTGACTACACCTACGATGAAACCGATGTGCTCGCCAAAGACGACGAAGAACGAATTCTTCGTGCTGAAATGTCTGACGAGTTGGTTAGGCATCTGGTGCTGGTTATCTTTTCCGGGCTGAGATAAAACTGCCCGCGCTTTTTTCTTTATTGTTTCCCGCAAGATAGATCAGTACCGGTAATAAAAAGCCGGTGGCAGTTATTGCACTTAATGAAAATTCCTCAAGACGTCATCGAACTGTTAAACTTGGCCGGTTGAGTGTAGCGTGCACGTCCGGAATGCCGATGGGTGAGACCACCAAACAGCGAATAACCAGAATATGTGAAGTGCTGCAGCATGCCGCCCGTCAAACACGCGTGCTCAGTCACCTTGCGTGGGATGGCTCGGTTCGGCATGAGTTTTTTGCCGCTGGTGCAATGTCGTTACCACAGGTGAGTTATCCATCATATGACGCTGCCCCGGTCATGGATGCACTGACTGAAGCACGGCGTCTTATGCAAAGCTCTGCGATCGATCAATGGCTGGAACGGCAGGCTGCCGCCATTGAGCACAGCGCAAATATGATGCTTAGTTGTGGTACGCCTTCGTTTTATACGCATTCAAGTGCTGTTTATGGGGCTCCGGGTGATTACCTTATTGATCAGTCCAGTACCGCGCTGACACTCGCCAGTGATTTTGAAGATGCGCTGGCTCAGCTTGACGGTCTTAGTGACAAGTATCTCGCTCAGGAAACGGTAAGCAGTGAAGATCTGGCAGCACAAATAGAAACGGCAGTGCAGGACATGTTTGGCGACGATGCGCCGCAGGTAACGGTTGTTGAAGAATTGTCGGCCAATGCGCTCGCCGGTCGAGAGCGAATCCGTATTCGCAAAGATGCAAAGTTTAACGACAAAGACATTGATCAGTTAATTCATCATGAAGCCGGTGTACATGTTGCCACCTCACTTAACGGCATGTACCAGAAACAGTTGCCCATTCTTGGCTCAAGTCATGCCGGCACCACCCGTACTCAGGAGGGACTGGCGGTCTTTTCCGAGTTTATTACCGGCTCGATGGATCTCGATCGGTTGCGACGTCTGTCAGATCGTACGCTGGCTATTCAAATGGCCGCCGATGGTGCTGATTTTCTGGAGGTTTATCATTACTTTCTGGAGCGTACCGATTCGCAGAATCAGTCATTCGAAAATGCGCGACGCGTGTTTCGCGGCGGCGTGCTGACTGGTGGTGCGCCGTTTACCAAAGACATTGTTTATCTTGATGGTTTGATTCGTGTACACAACTTTTTGCGTGCACTGGTCGCTAACGGTAGAACGGATTGTCTGTTGCTGCTGTTTTGCGGCAAGCTCGATCTTGAAGATATTCCGGTACTTTGTGAACTATCCAGCATCGGGATGTGTAAAGCACCCAGATATCTGCCCGATTGGGCGAGCGACATGAGATTTCTGCTCAGTTACCTCGCTTATTCAGGATTTTTAAACACAATAAATTTACGTCAAGTAAGTGTGCACTACGAAGACTTGCTTCGAAGCGCACCTCTTGTTGAAATGGACGGTTGATGACTAGCGTGGCACCCTTTTGAGCACGGCCAATTTGCCTACAGAAGTACCTGATTCGTTCAATCCGTTTGGCAAGGACGCATTGCTGCGTGCCTGTGCCATTGAGTTTGATGAGGCGACGTTCACCCGCGCGCGCGAATACGCCGATGAAGGGCGGGTTGTCGATCTGGATTTTGACGGCGCAAAAACCGTTACTGCAACCGTCAACGGCACCGCAGACAACACACATGAATTGCGACTGGTCATTACGCGCGGACGCGAAAATCTGAGTTTACGTGGTACCTGCAGTTGTCCGGTGCGACTCAACTGCAAACATGTGGCAGCTACCATACTGAGCTGGATCGATCATAACGAGCAACCAGACACCTCCGCTGATGCCATTGCGATCTGGCGGGATGCGCTGAACAAGCAGGCCGAAAGCGACGAGTTGTCACTGACCGAAGACTCTGTTGTGGTGCTGTATCGCATCCGTCAAATTCTGTTGCGTCAGGATGTGCGTTATGAGGTCGCGGCGTACTCGGCTCGCAAGTTACGCAGCGGCGGGCTTGGCAAGTCGTCTCCACTGGCGCTGGACAGACGTCACTTTGATGCGACTGACCTCAGCAGCCATGATGCGCGCATCTGCAATGCACTGATCGGCCTTAAAGACAGCCCCACCGGACTTAACCTCAGCGGCGAGCACGGTTACATGGTGTTCCGCTGGATGGTGGAAACCGGCTCCTGTTATTTCGAAGCGTTCGATAGTGAACCGCTGTCGTTTGGTCAGAACCTGCCGGTCAGGGCTGACTGGACTTCACTGGGGGATGACTACCGGCAGCTCGATGTCACGCTGGTGGGCAGCAATGAATCTTTTGTCAGCCTGCCCACGGAGCCACCCTGGTACATTCAGACGCGCACTGCTAAGTGTGGTGTGATCGAAACCGATGTACCGTCAAAGTTTCTGGCTGGTGTACCGCACCTGCCACCAATAGCGCAGGCCGATGCCATGCGTATTTCCGAACTTATGGTCGAATCGATGGAGTCTGTCGACCTGCCATTGCCGGCTGATCTCAATATTCGACAGATATCCGGAGTCGAGCCGCGTGGTGTTGTGGTACTGACGGCCAGAAAAGACAGCGCCGGTACACATCGCTATGCCGAAGTGCTGGTCGACTATGATGGCGCACGCCTGCCGCACATGATGGCAATCTCGGATCAAAAAGAGTTTCTGCATCGCCAGTCTGACGGGCAGTTTGTGCGCGTGATTCGTATGGCAGACAGTGAGCTTTCATTGATCAATCAGCTTACCAGCACGGATCTGCCGGAGTGGGTTAACCGGTTGCATGTTGATGGCTCTATTCAATTAACCGTTAACGCCAAAACTTCAAAAGACATGGTGTTGTGGCAGGACCTCATCGATGGCAAGCTTGCCGATCTGCGTCGCGATGGCTGGATAATCGAACGCACACCTGAGTTTGAATTCAAGATTATTACCTCCAAAGAATGGCAGATGAATGTCAATCATTCAGCTGACAATCACTGGTTTGATCTTGACCTGAATTTCATCATTGACGGGCAGCCAATTGCGTTAATTCCCGTGCTGGCCAGTTTTCTCGAGCGTGTTGGCTCAGACCTGCCACGCTATCTTAATGATCCTGAAGCATCTGCCACCGTCTGGCTTGATGAAGACACCCTGATTGAGTTTCCTATCAAACACATCCGGCCGGTGCTCGAAGTACTGGTGGAAATGCATGAACACGAAGACGGCAAGTTGCGCTTCTCTGATCTGCAATCGACTGTCATCAATGATATTGCCGATGGCATTATGTCTGTCGGGGAAATTGATCTCGAATGGGAAGTGCCGGCCAAACTAGCCGAACTTCTCGAAAGGCTAAAGTCGTTCAAGGGTATAGAGTCAGTCGAGGTGCCACAATCACTGACTGCAGAGTTACGTGATTACCAGCGTGAGGGCTTAAGCTGGTTGCAGTTTTTGCGTGAATTCGGCTTCGGTGGAATACTCGCTGATGATATGGGTCTTGGTAAAACCGTGCAGGCACTTGCCACGGTACTGGCAGAAAAAGAAGCCGGTCGCACCACCGGACCTTCACTCGTTGTAGCACCTACCAGTTTGATGGGTAACTGGCGGCGTGAGGCAGAAAAATTTGCACCGACACTTAAAGTTGCTGTGTTGCATGGCGTTGACCGAATCGAACACTTTGGCAACATTGCTGACTACGATTTACTGCTAACTACCTATGCATTGTTGTCGAGAGATCTCGATGTGCATCAGGGTCAGAGCTATCATTATCTTATACTCGATGAAGCACAGGCCATTAAAAACCCGTCGACCAAACAGGCCAAAGCGGTTTGCTCGGTCAATGCGGTTCATAAGCTTTGTCTGACAGGTACACCACTGGAAAACCACCTGGGCGAAGTGTGGTCACAATTCCGCTTTCTGATGCCTGGTTTCTTTGGTGATCAAAAGCACTTTAATAAAACCTTCCGAACGCCAATCGAAAAAAATTCAGACAGACTACCGGCTGTCGCATTAACCAAGCGGCTCAAGCCATTTGTTTTACGGCGCAGTAAAGATGCAGTAGCGTCTGAGTTGCCATCCAAAACTGAAATCATTCAGCGTGTCTCACTGTATCCTGAACAGGCGGTGCTGTATGAAGGCATCAGAGCGTCAATGGAAAGCCGTGTGCGCCGGGCACTTTCCGAGAGCGGTCTTGGGCAAAGCCATATTACGGTGCTCGATGCCTTGCTACGCATGCGTCAAACCTGCCTTGACCCGCGTCTGGTTAAAATGAGTCAGGCACAGAGCGTTACACAGTCTGCCAAGCTAGATGCGCTAATGGATATGCTGCCAACCTTCGTTGAAGAAGGGCGCAAGGTGCTGCTGTTTTCACAATTCACCGAAATGCTTTCATTAATCGAAGCACAAATAGAATCTGCCGGTATCAGTTACACCAAGCTTACCGGTAAAACCCGCAAGCGCGATGAAGCGGTTGATACCTTTCAGGCTGGTGATGCTGATGTGTTTTTAATCTCACTGAAAGCCGGTGGCACCGGGCTTAACCTCACCAGAGCAGATACCGTCATTCTCTATGATCCGTGGTGGAACCCTGCGGTTGAAAACCAGGCTATCGACAGAGCGCATCGTATCGGGCAGGACAAGCCCGTGTTCGTCTATCGCATGATTACCGAGCAAACGGTTGAAGAAAAAATTCTCGATCTGCAGCGCCGCAAAAAAGAACTTGCCGACATCGTAGTCGAAAATCGTGAAGAGGTTATTCGCGGTCTGGCTGCTGACGATATTCTAGAGCTGTTCTCCGCGTAACTGCCGAGTCCGTATTAGACACCGTGTCTTTTCGACTCACAGTTATCTGCGGACTGGCTTTGTTGTTTGCAGCGCTTGCTGGTGTAAGCCTTACTCGTAGCGAGGCTCGCACCGGTAATGCAAACTGGTGGCAACCCGCGGCTACCGACAAACTTCATTGGCAACTGCAATTACAGGGTGATTTAAAGCTCATTGACGGTGTGAATGTCTACGCCGTAGATTCTGCTGTATCTCAGGCTTCGCTTAATGCTGCCAAAGCCAATGGTGCCAGGCTACTGTGTTACATCAGCGCCGGAAGCGCTGAAAAATGGCGCGACGACTTTACACAGTTCCCACCCGCAGTGGTTGGGAAAGCCTACGATGGCTGGCCGGGTGAATGGTGGCTGGACGTTCGGCAAATCGAACTGCTCGCACCGATCATGCGCGCCCGTATGGATCTCTGCCGCAGCAAAGGCTTCGATGTACTCGACGCAGATAACATTAACGGCTATGAAAATGATACCGGCTTCGCATTATCCCGCGCAGACGCCATTGCCTATGTGCGCTGGCTGGCTAACGAGGCCCATCTCCGCGGTATGGCGTTTTCGCTAAAAAACGGTGAAGCACTGCTCGACGACGTGGCGGCGGATGTAGATATGATGCAGAGTGAATCCTGCTACCACTACGACAATTGTCAGCAGGTCGCGAGATTTACAGCGTTGAATAAGCCAGTGTTTTCAGTGGAATACGAAGATCTGATCGATAAAAACACATTCCACACAGCTGCTTGTGCCACCGCTCGCGAAAATAATTTTTCGATGATTTACCGGGACACCGCATTAAAACCTGACGGAGTCTATATTTCCTGTCCCAGGTGAAAAAGAATGAGTTGAAAATCAATCTGTTGCCGCTCATATCCGGAATTTTAGTCAATATCTATTTAGCCGATACAACCCGTTAGTGCAGGTCGCCATCTAACTGCTGGGTTCCAAGAGCTTTGAAAAAAAGGTGTAACAGAACGGTTTCTCCGGATCCCCGGAGGCAAGCTCGTGTTGAGGTGCTCGAGCCTCGTGTTCTGTTTTCCGCCGACATTGTGCCTGGCCTCGCACCCGATGTGCTCGCGGCGGATTTCGATGTTCCACGCGACCTTGATGTGCCCCGCGACTTTAATCAACAGGTGGATTCGCCAGCCGCATCAACTCTGACAATCGTTAAAGATCCGGGTGCGGCAACTCTTTTAATAGACAAGTCAGGAGATGAATCGCTGCATGTCTCCGGGCACGCTGAAAACTTCGAGTCACTACTTGTGCCGGTAACAAATCCGGACGCACCGACTGCGATACAACTCAACCCTGAAGTTACTTCACAAAACCGAAGCACCGCACAAGTAGTTGAAGAGCCAGAGCAGCCAATAACGCATGTGTCGGAGCAATCCACAGCGATCGTGGAAGTTGTTTTTATTGACAGCCGTGTGGATGATTACCAGTTATTGATTGAAGACTTGCAGCGCCATGATCCTGCAGTTCGGTTCTCCGTGGTGCTGGTTGATGAGTCTGAAGATGGATTGCACAAGGTATCTGATACGCTTGAAGCGTTGGGTACGGTATCAGCGATACATGTTATCTCCCATGGTTCTGATGGAAACATACAGCTGGGTGCAGCCACTATTAACCAGGCGTTGCTGGACGTTCGTGGTGATGAGTTTGTCGATTGGTCAGACAATCTATCTGCAGGTGCGGACATCCTGATCTATGGCTGTGATCTGGCAGCGACACAAAAAGGCATAACGCTAATCAATCAACTGTCTGAACTCTGTCAGTGCGATGTGGCTGCCAGCGATGACAAGACCGGCCATCCATCACTGAGTGCGGACTGGGATCTTGAGTTTGTTACGGGGATTGTTGAAACTGATATTGCCATCAGTTCTGTGCTGCAACAATCGTGGCAGCACCAGCTTGATATAACCAGTAACCTGGTTGCGCACTACGAGTTTGAAGAAGGGGTCGGTTCTTTCGGCGCTGACTCGACCGGAAACAACAGTGGCACTATTGTCGCGCCAACGTGGAGTACGGACTCTGCTGTAGGCAACTATGCATTGGACTTCAGTGCTGACCTTTCGGGGGCTAACTCATGGTTCTTTGCCGGTGATCACACCACTCTTGACTTCGGTGCCGGTGATTTTACTATTTCATTCTGGATGAAATCCGGTGTAGTCCCCGGGTCCAGTGTCCAGGTGGTCAGCCAGTCGTCTGGTGGGCCGGATGGATTTAATTTTTTTACAGACAATTTCGGGGACGTTAACTTCGGAGTCAACGGTGGTATTACATTCGCAGAGAACGTTCACGACAATAACTGGCATCTTATTACCGGCGTTAAAACTGCTGGCGCGTTGACTCTATACCACAACGGTGCATTTGAACGCAGTGGGACGACCTCCGGAGGCGTTGGAAGCAGTCTTGACTTCAGAGTCGGGGCAACCGGAAGTAATTCCAATGATTTTGAGGGCTTGATTGACGATGTTCGCATTTATAATCGCGCGTTAAGTCCGGCAGATGTCAGTGAGTTGTACAACACAGTAAATACAGCGCCGTCAATCAGTGCGCTCGACAACAGTCCTGTCTACACAGAGGGATCTTTACCAGTACTCATTGATGTATCCGTTCAGGTCGCTGACACGGAGTTGGATGCCTTGAATTCCGGACAGGGTAACTATTCAGGCGCATGGTTGTATTTAAGCCGATTAGCTGCTGATAATCCGGAAGATCAATTTTCATTTACCAATGCCAACGGGTTATCGACTGTTGGCACGCAGCTGCAAAAGAACGGTGTAACCATCGGTACGCTGGATTGGGTGGCAGGGCATATCAGTGTGGTATTTACCGATGTCAACGGAGAAATACCGACTAAATCCGATGTCGAAAACTTCATGCAGCAGGTCAGTTACCTGAATACATCGCAGGCACCGCCGGCGACTGTCGATCTGCAATGGCTGCTAAGTGATGGCAATACCGGTGCTCAGGGTAGTGGCGGTATGTTGATAGCGGACGAAACTATATTAGTTGCTATCAATGCTGTTAATGATGCACCTGATTATGATACTTCCGGTGACACGCGTTTGCTTCCCGTTCTGGAAAATTCCTCTGGCGGCGCAGGTAACAGTGTTGCCGATATCATTGCCAGTGCAGGTGGTGATCGTATCACTGATGTTGATGACTCGCCGTTGGAAGGGATTGCTGTCGTCGGTATGAATGGCAGTGGTGCATGGCAGTATTCTCTTAACGCCGGTTCGACCTGGGTGAATATCGGTGCTGCATCCAGCAACAATGCCTTGCTCCTTGGAGCCAATGATCTGGTGCGCTTTGAGCCGGCTACCGGTTTCACTGGCAGCGCTTTCCTTGCGGTGAATGCGTGGGATAGAACTTCCGGTACCGCCGGCAGTCATGTGGATGTATCTATCAACGGCCTGACAACACCCTACAGCACACAGACTGAAGCGGTCAGTGTGGACGTTGTGCAGATTACCGAAGTAAGTATTTCACCGCTTGCCACTTCGATAAATGAAGATGC
>CALHCI010000043.1 GCA_937931165.1 uncultured Granulosicoccaceae bacterium
CAGGCGAGTCTGAAGATGCCGATATCCAGTCATGGCTCTGAGCTGTTCGAGCTCTGCGGCAGGCGGCGGTATCGGCTGTTCTTCTGATGCACCGAACCCCCATCGCTGTACGATTGGCCCGACAGTCGGATCAAATGCCCCTTCGGTTTGTCGCGCAACCTGTAGTGCCGCGTCAGCGACCACCACAAAGCTCACAGGGACTTCAAACCAGGTGGTTTTTTCAGAGTTGTTGAACCGACTGATAGCAGAATCAGGCTGGTAGGTGGACATCGCAGCGTTAATATCTGCGAGCACTGCTTCCGCAGCAAGCTTTAGCGGGGAGAGTTCTGCCGATGTTACGCCGGGTACCTTGATCGCGTAGGTGGTTCCCATCGTGTTGCCGCTGACAATCGCTTCATCAGGATTGTCAGCGCAGGCGGATATCGCAAGCAGGAGAATACAGAATATAAGGTGAAGAATGCGCATCTCGCGCATGGTACCCCATTACAGACACGGCGCGCTGTCCGCTACGGGGCAGCTGCCGTGCAGGCGATGTGTTCTGACTATGGCCCGGTTAAGCCGGTGCCATAGCGATGACTACATCGTGTTGGTTTTTCGATCAGAGTTGATCAAACCACCAAGATGGTCTTCGATTGCTCTGCGCACATTAGACGATTTTTCGCCAACAAACTGTACACCGATTCCGGGCACACTGTTGCCACCCGCCGAAGTAATCCAGCAAACCTGTGCCGGCACCGGCCAGCGCTCGGAATCGTCCATTAGTCCGAACAGCAGAAATACCGAGTCACCCAGATTGTACTGTTGAGTGGTCGGAACAAAAACGCCACCGCCCTCTACAAACGACATATATGCCGCCTGCAAAGCGCCACGGTCAGTGATGGTCAATGAGACAATCGCTTTGCGATCGGTTGTCATGCTGAGTTCTCCGCTCGAGTTCGTATTCTTTGTATACGTATATCGGCCAACACACCTTCGAGCACAGCCAAAGTTTTGAGACTGGCGTTGTCGAAGCGAAGCGACTGCTGAAGCAGCTGCAGTGCCTGACTAAAAAATTTGCGCTCTATTCGGGCGCCTTCAGAACTCGAACGGCCATCAGCCAGAGAAAATTCAACGTTTTTAACGAGATCTGTGGTCCACTGCATAAAAAGTGTCAGTGACTCACGTGTATCGAGCAAATTAGCAGATTCGGCAGCCAGTGCGGCGGGGCTTTTTTCGCCCACCAAAAACTGTCGCCATTGCTCGCGGATATTGGCAATAGCCGGCAAATCACGCTCTCGCGCAAACGTCGCTGCCAGCAACGGAGCCCCGCGTGCAAACTCAAGCGCAATTTCCGCCTCGGCAATTTCCTGCTGTTGCAGCCAGCCAATCGCCGATTGCGAGTCGGGCGCAGGCATCAGAATACGCTGGCAACGACTATGGATGGTGGCTGGTAGTGCTGCGTCACGTTCTGACAACAAAATTAACGCACAGCTGCCAGGGGGCTCTTCAAGGGTTTTCAGCAAGCTGTTGCAAGCAGCCGCTGTCATGGAGTCAGCGCGATTGATAATCGCGATGCGATAGGGGCCATAAGTTGCGGTCAACTGCAACTGACTACTTAATTTCCGGATCTGATCAACACTGATCACTGTGGCTTTGTCGAGCCAGTCAACCACCGTGAAATCGGGGTGGGTCCCTGCCTGCATTAACTGACACCGGGCGCACTGGCCGCAAGGTTGTTGCGCCGGAAACTCAAGGCACAGCAGCAGCTTCGCCATCATTGCGGCAAAGTCGCGCTTACCGACCCCGGCCTGTCCTGAAATTAATGTTGCGTGGTGCAACCGGCTATTGGCCGCAGACTGACTCATCTGAGCCCACTGCTCGTGCTGCCACGGATAAGGAGCGTCGTTTGCCATGACGTTAGTGGCTTATAGTTGCTGCAAGATTGACCCAACGTTCCATTCTGGGCAGCAACTCGGCGCGCATAGTTTCACACACAGTTTCAAAGTCCGGGTTGGCATCAATCACGACCATGCGATTGCTATCTTGCGCTGCACGGTCGAGATAGGCCTGCCGAACCCGTTCGAAAAATTCGTCACCTTCACTTTCTATCCGATCAAGTGCCCGGCGTCTTTGCGTTCTCTCTACACTGGTTGCACGCGATGCATCGAGCAATAGTGTCAGGTCTGGTTGCAGGCCTTCCTGCACCCACGACTCAAGCACCGCTATTTTTTCAGCACCCATTTGCCTTCCACCCCCCTGATACGCAAACGACGCGTCGGTGAAACGATCGCACAGTACCCAGGTACCACTGGCAAGCGCAGGTTCAATAACACTTTCTATATGTTGCGCTCTTGATGCGAACATCAGCAGCAGCTCGGCTTTTGCCGACATCGATTCTTCCGTACCCAATAACACTTCACGCAACTGCTCGCCAAGCGGAGTACCTCCAGGTTCCCGAGTACAGCACACTTCAATATTAAAATCGCGAAGCGTTTGTAACACAACAGGCAGCAGTGTTGATTTCCCGACCCCTTCTGCACCTTCAAGGGTTATAAAGCGCCCACGCTGTGATTGTTCCTCGAGGTCCATGACTATTTCTTTTTTAAAATGAATTTGCGCACAGCCTTGTTGTGCTCTTCAACGGTTTCATTAAACACATGCCCGCCAGTGCCATCAGCGACGAAATACAGCGCTTTAGTATCTGCCGGATTGACTGCCGCCTCAAGCGATCGGGCGCTGGACATCGCAATCGGCGTGGGTGGTAAACCATCTATTTTATAAGTGTTATACGGGGTTTTTGTTTGCAGATCTTTACGCGTGATATTGCCATTAAACTGCTTGCCAATACCGTAAATCACTGTCGGGTCCATTTGCAGTCGCATGCCTTTTTTTAAACGACCGGCAATCACTCCGGAAATTATCTCACGCTCTGCTTCAACCGAAGTTTCCTTTTCTATGATTGATGCCATCACCATGACCTCGTACGGAGAACTGACCGGCAGGTTTTCCTGTTTCGATTCCCATACCTCTGCAAGTTTGGCTTTAAGCATCTGATGTGCCCGCAGCAGAAACTGCGCGTCTGTAGTGCCTTTTGGAAAATGGTAGGTGTCGGGTAAAAACTGCCCTTCGGGATGACCGTCATCTGCACCGATAAACCTCATAACATCTTCATCTGCAACGTCTTGCATAGTCTGTACAAGGACATCATGCGAAGACAGTGCGTCGCGCAACTGCCAGATATTCCAGCCTTCCAGTATGGTAAAAGCAAACTGCTTCTGCTTGCCGATTTGCAGTTGATCCAGTAGTTCCACCGGAGTAACAGAGGTACTTAAAGGATACTCGCCAGTTTTAATACTGCGCGCCGATCCGGTATAACGAGCATAGAGTTCCCACCATAACGGTCGTGATAACAGCTCTGCATCCGACAGTTTTTGTGCAACCCCCCGGATGGTATCGCCCTGATTAATATGCAGTTCGAATGACTTGTTTTCCGCAGTCAGCGGGGATTTTAAAAAACTGGAATAGTCGTAGGCAGCAAATGCAGCTGCACCCATTCCGGTTAACAACAAAAGGACTATGATTCGTTTTAGCAAGATCTCACCAGACAAACATCACGTATGTGCTGTACGTTTTGAACATTACCGGTTCGGGCCTCGTTACTTACCACTGACCCAAACAGCAGGCGCTACAGTTGACTGAAAATCAGCGTCGCATTGGTTCCACCGAACCCGAATGAATTGGATAACGCATGTTTAACAGCGATCTTTCTCGCCTCATGCGGCACGTAGTCCAGGTCACATGCGGGATCGGGGTTATGCAAATTGATTGTCGGTGGAACACTCTGTTCTTCAAGAGCCTTCACTGAAAACACCGCTTCAATACCACCGGCAGCACCGAGTAAGTGGCCGGTCATTGATTTGGTTGAGCTCACCGCCAGTTTTTTTGCGTAATCACCAAACAACGTCTTTATGGCATTGGTCTCAGCCACATCACCCACTAATGTCGAAGTGCCATGTGCGTTAATGTACGAGATATCTTCGGGGTTTAAAGAGGCATCAGAAACAGCACTTTGCATACAGCGTCTGGCACCGTCTCCGTTTTCTGCAGGTTGTGTCATATGGAAAGCATCGCCGCTCATGCCGTAACCGCTAAGCTCACAATATATTTTTGCACCACGAGCCTTTGCCATTTCGTATTCTTCCAGCACCAGTACACCGGCGCCATCGCCAAGCACAAAGCCATCTCTGTCTTTATCCCACGGACGACTGGCAGCCTGCGGGTCGTCGTTGCGTGTGGAAAGCGCTCGAGCTGCGCCAAATCCGGCCAGGCCCAGCGGGCAAGTCGCCATTTCAGCACCGCCACATACCATGGCGTCGGCATCACCATATTTGATCAGACGAACGGCTTCACCAATGTTGTGTGTGCCTGTTGTACAGGCAGTAGTAATGCAGATATTGGGACCCTGAAGCCCGCGCATGATCGACAGGTTTCCGGCGATCATGTTTATGATGGTCGATGGCACAAAGAACGGTGAAATTTTTCGCGGCCCGGACTTGAGCAGGTTGCCGTGCTGCGTTTCGATATTCGGCAAACCGCCAATGCCAGATCCGATCGCAACTCCAATTCGCTCAGGGTTGTGGTCGTCTGTGGAAAGACCGGCATCGTCCAGCGCCTGCAATCCTGCGGCAACGCCAAAGTGGATAAATGTATCCATCTTGCGAGCGTCTTTGGCGCTCATGTATTCAGCAACGTCAAAGCCCTTGACAGATGCAGAAAACCGGGTGGAGTAGCCTTCGGTATCAAAGGAGTCGACAAGTGCCGCACCAGAGACGCCGTCGAGCAGATTTTTCCAGGTGTCTGCGACAGTGTTTCCAAGTGGAGTAATCGCTCCAAGGCCAGTGACAACGACGCGACGATTGCTCAATACAGATGCTCCCGGTGATGTATGCGTTGCATACTTACCGGCGTCTGAGTTTACACTGCCACGCAGGTGACAGGCTCGGCCGGCCTAGATGTAAAACATTTGACCGCTCAGCAGCCCGATGCTGCTGATCAGTCGATGCAACCCGCACGCACAACTAACGCGCCCCGGGTTACGCAGATCTGCGGGTTTGTTACCCGAGATTCGCGTTAACGTAGTCTACTGCCTGCTGTACAGTGGTAATTTTTTCAGCTTCTTCGTCTGGAATTTCACACTCGAATTCTTCCTCAAGTGCCATAACCAGTTCAACGGTGTCCAGGGAGTCTGCACCGAGATCGTCGACAAAAGAAGCAGCGCTGGTGACTTCCTCGTCTTTGACCCCCAGTTGCTCGACAACAATTTTCTTTACGCGATCTTCAATACTGCTCATTTTTGGTTGCCCTCCAGGGACTTGATGTGTTCGTAAGTTATCTTTCCCATTGTATTAAATACGCGTATCGAGCGCCACTACTGACGCGGTATTGAACGAATTTTAACGCTTCGGGAGAAGACCTGATTGTAATCTTGGTGTAAGGACAAATATCGGTAAATTCAAGAGCGATTAGCCCATGAACATACCGCCGTTGACGTGCAGAGTCTGCCCCGTGACGTATTCAGCCTTGTCTGATGCCAGAAAGGCTACCATATGCGCTATCTCTGCTGGCTCACCCAGTCGGCCGAGCGCTATGGTCGATTTTAGTGATTCACGTTGTTCTTCAGGTAGTGCATCGGTCATATCAGAGGTAATAAACCCCGGCGCCACGGTGTTTACTGTGATATTCCGCGAACCGACTTCCCGTGCAAGGGACTTACTGAAACCAACCATCCCGGCCTTGGCAGCGGCATAATTAGCCTGCCCCATGTTACCAGTGGCACCAACAACAGAAGAAATATTAATAATTCTGCCGGACCGTGCCTTGACCATATCCCGAAGACAGGCTTTACACGTATAAAACACCGAAGACAGATTTGTATTGATTATGTCGTTCCATTCATCCTCCTTCATGCGCATCATAATGTTGTCACGCGTAATACCTGCGTTGTTCACCAGAATAGAGACAGGAGCAAACTGCTCTTTAATCTGGGCAATCACGGTGTTTATCTGTTCTTTGTCGGCAATATCCAGCACCATGCCTATACCTTCGATGCCCTGCTTTCCGAATCTTTCAGTAATGGCTGAGGCACCTGACTCAGAAGTTGCAGTGCCGACAACAAAAATATTATTGCCACCGAGTTCATCAGCAATGGCAGCGCCAATCCCGCGACTTGCACCGGTCACCAGTGCGACTTTTTTATCTGTCATGAGTGTTCAGTTCCTGTTAGCTCACCGAGTACCTTGTCTAGTGATGCGACATTCTCAACCGGATAGGCAGTGACTGTTTTATCAATACGCTTACACAGCCCGGCCAGCACCTTCCCGGGCCCAAGCTCGACCTGACTGTCGACACCAAGCTCTTTCATTTTTGAAACAGTCGATGTCCAGTTGACTGGACTGACCACATGGTTTTGCAGCGATTTTCTTAAAAGTTCGATATCAGCGGGAATCGTTGCATCTGCGTTTTGCATCACAGGAACATTGGGCATCCGCAATTTGGCGGCGTCAATCGCATCGGCCAGTTCGGCACGCGCAGGTTCCATTAGCGAACTGTGGTTGGGCACCGACACCGGAAGCAACATTGCTTTGCGTGCACCACGCTCTTTGGCAACGGTGCAGGCATTTTCCAAAGCAGCCAGGTGCCCGGAAATAACCACTTGTCCGGGAGAATTGAAATTCACCGCTTCGACGATCCCATCCGGTGCAGTCAGCTCTTCACACATCTCGCGCACCGCGTCGTCATCCATACCAATGAGTGCTGCCATGCCACCGAGCCCGGGCTCTACCGCGCCTGCCATTAGACGACCGCGCAGCGCAACCAGCGGAACCGCCTTTTCAAAGCTCATGGCCCCGGCCGCAGTAAGTGCCGTATATTCTCCAAGAGAGTGCCCTGCCATGACCACGGGATCCGGCCCTTCGCGCTCTTTCCAAACCTGCCAGACAGAATACCCGGCAACAAACATCAGTGGTTGAGTGATTTCAGTCTGCCGAAGCTTTTCTGCATCGGCATTCTGGGCGGTATCCCAAAGGTTGTAACCCAGTAAGTCAGAGGCCTTTGAAAATGTTTTTTCGATCACCGGGTGTGCCGCTGCCAGCTCTGCCAGCATACCGGGCGACTGAGACCCCTGTCCGGGAAAAACCACTGAAAGTGTCATTGTTAGCGACCTTTAAAATGTAGAGATTGTCGTTGTGGCAACGGCGTTATGAAATAGCCAAGACGTCTTTCATGTCATAAAGGCCAGCCGGTTGTTTAGCAACCCATGCTGCTGCCCTGACAGCACCACGCGCGAATGTCATACGATCTGTTGCTTTATGGGTGATTTCCAACCGTTCGCCCTGACCACAAAAAAGCGCCGTGTGTTCCCCGATGATATCCCCCGCCCGGACTGTTGAAAATCCAATGGTGTTATCTTTTCGCGCACCGATAATTCCTTCTCGAGACATCACGGCACAGGTTTTAAGATCAAGACCTGCAGCCTCTGCGATTGCCTCTCCCATACTAAGCGCCGTGCCACTGGGAGCATCCACTTTATGGCGATGATGTGATTCTATGATTTCGATATCATACTGTTCACCCAGCACCCTGGCTGCGTGCGCAAGTAACTCAAGCGATAGCGTTACCCCGACACTGTAGTTGCTGGCGTACACAATGGCTGTTTCGGTTGCGGCTTTTTTCAATACTTCTTTATCCTGATCACTCAAACCGGTGGTACCAATAACCAGTGAAGTGTTGCTTTGTGCGGCGTACTTTATTATCTCCACCGTACTGGCTGGAGTAGTGAAATCTATAATCGTATCGAAATCACCACTGACTGACTGGAGATCAGCCACGACCGAAACACCACTGGCATAACTGCCAGTCAACACGCCGGTATCGACACCCAATGCAGGTGACTGCGAGTGTTCAAGCGCCCCGCCAAGTGAGAGGTCAGATCGTTCTTCGGTAGCAAGAAGGAGTTGCCGCCCCATACGACCGGCAGCACCCGCAACAACAATTCTGGACATAGCCTGTGCTCTTTTAACTCCGAATACTATATCACACAGACGCCTGCTTAAGCGCTCAGTTAAGCAGCCCCGCCAGAGCGTTTTCATCGATTATTTCCACACCCAGTGATTGCGCTTTTGCGAGCTTTGAACCAGCCGCCTCACCACAAATGAGCGCGGTGGTTTTCTTTGACACCGAGCCGGTGACTTTCGCACCTTTTTCTACCAGAGCAGCTGTGATCTGGTCTCGACTCATGTCAGTGAACTTGCCACTAATAACATAGATATTTCCGGCAAGTGATTCATCGCCATCATTAGGAACTGTCGCAGACTCCCATTGAACACCGGCCTCAATCAAGGCATTAACCTCCTTTTGATTATCTGCACTGGCAAAAAAATCAACTATGAGTCCGGCCATGGTTTGCCCGACCCCTTCGACTCGCGACTCCCCTTTAGACTGAATTTCAGCAACCGACAGGTTCTGTAACTGGTGTGTTTCAGGGTACCGCAAAAGCAGCGCGTCTACTTCTGCAGGCTTAACCCCGGTGAGATTGCCGGACAACCATTCTTTTAGGCTTTCAGGTTTAGTATCCCCGGGTAACGACTCCAGCGTCTCAACAATCCGGCTGGCGCGAGTCTTTCCAATACCAGGTATCCCAGTGGGTACATAGTAGTCGTAGGGTGCTGCAGATAACGCATCGATTGCACCAAAGTGAATCGCAAGTTGTTTTGCAGTGGTCTCACCTACTTCGGGTATGCCCAGCGCAAATATAAACCGCCCCAGCGTTGTTTGCTTACTTGCGTCTATGGCATTCAATAAATTATCCGCAGACTTATCAGCGACCAGATCAAGCTCCAGCAACTGGTCTTTGGTTAACTGGTAAAAGTCACTTGGGCGACTCACCATCTTACGCTCCAGCAACTGATCAATAATTTTCTCGCCAAGACCGTCAATATTCATCGCACGTCTGGATACAAAGTGTTTTAAGACTTCGCGACGCTGAGCGTTACAGTTAAAACCACCAGAGCACTTTGCAACGGCGACATCCTCACTGACGATCACTGGTGAGGCACAGACCGGACACTCCGCCGGCAGTGTTATTTCAGCTGCATCTGCCGGCCGCTTAGACGTAACGGCTCCGACGACTTCCGGAATAACATCCCCGGCTCGCCGAACAATAACAGTGTCTCCAATGTATATTCCCTTGCGACTGACCTCATCCATGTTGTGCAGAGTTGCGTTGCTTACCATAGCACCGCCGACAAACACCGGCTCAAGCCGCGCAACAGGAGTTAATGCACCCGTGCGACCGACCTGAAAATCAACCGACAACAACAGTGTTGTTGCTTCTTCAGCCGGGAATTTATACGCAACAGCCCAACGTGGCGCCCTTGAGACGAACCCGAGATCAATTTGCTGCTGCAGGCTGTTAACCTTAAAAACGATGCCGTCTATTTCGTAGTCGAGACTCTCACGACCAGCCAATATTCGGTCATAGTACTTCTGGCACTGGCTGATATCAGAGAGCTTTTGAGCCTGATCACTGACTGGCAGCCCCATTGCTGAAAACCACTGCAACATATCCCAATGGGTTTCTGGCAACGCGTCATCAATCTCAATCAGACCCATTGCATAGATAATTATCCTGAGCGGCCGCTGCGCGGTAATGCTGGAATCAAGCAATCGCAAGCTTCCGGCAGCGGCGTTTCTCGGGTTAACAAAAACCTTGTCGTTTTGCCTGGCCTGATGTGCGTTGAGTGCTTCAAACGCTGCTTTGTCAATAAAGACTTCGCCACGCACTTCGATGCGACCATCAGGCGCATCTTTCAGAGACAACGGCAACGATTTAATTGTGCGTAAATTTGGCGTGATGTCTTCACCGGTATTGCCATCGCCACGGGTTGCACCCTGTACAAAAACCCCGTCCTCATACACAAGGCTCACAGCGAGCCCATCGAGCTTTGGCTCAGCAACATACTCAACGGTAGCCACTTTCAGCTTCAAGCGGTCTTTGATGCGCTGATTAAAGTCGTTCAGCTCTTTTTCACTAAACGCATTATCGAGTGACAACATTGCCTGTCGGTGCTCAACCTTGGCAAACTTTTCGAGTGGTGCGGCGCCAACTCGAGATGTCGGGCTGTCTGGGGTGATCAGAGAAGGGTATTGTTTCTCAAGCGACTGCAACTCTCGAAACAGCACATCATACTCTGCATCCGTAACTTCGGGCTGGTCAAGCTCGTGGTACTGGCGGTTGTGATGAACAATTTCATCACGCAGTTTTTTTATACGCCGCTTTACTTCGGGCGTTACCTCAGTTCCGTCCATTGTGAATGTCAGTTACTTGTACCACTATGCGTGGGCCAGTGACTTCTGGCGAAACGAATACTGCTGTATTTCCTCGTGCAGGTGCTGAATCGTTTGCTTGGTTAACGTGTTGCGGTCTGCATCTCTGAGTTGCCCGTCAAGTTCTTCTGCAAGCTCTGTCGCTTCACGCAGTAAAAATTCGAATGCAACATCGGCGTCGAGTGAAACCGGCAGACGCATGAATAAAGTCACACCGGGTGTTTTGAATTCTTCAAGGTTGTCGAGATCGAACACACCCGGCTTCACCATGTTTGCCACAGAGAAAACTTTTTGTTTTTCGTGACTGCAGTGATAGATAGACATCTTACCGAAGTAATATCCATGTCGATCAAAGGCCTGCTTTAACTCAGTACCGGTAAATTTTCGATCTCTGGCGGTAATATGTAATGTAACGAGCTTTTCTTCCGGCTCATAGCTCGCTGATTCCGCATAAGGCTCAAGCTCTTCGGCCATTGATGGCGCAGCATCAGTGGTAATAGTCTTACGCTGACTTGCCTGCTTTACCGCATTGGCAAAACTTTTGACTTTGCCCACAGAACCACTGCGCTTGCTGGCGGGAGCAGCAACATCATCGATGCCCATATCCTGCGCATCATTGGCGGCCAGAGGCGCTTGCCGATCTGGAATGACACCGTCAATTTCATCGTCGCTGAGAAATTCTTCATCATCAGCATAGCCACGCGGCTCATAGCGAAAATCGCCATCATCGTCGTAGTCACCGGATTGCTCTTCACTGGTGCCGGCGATAGGCACGCTAAGTTCTTCGAGCGTAGGATCGTAATCTTCCTCTTCAGCGATTCTGCGGCGGTAATCAATACTCTCGACTTTGCGTCTTCCCAGCAAAAACGTCGCTGCAAGCATAGCGATGCCGGTAAGAATCAATACCCAACGAAAAAATTCCATCAGCGTCTCTTAAATAATAAAGTTAATAATCTAATAATAAAGTTAATAATCTGGTCGGTGTTCTTGCGCGTCTTAGCATTTTGCAGAGATAGCAAGCAGTTGTCGATTACGCAACCGCGAGTTCAACCGCCTCATCTACATCTACAGACACCAGCCTTGAAACACCCGGCTCTTGCATCGTCACGCCCATCAACTGCGTACTGAGTTCCATCGTTACCTTGTTGTGGGTAATAAAAATAAACTGCACCTGGCTCGACATTTCTGACACCAGCTTGGCGAATCTTTCGACATTGGCATCGTCCAGCGGTGCGTCAACCTCATCAAGCATGCAAAACGGCGATGGCCTGAGGTGAAAGAAAGCGAACACCAGTGCCACTGCCGTCATCGCTTTTTCACCACCGGAAAGCAGCTGAATACTACTCACGCGCTTACCTGGTGGCCGGGCCATGACTGCCACGCCGGTATTAAGGAGGTCTTCGCCGGTAAGTTCAAGCCTCGCCTGCCCACCGCCAAATAAGCGAGGGAACAACTCCTGCAACTTGTTGTTAACAATATCGAAAGTTTCGCGAAACATTGCACGAGTTTCCTTATCGATTTTCTGAATAGCTTCTTCCAGGGTTTCCAGCGCCTTGGTGATGTCTTCATACTGGCCATCAAGGTATTCCTTGCGCTCGATCTGCTCCTGGTACTCATCAATCGCTGCAAGGTTAATCGGACCGAGTTTTTGAATTTTTGATTCAAGCGACTCGAGTTGTTCAGCCCACTCAGCAACCGTCGCATGCTCCGGAATAGTTGGCAGGAGTTCTTCACGGTTGACACCGGATTCTGCCAGTTGCTCATCAATAGTTTTTAACCGGACCCTGGACTCCTGCGACTCCATATTCACCTGCTGTACCAGCTCACGTGCGCTGGTCACTTCCTGCTGCAACCGGTTTCTTACCTGATCCTGCTCGCGTAACTGCCGGTCATGTTCTTCGAGTTTTTGCCGTGCTTTGCGTAACTCCGCTTCTACCGATGTTCTGTTATCAATAAATTCGTCGAGCTGGGCTTTGAGTAAATCAATTTCAGTTGAGTCTGGCTGTTCTTCGGCGTTAAGTTCACCACGACGCTCGATGAGTTGCTGCTGCTGACGCTCTACACGCTGGAGATTTTGTACAATCGATTGCCGTCCGGACTTCATCGACTCGAGCTTAACAATAGTGGACTGTCCGCTCTCACGGGTCTGATCAAGTGTGGTACGTGCTTCATTGCGCTGCGCCATTACCGCACCTCGTTGCGCCTCGACATCCGTCATGCGCGAACGCAGCACCTGAAGTTTCTGGTTGGCGTCACTGCCGAGTTGTTGCGCCTCTGCTTGCTCGCGCCGGGTTCGCGCTATCGCCATGGAAAGCTCTTCGCTTTCTTTGTCTACCACCGCTGTGCGTTTGTTGCTTTGATCAAGTTTTGACCGCGCTGATTCAAGTTTGCCGGAAATCGTACTGACTTCACGGTGCCTGGCATTGATCAGCTCCTGACACTTATCTCTTTCGGACTCACACTCGACAACGCGCTGCTTTTGCGTGGTAACCAGTGACTCAAGCTCAACAATGGACTGCTCTAGTTGTTCAGTTTTAATCTTGAGGCTATCTATTTCTTCCTGCCGTGCCAGTACACCGCCATTTTCATCGGTGGGTCGAACGCATAACCAGTGCCGGCCCATCCATACGCCATCACGCGTGACGATAGACTCACCAGGCGCCAGGCTGTTGCGTGACTGCATCGCTTCGTTAAGATCTTCGCAGACAGTGACACCATGAAGCAGCTCTGCAATACCCGCCTTACTGCTTACCATTGAAGCGAGCAGCTGATCGTCGTTTTCCGAATCCTGATTGACGTTGTCGCGCAACGCTTTCATACCACTATCAGGTCGATTAATCAGGTGACGACTCATGTTATCGAAATCATCAACGCACACGGCGTCCATAAAATCACCCAGCACCACTTCAATGGCCTTGCTCCAGCCCTCGTCTATATCAAGCTGTTGCGCCAGCAGTGGTGCATTGGACAGATCATGTTTTTCGAGCCATTCATTGCGGCTTTTTTCGCTGCCACCCAACGCTGATTGCTGCAACGCTTCAAGCGAAGCCAAACGGCCACTGGCGTTTTGCAGCTCGGTGCGTTGTTTGTCGAGATCATTTGCCGATGCAATGGATTCTTCCCTTGCTATTGCCAGAGTTCGTGTCGCCTGATCAAGTTTTTCTCGCAGCAGTTGTTCATCCGACTCTTTAGTTTGCAACTCGGTGGCAAGTGAGGTGATCAGCGCTGCGGTTGCAGGTGATGTGAGCTCTGATTTTTCGCGCTGCAACCGTTCGCTGCGGGCAGTCAGATCTTGTAGATTTTTATGCAACTGCTCTGCACGCCCGCTTTGCACCTGATCAATGTTTTCCTGCTCTGACAGTGTGGAGCTGAGCTCTTCCCACAGCGCATAGACTTCCTGAAATTTCTGCTCCGAAAGCTGGTAGTTGTCGGATGCTTCAGCGAGTTCTTTTTCGACTTTTTCACGCGTTGGACCAGCCTCTGTCAGCGCCTGGTCAATTTCTTCAATTTGCGCTTTGTCTGATGCTATGTTTTGCGCTGCGCCGCTCAGTGCTTCTTCAATCCTGGTGAGCTCTGCCTCTCGCTTTTGCATTTCTTCGCGCGCATGTCCAATGGATTGCTCTGCCCGTGTGATCTCTGCACCCAGTGCGTAAAACTGCCCCTGTACATCATTGAGTTCACGATCCAGCTCAGTACGTTGTTCACGCATTTGCTCAATGGATTCTTCTGAGGCCTCATGTTTTTCAATCGCTTGTGCCACACTTTCTTCACGCTCGCCAAGCCGCTCTTCAAAAGAGTCCAGAGCCCCCTGAAAATCGAGCCATCGCAACCCGAGCAACTCGGCACGGAACTGCTTTTCTTCGGTTTTGAGTGTTTTGTATCGCTCTGCGGCGCGCGACTGGCGCTGCAAATGGCTCAACTGTTTGTCGACTTCTTCGCGCAGATCGTTGAGCCGGTCGAGGTTGTCACGGGTGTGGCGAATTCTGTTTTCAGTTTCCCGGCGACGCTCCTTGTATTTGGATATTCCGGCCGCTTCTTCAAGATACACCCGCATGTCTTCGGGTTTCGCCTCGATCAACCGCGAAATCATACCTTGCTCAATAATCGCGTAACTGCGTGGCCCGAGCCCGGTGCCCAGAAAAATATCAGTGATATCCCGACGACGACACTTGGTACCGTTAAGGAAATACTGGGATTGCCCGTCGCGAGTGACTCTGCGACGAACGGCAATTTCATTGTAGGCCGCGTACTCACCGCCAAGCTTGCCTGCACTGTTATCAAACACCAGTTCAACGGATGCCTGACCAACAGGCTTGCGCGATGACGACCCCGAGAAGATCACATCGTCCATCGATTCACCACGAAGGTGCTTGGCGGACGACTCCCCCATTACCCATCGAACGGCGTCGATAGTGTTGGATTTGCCACAGCCGTTAGGGCCGACAATTCCGGTGAGATTTCCTGGCAGCTTCAACGACGTGTTGTCGACGAAGGACTTGAAACCCGATAACTTGATTTCGCTCAATCGCACTAGCGCAAATACTCTAGCCTGGTGGAGGAATCGCCGTGACGTCGGACGCAACCGTCGGGGCGGAAATAGTTCCAAAGATATTGCAGATCTGAAACCCTAGTTTACTGACAATTGTCCGGTGCGGACAGAGATCCAAACAACTTTATTTCAAGCAGCGCAACAAAACTATCCAAATTGCAAATGACAGCTTCGCCGTATTCACAAGCGCGACACTTAGTGTTGCATAAATGAAACATGCTTCCATGCCACTTTGCAGCACCCGGATTGTGTTGGTGCTCACAAAACCACGGTGATTTACAGATCTGCCCGCTCAAGGTTCTGGCGGACCAGTCGTTAAACCGGCCCTAGTGAAACAGCACGTCTTTCCGCCATTAGACGCGTTGCTTTACGAAACTTAAGTAGTCCTAAAAAAATAATTAACAAGGACTGCCGGTTAGCCCAACGAAGGCCAACCATTTAATACTCGACCGGGGGTCACCCGGCGCTATTGAACTGGGGTTGTGTTAATGAACAACTATCTCCCGTGTATAACGGAGAACTATAAGGCATGTGTACTTACGGTACTGTGCTGCTCGACTCTGAGTGTATCCCACGCAGAGACCAATGTGGCAGGCTCGTCTGTCGCAGATTTCACTTTCAGGGACGGCCAGGTCCACACCCGGCAAGTCTCACAAGACGACGGACTGCTGATCGCCGAGCACGACATGATTATGGGTACTGTCGATCTCAGGTCTGACACGCGCAGACTAACAAAGGGGCTGAGCAACACTTCGTACGGCCGGGTATGGCCCAACGGCGTTGTTCCCTATCGACTCAACAGCAATCTGTCTGACTCCGCCAGACAAAAAGTTCGCGATGCCATAGCGCACTGGAACTCTTTTGAGGCGGTCACACTGATTGAACGCAACAGCACAAACGCCAGTGCATATCCGGACTACATTGACTTTGTCTACGAAGATCGCTGTGCCAGCTGGATTGGTTATCAGGGAGAAGGCGCACAAAGTATCTACACCGGAGACAAGTGCAGCAAAGGAACAATGATCCATGAGATCGGGCATGCACTCGGACTGCTGCACGAACACACCCGTTCAGACCGCGACCAGTATGTGCAGATCCACTGGGACCGTATTATGGATGACATGGATGTCAACTTCGAAGTAATGGACGGCAGTATTTTGCTGGGCGATTATGACTACAACTCGATCATGCACTACGGCGAATATTTCTTCTCTCGAAACGGCTTGCCGACTATCGAACCTATCCAGCAAACAGACGCCCAGATTGGACAACGCATAGAAACCAGCCAGGGAGACCGGGACTCAGTTGCCCGACTGTACCGAAGCAATCTCTCCTTGAGTGCAAGCAGCTCAGCGCAGGCGTCAGCCGGACAAGCCGTTGAACTCACTTTGCAAGCGACTAATGTCACTCAAACCGGTGCGAACTCACTGTCGATTGAAGTACCCGTGGACGAGGACAACAGTCTGATTTCATTCAGCTCGACAGCCTGGTCGTGTGCGCAATCCGGTACCGGAACACAAGTAAGTTGTACGACGCCGGTACTTGCCGCAGGCGCGAGTTCATCGGTCACTCTGACTCTGTCAACCGGTACTCAAACCGGGCCGTTGCTACTCGACGCTACGCTAAGTAGTCGCACACATGATAGCGATTTATCAGACAATAGTGACAGCGCGGCAATCAACATTGTAGATGGCCCGGTGATACAGGATGCAGCAACGCCAAAGATCGCCAGCGCCCTTGACGGCGGCGGCGGCAGCTTCGATTTCAGACACATGGCTATGATGCTGTTGCTCCTTGGCCTCGCAAGATGCTTTAGACCACAACGCGGTTACGTACGCACCTGACGTAGTTACCGCAGTGCGCCGCGTAAGGCGGCGTACTGCGGAACAGCCCGCAATAGTCCCGTTTGCTGTAGCGCACTGCACGACGTGCTGTGATAACCTCGTATTATAAGAATCAGAGTAATTACTACTCCCCTATGAAAATAATGATAAGCGTTGGTGAAGCGTCGGGCGATATGCACGCTGCCAGCGCCCTGCAACAGCTCAAGGACAAGAGTGGCGGTCGAATAGAAGCCTTCGGCATGGGGGGCAACCGACTCGCAGCATTCGGTGCGGAGCTGCTTGTCGACAACCGACATCACGCAGTAATGGGACTGGTAGAAGTTTTACATAAGTACCCGCAGCTTAGGGCTAACCTCTCGACCCTCAAAAAAGCCATGAAAGATCGGCAACCGGATGCCTTGCTACTGGTTGATTATCCGCACTTCAACATGAAGCTCGCCGCCGAAGCAAAAACACTTGGTATCCCGGTACTTTACTATATTGCACCTAAAGTCTGGGCCTCACGCCCCGGCAGACTCCAGGAACTAACCGAACTGGTTGATCACATGGCAGTGATCTTTCCTTTCGAAGTTGAATTGTTCCGTGAAGCTGGAATTGCTACTACCTACGTCGGCAACCCGGTGCTGGAAAACAAAACGCTGGTAGCCGCGCGACAATCTCGTGTAAGTCAGAACAACACTATTGCTCTACTGCCCGGCAGCCGCAAAAGCGAGATCAGTAATCTGTTATCTCCAATGCTCGCCACTGCAGAGCTGCTTGCAAGTGAATACCCGGATATCAAGTTTGTACTGCCAGTGGCAGAAACACTGGATGAATCGTTATTGCATGATGCGATCAAAGACAGTGATTTAAATATCGAACTCATTGAAGCAGCGAACTACAGCAAGCTTCGACAATGCAAAGCCGCCATTGTCTCTTCCGGTACTGCAACACTTGAACTCGCCATGCTGGAAGTACCCATGGTAGTCGCGTATCGAATGAACACATTGAGCTATAGAGTGCTGAAACGCTGGCTAACGATAAAGCACATTAGCCTGGTCAACATTATTGCTGAACGCGCGGTTGTTCCGGAACTATTGCAAGACGAAGTCACTGCAGAGAACCTTCACAGGGAAATCAATCGCCTGATTACCCCCGGGGAAACCAGAGTCAGTCAGCTTGAAGGCTTTGACGACGTCTTTAGAAAGTTGTCTCGCAAGGACGATAAAACAAGCCTCGCGACAGTCTTGCTTGATCTTTACCAACAGGCCCGTAAAAGCAAAGAAGTAAAAGTCTCTGCGACAGTTAACTAGCCACCGCTAGTTAACCAGCAGATACACTTCAACTGCTTGTGTCAGCAAACCTGGCCACGAGTGCCGTTTTGTAGAAATTCAATAAATTCGGCAACGCTCGGAAACTGTGCGGCAGCTGCATCAAGCTCAGCGTAGTCATGAGCTTCTTTTTTACCGCGACGTCTTACCAGCTTTACGTATGCTTTGTGCAGTGCGGAAATCTCTTCATCTGTAAAGCCACGCCGCTTTAGCCCTTGCTTGTTGATACCTTTTGCTTCCGCGTAATGGCCGGTCACCAGCAAAAAAGGCGGCACATCTTTATTGATCACTGATCCCATACCGGAAAAACTATGAGCGCCTACACGACTGAATTGATGTACCAGAGAAAAGCCACCAAGAATTGCATAGTCTCCAACAGCAACGTGGCCAGCTAACGATGCCGAGTTTGCGAAGATTGTATTATTTCCAATAATGCAGTCATGCGCTATGTGCACATAGGCCATCAGCAGGTTATCGTTACCCAGCCGGGTTACTCCGCCACCGCCACTCGTACCGCGGTTAATGGTGACAAACTCTCTTATCTTGTTTCTGTCACCGATTTCGAGCCTGCTGTCCTTGCCGTCGAACTTGAGATCCTGAGGGTCTTCACCAATAGAAGTAAACTGAAAAATTTTGCACTCTGCACCAATTGATGTTGGTCCGTTAATGACGGCATGCGGACCAATGCTTGTCCCTTCACCAATCGTGACATCCGCACCAATCACTGCATAGGGCCCGATCTCACAGGTCTCATGGACCTGCGCACTTTCATCGACGACAGCAGTGCTGTGAATCAAAGTTCTATCTCGTTTTTCGCAATCAATATATCCGCGCTACAGCATAGCTGACCATCTACTTTGCCCGTTGCACCAAACCGCCAGATACCACGACGTGTTTTCTCCAGCACAACTTCAACAATCAACTGATCACCCGGCACCACCTGCTTTTTAAAACGCGCGTTATCTATTCCAACCAGCAGATAGAGTGTCTCTTTTGATGGATAACCACCAAGCTCCCGAAACGCAAAAATGGCGCAACTTTGTGCCATGGCCTCAAGGATCAGCACACCTGGAAAGATAGGTGCTTGAGGAAAATGCCCGGTAAAAATCGGCTCGTTGATGCTGACATTTTTAATGGCAGTGAGCCTTTCTCCCGCCTCATGGGCAGTCACTCTGTCGATCAGTAGAAACGGGTACCGATGCGGCAGATATTTTATTATTTCGGTAACGTCAAGCTGTTCCAATCAAATCACCCGTATTTACGATTTCAGAATTACATTGCGCGCAAGCTGATCAAGCCGATGCAATCTTACCGCGTTTTTCCGCCAGGTTTTAGAGTCTTCTAACGGGTAACCCGAAGAGTAACTACCCGGCTCTTTGATCGATCTGTTTACAAATGAATTAGCCGTCACCAGAACATCATCACATATGCGGATATGACCAACGATAGAAACCGCGCCACCTATACGGCAATTGCTGCCAATGATGGTGCTGCCGGCAATACCAGTGCAACCGGCAATAGCGGTGTTTTTGCCAATGACAACGTTGTGGGCAACTTGTATCTGATTGTCGAGAATCACTCCATCATCAATGATGGTGTCTTCAAGCGCACCCCGGTCAACCGTGGTACATGCACCTATACTGACTCTGTCGCCTATTCTTACACCACCGAGTTGATGAATTTTCTCCCACCCGCCAGCGTTAGGCGCCCAACCGAATCCATCCGCACCGATCACCGCTCCACCGTGAATCTCACTGCCATCACCCACTGACACACCATGAAGCACCGTGGCATTCGGATGCACTATAGTGTTTTCACCTATTTCTGATTCGCTGCCAATCACCGCACCTGCGCCAATTCTGCTCTTAGCGCCAATCACTGCATTCGCCTGAACAACCGCACCGGCATCAATGGTTACCGTGGAAGCCACACTAGCAGTGGGATCGACAACTGCAGCAGGATGTATAAACCCGTTTGGCTCAGGCAATAGACGTTCGGCCCACAATCGGCTGAGTCTTGCGTAGGCAAGATAGGGATTATGCGACAGCAATCGGGTAATGGGTACTTGCTCAGCCAACTCAACCGGGACGATTACGGCAGTTGGCGCAGCACGTTCAAGCGCTGGCAAATACTTTCGACCAGTGATAAACGTGATACTTGCAGGCCCGGCGTTTTCAACAGGGGCAATATGGGTTACAACGGCTGACGAATCCCCTACCAGTTCTGCATCAACCGCACGTGCCAGTTCACCGACTGAAAAACTGACCGCAGCTTTCACTGAGTGGCAACCGCCGTTGACTGATCCGTTGTTTCAGAACCTTCCTCCAGCGCGGGATACATCATTCAATTGCTTCCGCCGGATTGGTGTAATTGCTCCAGCACCTGCTCGGTCACATCGATCCGTTTGTTAGCGAACAAAACACCATCACTAATGATGAGGTCGTATTGATTTTTTTTTGCAAATACCGCAATGGCTTCGAGCACCGTATTTCTAACTTGTTTGAATTCTTCGTTTTTCTGGATGTTGAGCTCTTCGCGAAAATCCTGCTCATCGCGTTTTATACGTCGTTCAGTTTTGTTGAATTCACGTTCGATTTGCAGCCGCTGGCCCTGATCGAGATCGCCGTCGTCAAGTTGCTGCTTGAGTTTATCAAGGTCTTTTTTTCTCGATTTGATGAGATCCTGCCGCGGAGCAAACTCCTGCTCCAGACGAACACTGGCAGCCTGGGCTTGAGGCGCTTCATCAATCAGGTAGGGAATATCGACAAAACCGACCTTAATTTCGTCTGCAGGTACCGCTACCGGCAACAGGCTGACAACCAACAGTGCTATCAAACCGGAAATGTACTTTCTCACACCTGACTCTTTCTGTATTTACCGATCACCGCTGGCTCTCCCGTACAGTGCAACTGCCTGCATCGTGCTGTGAAACATTCAGAAAATAGACCCAATGGTGAATTGCGGGTTTTGCAAGCTATCCCCAGGGTCGTCATTGTAGGTGTCGGAGATACTGAAGGTTAACGGTCCGATCGGTGCCAGCCAGACAAAAGAAAGCCCGTAAGACCCCCTCAATTCATCCACGTCGAAGTCTGACACATCGCTGAAAACATTTCCAAAGTCTGTAAACAAGCTCAGCCGGGTAGCGCCAGCGGTTTCAATAAACGGTGGGGGGAAAATTATTTCCAGTGTACCCAGGGTGCGAAAGTCACCACCTTGCGCATTCCCCTGAGAATCTTCACTCCCGGTTACACCGAGGCTGTTGCTGCGATATCCACGCACCGACGTAATTCCGCCTGCAAAATACCGACGAAAGAACGGCAGTTTTTCCAGGCCCTCTTCACCCTCTCCGTAGTTGATGCGCGAACTGAAAGCGAGCGTGAAGCGATCTGTGATCGGACGGAAGTACTCAAAGTTGTACCCGACCTTTACGTAACTTAAGTCGCTGTTAGGTGTCGTTACTTCCAACGACAGTGAATTTCGAGTCCCGCTTGTGGCAAAAACAGTTCGATCTCTTGTATCACGGGTGTAACCAAGTGTAACGTCAAAAAGATCATACTCGCTGCCAAAGTCATCGATGAAATCCCTAACCTCCACGGACGACTCGTCTGTCTGAATTGCAGTGACCTTCTCATACCCCAACCCGAAGCTGAACGTCGAGAACTCACTTACAGGAACACCGTAGCGTACCTTTGCACCATAGCTGTCAAGTATGTAGTTAGCGGTGGAGGATAATTGACTGGTATCTGTCTTTTTAATAAACGCACGCACATTCCGGCTTATACCATCGGCGGTGTAGTACGGATCGGTGTATGAAATTGAAAAGTTATCCTGACTGGTGCTGTTATCAAAACTCAGCGCAAGCCGCTCACCTGTGCCGAACAGGTTTTCCTGAGTAAAGTTAATATTAAAGATAAAGCCATCAGTACCATAACCGGCGCCCGCACCAAATGAACCGGACGCACCTTCAGAGACATTGACCGCGATATCGATAAGATCATCTGAACCAGGCACCCTTGGTGTACTGATCGCTACACGCTCAATATAAGGAAGCCTTTGTAATCGGGTTTGCGAGCGGTTAAGTGCTAATGGTGAAAAGCGACTGCCTTCCATCTGACGCATCTCACGTCTCAATACATCATCATTAGTACGGTTTTGACCGTTAAATACTATTCTACGTACATAAACCCGCTTACCCGGCTCTATATTCAGGTTAAGGTCAACCGTTTTATCGGTATCGTTAATATTGGGAATAACATCAACCCGCGCAAACGCAAAACCATCTTCACCAAGACGGTCAGCAATCGCACTGTTGCTTTGGGTCATGAGCTTCCGCGAGTAAACATCACCGGTACTCATTGCCATTAAAGAACGTAACTCGGTATCCGTTAGTATTTCACTGCGGTCAGTAAAAGAAATATCACCAACACGATACTGCTCACCCTCTTCAATATTCATCGTGATGTTGATATCACGCTTGTCTGGAGAGATAGTTACCTGTGTCGATGGAATTTCAAACCGCAGGTAACCTCTATCCAGATACCACGCACGAATTGTTTCCGTATCCGCCTCGAGTTTGGCTCTGGAATACTCATCTCTTGAGCTAAAAGGGTTAAGACCGGCGACACCGGACGCCAGCAGATCAAGCAGCTTATCTTCGTCATACGCACGGTTGCCTACGATATTGACATGGCTGATCTTGGCTACTGCACCTTCGACAATATCTATCGATACATCTACTCGATTGTTGTCGAGCTCGCGCACATTAGAGGTAACTCTGGTGCCATACTGTCCACGACTGAAATAAACCTGCCGAACTTCTGTTTCGAGGTTATCGAGCACCGAGCGTCTGAAAATTCGTCCGGGAGCGAGTCCAATATCACGCAGCGTTTCATCCATCTGCTCCTGCGGTAATACAGAATTGCCGTCCACATCGACGCTTGCGATGGATGGTCGTTCGGCAACCTCAACAATCAGCACACCGTTATTGTGAAAAAGACTGATGTCCTGAAACAGTTCGGTTTCGTACAGTGCGCGAATGACTCTTGAGCTGTCACGGCCCTGCTCGAAGCGTTCTCCGGCGCGTACCGGCAGGTAGCTAAGTACCGTGCCTTTTTCGACTCTTTCGATACCGCGCACTTCAATATCATTGATAATGAAAGGGCGAGTATCAGTTTGGGCGTGCGCAGCAAAAGTGAGGGCAAGCGCGCACAACAGCGAGAGTGCGAGATTGACACCGCGCTGTCGGTGGGGAAAACCTAGGGGCATTGGCGGATATTTGCGCGTTTTGGATTCCGCGCCAGCATAACAATCCCCCCTAACGCGAGGGATTACACATTCTAAACCTACCTGAACAAAGCGACTTGTAGACCGCAGACAAGGCAGATCGTATTGGATTAAATCAAGCTAGCTGGGCAACACTCGCAGAATATCCTGATAGAAAACAAAGGTCATCAGACCGGCAAGCAGCAGCAACCCAAGTTGTTGACCCGCCAGCTGAATGCGCTCTGAAACCGGCCTGCCGGTCACTACTTCAACGGCGTAATACAGCAAATGACCACCGTCGAGCATCGGGACCGGGAATAGATTAAAGATCCCGAGACTTATCGAGACCAACGCAATAAAGTTCAGATAATGATCAATACCAACACTGACCGACTGTCCGGCAAACTGGGCAATGGAAATGGGCCCGCTAACTGTATTTTTTAACGATGCCTCACCGGTGAACAGCTTCCCGATCATCCCCAGACTCACGGAGATCATGTCACCGGTTCTTTGAAATGCCTTAACTACCGCTGTACCCGGAGAATACCGCTCGACAGTACGCAGTTTTTCATCGATGACTTCCTGCGATTGCGTCTCACGCGCTCCAATAAAGCCAATGGTACCAGACTCTAATTCGCGTATACCGGGTGTCAGGGCTACTTCAATGGCCTGGCTATTGCGCTCAACCTGAAGCGTCAATTGCTTCTCAGGGCTGGCCCTGATCAGCATCACCCACTCGCTCCAGGTATTAATCACCTGCCCGTCGCTCTGTAGAATGCGGTCGCCAACCTGAAGCCCGGCCGCTTCCGCTGCACCACCTTCGACAATGCCGCCGATCACAGGATCAACATCGGGCCACCAGCGACGCATACCGAGCTTGTAGACAATATCGTCGCGACCGGCCAGTAACTCACGTGAGTCGATTGCAAGCTCGCGTTGATAGCGACTGCCATCCTCACTGCTTACGGTAAATTCGATTGATTCTTCACTGTCTACAATGCCATCGAGCATGGCGACGTACACGGTATCCCAGGTGGGAGTGGCTTTACCTTCTATATGGGTAATCCGCTCACCGCTCTGAAAACCTGCCGCGGCAGCAGCAGAATCTTTTTCAGGCGCGCCGAGAATTGGCGCGACCCCGGTAATACCAACAATAAACACCAGCCAGTAAAGAAAAACGGCCAGTAGCAGATTGGCGATAGGCCCCGCAAGCACAATCGCAATGCGCGCCCAGACACTCTTTCTATTAAACGCGCGGTCGCGCTCTGCCGGATCAACGTCACCTTCACGTTCGTCGAGCATTTTGACGTATCCGCCAAGTGGTATAGCTGCCAGTACGTACTCTGTGGCATCGGGACCCGCTACTTTTTTCCACAATGGCTTGCCAAAGCCCACTGAAAATCGCAGCACTTTCACGCCCATTTTGCGTGCGACCCAGTAGTGACCGAACTCGTGGATCGTCACCAGAATGCCGATCGCGAGAATAAATGCGACCACACTGAGTAGAAAGCCTTGCATAGTTAAGCCAGTCCCACGGACAACTGTCCGTTTGTAATTATCTCTTCGGCATAAGATCTTGCGGCCATGTCCAGCGCCTTCAAGTCTGCGACCGAATGTGGTTCCGAAGATTCACAGTGTGTCAGGGTGTACGCGTTCACCGCAGCGATGTCAACAAACCGGACCTGCCCGTCAATGAACCGCTCTACGGCAATTTCGTTAGCGGCATTGAGCACTACATTTGCACCCTTGCCGACCCTCAGTGCCTGACGTGCAAGATCCAGACACGGGAAATTGAGCATGTCAGGCGCTTCAAATTCGAGCCCGGCAAGCAATTTAAAATCAAGCGGGCTGACACCGGCGTCAATCCGCTGCGGCCAGGCCAATGCGTTTGCAATAGGTGTTCGCATGTCCGACTCACCCATTTGCGCCAGCACTGAGCCATCGCAATATCGCACCATTGAGTGAACAATACTCTGCGGATGGACGAGCACCTCGATCTGCTGTTCATTAACACCAAACAAAAAGCACGCCTCAATAATCTCCAGCCCCTTGTTCATCATGGTGGCCGAATCGACAGATATTTTCGGCCCCATATCCCAGTTCGGGTGATTGACCGCCTGCTCAACAGTGACATGCTGCATTTCATCAGCAGACAGTTGCCGGAACGGCCCGCCAGAGGCAGTGAGCACCAGACGCTCTATTTCACGGGCTTCGCTGACCGTTGCCCCTAACTGATTTTCTTTTGGCAGGCACTGGAAGATAGCATTGTGCTCACTGTCGACCGGGACAATCGTGGCATTGCCGTCTTTCGCTGCCTGGTTCAGCAGATGCCCGGCCACCACCATCGATTCTTTGTTTGCCAGCAAAATCCGTTTGCCGGAGCGGGCCGCCACCAAGGTGGAGTCCAGACCGGCAAAACCGACAATTGCCGCCATCACAATCGGAATTTCCGGGTCTTCGGCAATCTGGTTGAGTGATCCCTCGCCAAGCAACACCGTTGTGTTGAGGTTTCGTGCAGACACCCGCCGTTTGAGCGCTTCAGCCGCCAACGGATCTGCCATTGCGGCATACCGTGGCTGAAACTCAACGCACTGCGCTTCGATCTGTTCTACATTTTTGTTTGCGGTAATCGCGCTTACCTGATAACGATGCTGATTCCGCTTGATCACATCGAGCGTGCTAACCCCGATTGACCCGGTAGACCCAAGTACTGCTACTGCCTGCCTGTCAGTCACGCGATTGCCTCATGTCCACAACACGGCAAAGGCCATCCACGGCACGGCGGCCAACAGACCATCGAAGCGGTCGAGCACCCCACCATGACCCGGTAACAATTTACCACTGTCTTTGACACCACGAGTCCGTTTGGCCCGACTGATAAACAGATCACCGGCAATTGAGAACACCGCCGCCACCAGTGAAAAGAAAAATACCGCGATTATCGAAATTGCAGAAAAGTCGACAAGCCCCATGGCAATCAACGCCACTAGTGCCGCTAGTAACAGACCACCTATCGCACCCTCAATGGTTTTACCTGCGCTGATTTCAACGGCAAGCTTGCGTCGACCGAAACGGCGCCCTGAAAAATATGCCCCAATATCTGCAGCAGCAACCAGTGCCACAATATAAACAATCACAGAGGGTGATAACTGCCCTCTAAGCCAATGCAAAGACACGACTGCGGTAATCAATAACAGAGATGCAAGCGCCAACAAACCAACCCTGCGAGAATCGCTGCTGTTTATCACGGGTCTGACAAAAAGATCCAGCGCAATTGCAATCCAGCTCAACACTGACAACAACACCATCACCCTGAGCACTGCACCGTCGTCAAACAATATCAATAATCCGGTGATCGCAGTAATCAGCAACGAAAACAAGCCTTTTGCCACTGGTTTTTTAATATTGCCCAATGTGCTCCATTCCCAGGCACAGGCTGCTGTGGCAATCAATAAAAACAGCGCATACCAGCCATCTGACCAACCGAAGATTGCCCACAGTGCCACCGCCGCCAGAACTACTGCGGTAATAATGCGCTGCTTTAACACGATAGGGTACTTAAATTATGACTGGGCACTGTTATCCACCTGCTCACCGGTTTGACCAAAACGGCGCTGCCTGTTGGCGAAGTTGTCGATAGCTTCATCCAGTTCCGAAGCGCTGAAGTCCGGCCAGAGTGTGGAAGTAAAAACAAGCTCGGTGTAGGCAAGGTGCCATAAAAGAAAATTACTCAGCCGCTGATCACCACCGGTTCGTATAAAAAGATCCGGCTCCAACCCGTCAGTCAGCCACGTATAGCGCGTGACCAGATCATCGTCTATTTGATCCACCGATAACTTACCGGCTCTAACGTCTTCAGAGATATTTTTTATGGCGTTGATCATCTCGCTACGACCGCCGTAGTTCACAGCAATATTAAGCACCATGCCAGTGTTGGCTCTGGTTTTTTCAGTCGCTACCTGAATCTGGGCTTGTAGATTTTCAGGGAAACTTTCAATTTGGCCAATAAACCGTACGACAATATTGTTTTTGTGGAGGCTGTCTACCTCACTGCGCAGCGAGCGCAAAAACAGCTCCATTAAAAAACTGACTTCCTTTCTGGGACGCCCCCAGTTTTCACTGCTGAAGGCATACACAGTTAACATATTGATACCGCGACGGGCGCACTGTTCCACTACGGTACGAGTGGCCTTGACACCTGCCTGGTGACCGGAACTGCGCGGCAGACCACGCTGTTGTGCCCAGCGGCCGTTGCCATCCATGATAACGGCAACATGCTTTGGTAACGCGTTCATCTTGAAGTCTGCGAGAGAGTAGTATCGGATCGGTTCACCGGTAATACAACTACACTTCCATCAACTCGGCTTCTTTAGTCTTTAGCAGTTCGTCTACCTTGCCAATGTATTCATCAGTAACTTTTTGAATATTTTCTTGCCCCTTACGCTCTTCATCTTCAGAAATCTCTTTCTCTTTTTGAAGCTCTTTAAGATCGGCATTGGCATCACGGCGAATATTACGCACGCTAACACGGGCATTTTCTGCTTCCTGACGCACCACACGCACAAGGTCCTTACGACGCTCTTCAGTAAGCGGGGGCATAGGAATTCGAATGACGGTACCGGCACTCGCCGGGTTAAGCCCAAGATCTGAATTCATAATGGCTTTTTCTATCGGGGCGACCATGTCTTTTTCCCATGGCGTTACCGTTAGCGTACGGGAATCTTCGATCGCCACTTTGGCTACCTGATTCAACGCAGAGGCATTGCCGTAGTAGTCAACTTTAATATGATCCAGCAGGCTGGTGTGCGCGCGGCCGGTACGAATGCGGCTAAAGTCATTTTGTAGTGACTCAAGACTCTTATTCATTCTGACTGCGGCGTCTTTTTTAATATCTTCAATCATTGTTTACTCTCCACTTACCACCAGGGACCCGACTTCATCGGTAGTGACAGCGCGCACCATTTCCCCGGGAGTATTCATGTTAAACACCTTCAATGGCAGGTTGTGATCCCTGCACATGACGATGGCGGTGGTATCCATAACCGCCAGTTTTTTTTGAATCACCTCATCATAGGTGATTCGCTTGATTTGCTTTGCATCTGGAAACTTCTGTGGGTCTTTATCATACACGCCATCAACTTTAGTCGCTTTAAGCATGACATCAGCTCCGATTTCAACTGCGCGTAAACTGGCTGCGGTATCGGTGGTAAAAAACGGATTGCCCGTGCCGGAAGCGAAAACCACCACGCGGCCTTTCTCAAGGTGCCGAACCGCCTTGCGACGAATATAGTCTTCGCACACCTCATTGATTTTAAGCGCGGACATCACACGCGAATAGACACCGATACGTTCCAGGGAGTCCTGCAGTGACAACGCGTTAATAACCGTTGCGAGCATGCCTATATGATCACCGGTTATCCGGTCCATACCGCCTTCAGCAAGGTAGGCACCGCGAAAGATGTTGCCACCACCAATGACTATGGCCACCTGAACCTTCAAGGCGTTTAGCTCGGCAATTTCTTCTGCAATCCGACCAATAAAAACCGGATCAATACCATATTGCAGATTACCCATCAGCGCTTCTCCGCTGAGCTTGAGCATGACGCGTCGGGGCTGTGCTTTGGTGTTAGACATGGACTGGTGCGTTGCCAGGATAGGTTAAATGCAAGGTCTTTTGAAGTTTCTCAAATGATTGTGCCACAAAAAAGCCGGCTTTCCGGCCGGCTTTTAATAAACAAAGATTGCGAAACAGAAGCGCGATTACCAGGTCAGTATTGGCGCTGTTTTCCAACCTTAGAACCTCATCTCCGGCAGGCGCTATTTGTTCACCTGCGCCATCACTTCTTCGGCAAAGTTTTCTACTTTTTTCTCTATGCCTTCACCGACTTCGTAGCGCGAGAAAAAGTTCACTGATGCATCAGCAGACTTCAATAACTTTTCAACGGTTTGATCAGGATCTTTTACATATGCCTGACCAACCAGAGTAATCTCTGCAAGATACTTTCTGAGTCGACCCTGCACCATTTTCTCGACGATCTCGGCTGGCTTGCCGCTCTCACCGGCTTCGGCCATCAGTATTTCTTTTTCCTTATCGAGCAACTCGCTGGGCACTTCTGCTTCCGAAATACAGACAGGGCTGCTGGCAGCAACATGCATAGCGATATCACGCGGCATACTTTCGCTGCCGCCAGTTACTTCTGTGACAACACCGATACGCTCACCGTGCTGGTACACACCGATAGTTCCGCTGCTTGCCTCATGACGGACAAAACGGCGTACCTGAATATTCTCACCAAGTTTTGACACCATCTCATGGCGAATGTGGTCGAGCGTGTTGCCACCGGCATCCAGTGCAGACAATGCTTCTACATCAGCAGGGCTGGAATCAAGCACTGCACGACAGACAGCCTTTGCAAACCCGGAGAAATCGTCCCCTTTGGCAACAAAGTCTGTTTCGCAGTTGATTTCAGCCATGGCGACAGTTTTACCATCGTCGCTGACTTCAATTGCAATCACGCCTTCGGCGGCGGTGCGTCCGGATTTTTTGTCTGCCTTTGCCAGACCGGCAATACGCATTTGTTCGGCAGCGGTATCCATATCACCGTCCGCTTCTACAAGTGCCTTTTTGCACTCCATCATGCCTGCGCCAGTTCTCTCGCGCAGTTCCTTTACCATTGCTGCAGTAATAGCCATCAATTTGACCTTAAAAAGTTTCGATAATTCTGATGCTCACTCAGAGCACCATCGGGACGTGTATTCGTCCCGAGCGTTGTTGTTTAGCAGGCTCGATCAGGAAGCCGGATCGGTTGATCCTTCTGCTGGAGTATCAGACGCTGCTGCAGGTGCTGCTTCTGCAGGTGTTTCTGCAGGAGTCTCAGCTGCCGGCGCTTCTGCAGGTGCAGGTGCTTCGGCAGCTGGCGCGGTGGCTTCCGGAGTTGCCGCCGCTTCTGCAGCAGGCGCAGCTTCTGTAGCAGGCGCAGCTTCTGTAGCCGCAGCTGGTGCTGCTGGCGCTTCCTTCACTTCCACGTACTCTTTACTATCCGTGATTGCCGCAGACGTTTTGCCGGTCTGGATTGAGTCGGCAACGGCATCAACGTAAAGTTGAATCGCGCGAACCGCATCGTCGTTGCCTGGAATGACATAATCAACATTCTCTGGCGAATTGTTACTGTCGACGACAGCGACAATTGGAATACCGAGCTTGCGCGCTTCTGCAACGGCGATTTTTTCATAGCCAACATCGATAATGAACAGCGCATCCGGCAGGCGCTCCATATTTTTGACACCACCCAGGCTCTTGTTGAGCTTGTCGAGTTCCCGACGCAGGGTGAGCGCTTCCTTTTTATTCAGCTTCTCTTCGCCACCGCTACCAAACATCTCTTCCAGCTCAAGCATGCGCTTGACTGATTGTTTAACAGTTTTGAAGTTGGTCATCATGCCACCAGGCCAGCGGCGGTTTACAAACGGCATGTTGCAATTATCAGCAGCAGTTTTTACCGCATCACGCGCCGCTCTCTTAGTACCAACAAACAGCACACGACCGTTTTTGGATGCAAGCTTCCCCATGAAATTCAGGGCATCGTCCATTGCCGGGACGGTGTTTTCGAGGTTAAAGATATGAATCTTATTACGCTCGCCATAGATATAGGGAGCCATTTTTGGGCACCAGTAACGAGTCTGGTGACCGAAGTGCACGCCGGCTTCTAGCATCTGGCGCATGCTTACTTTAGACATTAGTATTTTCCGTTTTCAGGGTTGAGCCTCCGCCCCACATTGGAAACCGCAGAAAACGAATCAGCAATCCGTTTACAGCAGCACCCTGACATTGCGTGGGACGTGTGAATTCCGGCGCCAGAAACAAGTCTGACTGCCGGTTACCGGTCAAAAACATGCAAACGCTGTTCTTTCGCAGTTAACCCACAATTATATTCCAGAAACTCACAATATTCCAATACAATACAAGCTTATTTACCAACTAATATTGCCGACACTGGTCACGGCAGCAATCAACACAGGACAGCTGTATGCTTCGCGCACGCGACATCCCCATAAAATCCCCTGACGAAGTAGAAAAAATGCGCGTTGCCGGCCGAATGGCCGCTGAAGTGCTGGACATGATCACCGAATACGTCAAGCCGGGCGTCACCACAGACGAGCTAAACACGATTTGCCATGAGCACATCACCGTCAAACAGGATGCTACCCCTGCCCCGCTGAACTACCGCGGCTTTCCAAAATCGATCTGCACGTCACTGAATCACCAGGTTTGCCACGGCATCCCCGGAGATCGGGCGCTGAAAAAGAAAGATATCGTCAATATCGACATCACAGTCATTAAAGACGGGTTTCACGGCGATACCAGCCGCATGTTTTGCGTGGGGGAACCCACTGTCATCGGACGCCGGGTGTGTGAGGTCGCCCACACCGCTCTTTTTAAAGGCATCGAAGTCGTCAAACCAGGCACTACGCTCGGCGACATCGGTCACGCTATCCAGCAATACGCCGAAGGCGAGCGATGTTCGGTGGTGCGCGAATATTGCGGCCATGGCATCGGCAAGCAGTTCCACGAAGAGCCCCAGATACTGCACTACGGCAAGGCTGGCGAGGGGCTGGCAGTGCAGGCCGGTATGGTGTTTACCATCGAACCCATGATCAACGCCGGCAAGCGGCACGTGAAACTGCTTCCGGACGACTGGACAGTAGTGACTAAAGACAGAAGCCTGTCTGCACAATGGGAACACACCGTGCTGGTTACCGAAACCGGGTACGAGCTTCTGACACTGTCACCCGCCGAGTCCTGAACACTTCAGTGGATAACACCGGCACTTCGGCAGACCGCCAGAACGAGCAACTCCACCTACCGTCCCTTCTGCAATCTATAGAGAAGGCGGATAATTCAGTCAGCGCATATCGGGATGCGCTGACGCAAGCCAACAACACCATAGCGAGAAAATTTGAAGAAGGCACGCCGGCTCCGGAACTCGTCGCCTTGCAATCTGCAGTCACCGATGCGCTGCTCAGTCATTTATGGCAACACCTGTTACCGTCGAACACTACCGACTCCCTTGCCCTGATTGCTGTAGGCGGGTACGGACGTGCAGAATTGCACCCGAACTCGGACATCGACATCCTCATTCTCTCTGCTGCCGGTTACAAAAAAGCTGATGATGAAATAGGTAGTTTCGTTACCGCACTTTGGGATCTGGGACTTGATGTCGGCCACAGCGTGCGCGACATTTCGCAATGTGTTGAAGAGGCCACCTCAGATGTTACCGTCATTACTAATCTGCTCGAAAGTCGATGGTTGTCCGGCTCAGAAACACTGTTTAATGAACTTCACAATGCCATAGACCCAACCCGCATGTGGGCCTCTTCGGACTTTTTCGAAGCCAAACGCAAAGAACAGAAAGACCGGCATTTAAAATTCCACGGTACCGCCTATCGCCTTGAACCAAACTTAAAAGAAAGCCCCGGCGGTCTCAGAGATATACAAACCATTGTGTGGCTGATTATTCGCCATTACGGACACGGAGATTTCAACGCACTGGTAGAAGACGGATTTCTTACCAACGACGAACTCAGTGAACTCATAGAGGGTCGCAACTACCTATGGACTGTGCGATTTTTGCTGCATGCTAAAAGCGGCAGAAAAGAAGACCGCGTATTGTTCGACTACCAACGAGATCTTGCCAAAGATTTTGGTTACCAGAGCGAAGGCAACGAAGCTGTCGAACTGTTTATGCAGCAGTACTATCGAACTGTGACTAAAATCGAGCGGCTTAACGAAATGCTGCTACAGCTTCTTGAGAAAGCATTCGTCGACGATCTTGACGAGCATACAATCTCTATTAATAAAAGATTTGTTCGGGTCAACGATTATCTGGAAGTCGCACACGACAGAGTGTTTGCAGAATACCCGCCTGCAATGCTTGAAATATTTCAGGTGTTTGCAGCCAACGATGAAGTGAAGGGCTTCAGTGCACGCACGCTTAGGCTTTTACGCAGCCACTTGCACCTTATTGATCACCGCTTCCGCGCCGAACTGATTCCGCGCAACCTGTTTCTTCAGCTGTTTAGAGAACCGAACAAGATAACCAGAAAACTGCGTCTGATGAATCGCTATGGCGTGCTGGCCAAGTATCTTCCAATTTTTGAAAAAATTGTCGGTCGAATGCAGTATGACTTGTTTCATATCTATACCGTAGACGAACACACCTTGATGGTCATTCGCAATCTGCGAAGGTTTGCCATCCGATTTCACAACGACGAATACCCGCACTGCTCGGCTATCATGCAACAGCTTGAAAAACCCGAATTGCTATATCTTGTCGGGCTATTTCACGACATCGCTAAAGGTCGCGGTGGAGATCACTCCATACTCGGGGCAGAAGACGCCGAAGCATTCTGCACACAACACGGTCTCAACGCAGTAGACACCAAATTGGTGGTCTGGACAGTCAGGCATCACCTCGACATGTCTACCACGGCTCAGCGCAAAGATATTTCAGATCCTGAAGTTATTTTCGAGTTCGCACGCTTTGTCGGATCGATGCGCTATCTGGACTTTCTCTATCTACTGACCGTCGCAGACATTCGAGGTACCAACCCGGAGCTGTGGAACTCATGGAAAGAGAATCTTCTCAGGCAACTCTATGATAGTACTGCTGGAGCACTGAAGCGAGGTCTCGACAATCCAATAGACAAAGTCGAAATGATCACGCAGAAAAAAACGGCAGCACGAGAGGTCCTGCATCAGAAAAACATGACTGATGCGGAAATCGACAACATCTGGTCCCAATGCAACGAAGCGTACTTTCTGCAATACACTGCCGATGAAATTTGCTGGCACACGGTAAACATTTCATTGGCTGGCAGCGAAGAGCCCCTGGTCTTACTGCGCAGGGAAACCGAACGAGGCTCTACCGAGATATTTGTGCATGTCGAAGAGTATGACCACATGTTCAGCGACATTGTTACCGCACTTGATCAACTGAGACTTACCATTGTCAGCGCGCAGATTTTAACGTCGCAAAATGGTCACGCCCTGGATACTTTTTTTGTGCTCGACCGCGAAGGTGAATCTATCCAGGACAATGCCCGGCTTGAACACATATTCAGAACCTTAAACCAGGCTATTACCAATCCTGATGAGCTTTGCCGACCGCAACCGATACCCGCCCCCCGGCGTCTTAAGCACTTTGACTTTAAGCCGATTATCAATTTTGACAACGACGTCTCGGACGAGTACACCAGCTTATTCATTAAAGCGATCGACAGACCGGGGCTGTTGAGTGCCATTGGTTTTGCCTTTGCGCAAAGTAATGTCCGCGTGCTGTCAGCCAGCATTGCCACGCTCGGTGAAACTGCCGAGGATGTATTCTTCATTCAAAACAGCGATGGTTTGAAAGTTGAAGACGAAACCCTACTCGATTCACTGAGAACTCTTCTGTTGAGGCTGGTAAGCGAATAAACCAATGTCAGACACCATTAACCTTGCCCGACAACTGATCTGTGAAGAGTCAGTCACCCCCAATGATGGCGCCTGTCAAACCATATTGGCAGACCGCCTGTCTGCACAGGGCTTTAAAAATCTGCATCTGAAATACGGCGATGTTGATAACCTTTGGTCTGTTACCGAAAACGACGGCCCACTGCTGGTGTTTGCAGGACACACTGATGTTGTCCCGCCCGGGCCAATTGAAGAATGGCAGCATAGTCCTTTCGATGGCACGGTAGCAGATGGCTGGCTGCACGGACGGGGTGCTGCCGACATGAAAAGCAGCATCGCTGCCATGGTTGTCGCGGTAGAGAGAGTGCTTATCCACCACACTTTGAAAGGCCGAATAGGTTTTTTAATCACCAGCGACGAAGAAGGACCGGCGATCAACGGTACCGCAAAAGTGGTGGAATATTTAAACAATAACAACACGTCTATCGACTGGTGTATTGTTGGTGAACCGACCAGCAGCGACAGCATCGGTGACACCATTAAAAACGGTCGGCGTGGCTCAATGAATGGCAACCTTACCGTCTTGGGTAAACAAGGGCACGTCGCCTACCCGCACCTGGCAGAAAACCCGGTGCATATGATCAGTTCCGCCCTTCACGAACTCACAACAAAAACCTGGGACAACGGAAATGAATTCTTTCCACCCACCACTTTTCAGGTTTCAAACATCCACGCAGGCACCGGTGTCGATAACGTAGTCCCCGGAGAAGTTAACGTCCGATTCAATTTTCGATTTTCAACGGAAGTCACTACTGAGCAACTACAAACTATCGTCAAAGAAATTCTTGATCGACATCAACTTAACTATGACATGAACTGGAGAATTTCCGGTCATCCGTTTATCACGGAGCGCGGTGATCTGGTTAATGCCACCATACAGGCAATAGAGGACGTCTGCGGAATTACGTCAACGTTGTCTACCAGCGGCGGCACATCCGATGGAAGGTTCATTGCCCCAACCGGCGCACAAGTCATTGAGCTTGGGCCATCCAACGCGACAATTCATCAGGTCAACGAGAGAGTCACGTGTGAGGAACTGGAAAAACTCACTGACATATACGAACGTATTATTGTGCGGCTTCTTACTTAACTTAATAGAACTGCATTACCACTGTGAATAGGGTGTGGTCACCAGCCTGGCATTTCGGTAACGAGTGTCGCTCGTGACCTCATCGGCAACCCAGTCCGGAAGGCTGAGCTCAAAGTGCTCATAGGGCAGCTCGATTTCTGCGACCACCAATCCGTCGTTTTCATCATGAAACTGATCAATCTCCCAACGCATGCCATCGTGCATGATTTCATGTCGTGTCTTTGAAACCACTCGACCGCTGCACAGGTTCTCAAACATCGTTTCCGCCTCGTCAGCGGGAATCAGATACTCAAAATCATAGCTGCTTGAGGTATTGATCTTCGCTTTCAGCGACAGGTAGAAATCATCATTTTTTTGCCGCACTCGGACGACGATTCCCTGATCATTCACCATGTAACCCTGACGAATACGGATTTGCCGCTCACCTTTAGGCCAGTGGTTGGTCACTACCAGAAACTTTCTTTCAATCTCGATCATGAAATGTTCGCCATTAACCAAACCCGGCTGTTGAAACCCGCCAGTAGATTCTGCCGCGGAGTTGCTGCCGTTCCGGCTAGCGGGCACTGGCTGGTATTTTAACTCACTACGAAATACTGCGTATAATGCGACAACTCTAACAACTGTGGAACGATTATGGGGTTTCTGGCAGGAAAAAAAGCGCTGATCATCGGCGTCGCAAGCAAGCGCTCAATTGCCTGGGGTATCGCTCAGTCCATGCATCGTGAAGGTGCAGAACTCGCATTCACCTACCAGAATGATCGTCTTAAAGACCGGGTGGTTGAATTTGCGGAAGAACTAAATTCAACACTAACGTTCCCGTGTGATGTGCAACACGACAGCGAAATAGACACCACCATGAGCGCACTAAAAGACGCCTGGGGTACATTTGACATCATTGTGCACGCAGTGGGTTTTGCCCCTCGTGAACAATTAGACGGTGATTACCTTGACTGCGTTACTCGTGAAGGGTTTCAGATCGCTCATGATATAAGCTCATACAGCTTTGCAGCACTGGCCAAAGCAGCCCGACCGATGCTGAATGACAACGGTGCATTACTCACGCTGAGTTATCTGGGATCAGTTCGCTCCATGCCCAACTACAACGTCATGGGACTGGCAAAGGCCAGCCTTGAGGCCAATACACGCTTCATGGCTCACTCTCTCGGACCACAGGGTATTCGTGTTAACGCAATTTCTGCTGGGCCAATCAGAACGCTGGCCGCATCGGGTATTGGTGATTTCAAGAAATTACTGAACTACGTTGCAGACACATCACCATTAAAACGCAACGTCACTATTGAACAAGTGGGAGATACGGCAGCATTCCTGTGCTCAGATTTGGCAGCGGGCATTACAAGCCAGGTGGTCTACGTCGACAACGGGTTTAACAGTGTTGCCATGCCTGTTGGCTAGCTGAAATTTAGTGCATTCGGTTATCAATTCGCACGCGCACGTGGCACGCACGTGCACAAGTAAACGAAAAGCCCTGCTCGTAAGCAGGGGGTTACTCGTTAGTAAGCAGGGTTACTTAAGAGAGCTTCGTTCCTCTCTACCTTTGCACTCTCTTCAAGCGTTGCTATCATCGCCTGAAATTCGTCTGATGCGGCAGCGGCAGTGCCAGTTGGCTCAGCGTCGTCGGTATCGGTAAGTTCGGCTGCAGCTGGCATTTCAATACCACTAAAAATTACCAGTGCAATATTTCCATCGCTGGTGGTTACTGTCTCGTAGGTGCTGGCACCTTCCGCAGGCTTTGGCATCTGAAATAACGCCCGGTTGATCTGACGATCCAGTTCAGGATCAGTTCGACCGACAGCGCCGATATCGAGGTATTCACCGTCATTGGCCTCTGCAACGGCTGCAGCATCACCACTTGCCAATTCCGCCTCCAATCCGGCTGCAAGCTCATTCAATTGCTCTGTTGCCCGCTCAGTCTGCAGTCTGCTGACAATGTCTTCACTCACTTCTTCAAGAGGCTTGGGCTCTTCTTCCTGGTGATCAAGTGTGCGCAGGACGATCGCGTGATTTTCACCAACTTCAAGTACAGCAGAGTTTAGACCCTGGTTTAATACTTCATCACTAAGTGCCGCTGCGATCACCTGCCGGTACTGCCCTACCCCTTCCGTACTATTGATATCTATCCAGTCGGACGTCTGAATTTCCAGACCGGTTTCATCAGAGGCCGGTTGCAGTGAATCGCTATTCTCATACGACGCATTAGACAACAAGTCGCTGGCAGCAAAAAATTCGGTTTCTGCTTGCTCTACCCGATATTGTTTTTCGACTTCTTCTTTCACTTCGTCGAACTGCTGACCTTGTTCTGGAATGATTTTGTTCAGACGAATGATGTGGTACCCGAAATCAGACCTTATCGGTTCACTGATTTCGTTTTCCTGCATAGCAAATGCCGCTTCTTCAAATGGAGCGACCATGACACCCGAACCAAATTCTCCGAGGCTCCCGCCTTGCGCGCCAGAACCAGGATCATCAGAAAACTCTTTAGCAAGCTCTTCAAAAGATTCACCAGCATTGATTCGCTCCAGCAATGCGGTCGCCTCAGCGAGTTTGTCATCTGCGTCGGAATCATCCTCAACGGCCAACAGTATGTGCGAAGCATCTCTCTTCTCCGGCACCACCCACTGGGTCTTGTTGCTATCGTAGTACCCCTTCAACGCTTCATCGGTAACTTCAACAGACGCTTCCAAATCATCGACTTTGAGTTCTATATATTCGACGGTAACTTTTTCCGGGTTATTGAAACTGGACGTATTTTCATCGTAGTACGCCTGGACATCGGCATCAGAAACCTCAACCGTCTCCGCACGTGCCGCCACGTCAAACGTAATTGTTTCCACGACTCGCTGCTGATCACGCAAGGCAGCTAATCTGGAGTTCTCAGAGGCTAATGAAAATCCGGTACCCACAACAGAGCCCGACAACTGCTGCATGATCAGATCACTTCGATATTGATTTTCAAAATCAGCGGCGGACACACCCATCGATTGCAACTGCAATTGATAGCGATCTTTGTCAAAGCGACCATCGACGGTAAATTCGTTAACCTCTAACAACCGTTGCGCCAGTGCTTCGTCGCTGATAGCAAAATTATTTTCTACCGTTGACTGCCGCATGACTTCTCTTGTTACCAGCGTATCCATGGCCTGACCATTGACCATACTGGCAAGATCAAAACCTTCAGGGATTCGTCCACCAAAAGCCTGTGCAATTTGCGCACGCTGCTGCTGGTACGCATTCTGGAACGCGTTTAGAGAAACTTTTTCGCCGTTAACTTTTACTGCGTAATCAGGGCCGTGGCCACCGAAGTAAGAATTAACGCCAAACAGTGCAAACGGAATACATATGATGGTGACAAGCAGATACTTAAGCCACTTTGAATTACGTATTCCGTCTCGAAGGTCAAGTAACATGGTCAGATATTCGAATGGTTAATATACATAAGACTAAGCATAGGACAGCGATCGGATATGCTCAACCAAACACGGTTTGTAATGCGCACACAAAAAAGGGTGCCGTCTGACACCCTTCTTCGCTACTTGTTGGCGGAGCGGACGGGACTCGAACCCGCGACCCCCGGCGTGACAGGCCGGTATTCTAACCAACTGAACTACCGCTCCAATTTTGGTGGGTGCTGAGGGGATCGAACCCCCGACCCTCGCCTTGTAAGGGCGATGCTCTCCCAGCTGAGCTAAGCACCCGCTAAGCCGTCCTAGTTTATAGTTTCTTTAAGCGCTTTGCCAGGCTTAAATCGCGGAACATTCGATGCGGCGATCTGGATTTCTTCACCTGTACGCGGGTTTCGGCCTTTTCTGGCCTCTCTCTTACTTACCAGAAATGTACCAAAACCTACGAGAGTGATCTGATCATCTTTTTTCAGTTGCTCACCGATCACTTCCACCATGGAATCGACGATTTTAGCGGCGTCTGATTTTTGAACGTCTGCGCGTTCGGCTACTGCATCAACAAATTCTGTTTTGTTCATTCAAAGGTGTCCTCGGTGAATAATTGCATAAGAGTACCGCACAAAGCGGCACCACACTGTGCTGTTCAAGTGACCAGTCTGTAACGAGTGGAGAATGCTGCTGGCCAGCGGAGTGACGATTTACTGGCAGGCGGTTGTTTCTAATTTTGTACACAGCGAAGAGGTCTACCCCTCTTCAACTGCGTTTATTTTACCACAACTCCTACTGCAGACGAAGCCCCAGCCTCAATGATGTCGTACAGTTTGCGATGTTTTCTTTTTCGACGCCCCGGTTTTCCCGTCTTTCTGTTCCGCTTCTTCAAGCACGGGTACCGGCGACGAAATCAGCGCAATTTCCAGTACATCATCTATCCATCGAACCGGCTTTATTTCGAGATTCCCGATCACTTCAGGCGGAATTTCTGCAAGATCTTTTTCGTTCTCGTGAGGAATGATCACCACTTTGATGTCCCCCCGGTGAGCGGCAAGTAACTTTTCCTTCAGTCCGCCAATTGGCAGCACTTCTCCACGCAGAGTAATCTCGCCGGTCATCGCTACATCTTTACGCACAGCAATACCGGTTAGCGCAGAGACAAGTGCGGTGCACATACCAATGCCCGCACTCGGACCATCTTTTGGAGTCGCACCGTCAGGTACGTGAATATGGATGTCCTTGTTTTCATAGAAATCGTCCTTCAGCCCTAGCGCCTGTGCACGACTTCGCACAACAGTTTGTGCAGCCTGAATAGACTCTTTCATGACATCACCCAGTTGACCGGTGTAGTTAAATTTGCCTTTACCAGACACAACCGCGGTTTCGATAGATAGCAACTCACCACCAACCTGAGTCCAGGCCAACCCGGTAACCTGCCCTACTTTGTCTTCTTCTTCAGCCTTACCGAACCTGTGCTGTTCAACACCCAGATAATCCGACAGGTTGTCGACAGTAACTTCGACACACTTCGTGTCTTTATTAAGCAGAATTTCGGTGACTATCTTGCGACAAACTTTACTGATTTCGCGCTCGAGGTTTCGTACTCCAGCTTCCCGCGTATAACAACGGATAATATGTCGGATAGCATCTTCACCCAGTACCATCTCACCATCACGCAATCCATTGTCTGCGATCTTTCTTGGTACCAGATAGTTCTGTGCAATCTTGAGCTTTTCAGTCTCTGTATAACCAGGCAACCGAATCACTTCCATCCGATCAAGTAGCGGTGCAGGAATATCCATACTGTTTGCTGTTGCTACAAACATCACATCAGACAAATCGTACTCAACCTCAAGGTAGTGGTCTGCAAACGTATGGTTTTGTTCCGGATCGAGCACTTCCAGTAAGGCAGATGAAGGATCACCGCGAAAATCCATCGACATTTTGTCAATTTCATCCAGCAATAACAGAGGATTTTTGGTTTCGGCTTTGGTGATATTTTGCAGAATCTTGCCAGGCATTGACCCTATGTAGGTGCGCCTGTGCCCTCTGATTTCTGCCTCATCACGGACCCCGCCAAGTGCCATCCGACTAAACTTGCGACCGGTGGCCCTGGCAATTGATTTACCCAAAGAAGTTTTACCAACACCCGGCGGCCCTACCAGACATAGTATTGGCCCCTTTAGTTTTTTTACACGCTTTTGCACGGCAAGGTATTCGAGTATCCGTTCTTTGACCTTCTCGAGACCATAATGATCCTCTTCGAGAATAGCCTCTGCTACGGCAAGATCAGACTTGAGCCTGGACTTTTTCTTCCAAGGCAGATTAACCAGCGTCTCAATGTAGTTGCGAACCACCGTAGCTTCCGCAGACATCGGCGACATCATTTTCAGTTTTGAAAGCTCAGAGGTGCCTTTAGTTTTGGCCTCTTCACTCATCCCTGCGGTTTCAATACGCTCTGCCAGATCCTCAATTTCATTTGGCACATCTTCAAGCTCACCCAGTTCTTTCTGGATCGCTTTCATTTGTTCGTTCAGATAATACTCGCGCTGACTCTTTTCCATCTGCTGCTTAACGCGACCACGAATGCGCTTTTCAACCTGAAGCATGTCGAGTTCGCCTTCCATCAGACTCATCAGGTATTCAAGGCGCTCGGTAGATTTTTCTATTTCGAGAATCTTTTGTTTATCTTCAATTTTCAGCGTCAGATGCGCGGCCACTGTATCTGCCAGTCGCGACGGGTCTTCAATGCCACTGAGCGATGTCAGAATTTCTGGTGCAAGCTTTTTATTGAGCTTGACGTATTGCTCGAACAAGCTGGTCACCGTTCGCACCAGCACTTCCATTTCTTTCTCGTCAAACTCGGTAGTAACCGGAACGATTTCCGCATCGGCTGCAAAAAATCCGTCTTCCAATTTTTCGATTCCCGATATCCGCGCACGCTCCCCACCTTCTACCAGCACCTTAATGGTGCCGTCCGGCAGTTTTAGCAGCTGCAAGATATCTGCAAGCGTTCCGAACTCATTGATATCTTCAATTTCTGGATCATCCACATCTGCTCGCTTCTGAGCAGAAAGTAAAATCTGCTTGTCACGGGTCATCGCCTCATCGAGTGCAAGAATTGACTTCTCACGCCCCACGAAAAGAGGAATAACCATATGCGGGTACACAACCACGTCTCTCAACGGCAGCAGTGGTAAATTCAGTGTTGGATAGGTTTCTGGCTCGTCTGCCATAGTGCCTCACAAGTTCAGGCGAAAAAAATCGGGGAGATCCCGTGACATCTGAGTGTAAGGCCGATCAGCAGATTTACAAGCGTTCTGTGCGACTAGCAGGCAAGTGGCAACAGAGATGGAATAGTTGAGAGGGGAGTTTATAGCGCTGCAATAGCAAGTAGCTATGCAGGGCAGCCAGAACGGCTGCCACTGCGACAGTACAGGTGTTTACTCGTCAGAGGCCGCTTTTTTGAAGTCTTCGCCGCCTTCGTCTCCGTCGATGCTGGACTCATTGCTGGCTAGCAGCAGGTAAGGCTTCGCTTCGCCACGAACGACTGCACCGTCGACAACAACCTTTTTGACGTTATCCATCTGTGGCAGCTCGTACATGGTATCGAGCAAGACGTTTTCGAGAATAGTACGCAGACCGCGAGCACCCGTCTTTCTTTCGGTGGCTTTCTCGGCTACCGCATACAGCGCGTCTTCGCGGAACTCGATTTCCACATTTTCCATACCCAGCAATTTTTCATATTGCTTGGTGATGGCGTTTTTCGGTTCAGTGAGAATCCGTACCAGCGCGTGTTCGTCGAGCTCTTTCAGTGTGGCAACGACTGGCAAACGACCGACGAATTCAGGGATCAAGCCATACTTAACGAGATCTTCTGATTCAACCTTTGCCAGGAGATCACCAAGCTTGGTTGTTTCGTCTTTGGTTTTTACCTCGGCACCAAAGCCCATACCACCTTTATCAGAACGATCACGGATAATTTTATCGAGTCCGGCAAACGCACCACCAACAATGAACAAAATGTTTTTGGTATCAACCTGTAAAAACTCTTGCTGAGGATGCTTGCGACCGCCCTGTGGAGGAACCGAAGCCACCGTACCTTCAATCAGTTTCAGCAGCGCCTGCTGCACACCCTCGCCAGACACATCGCGAGTGATTGACGGGTTATCCGCCTTTCGGGAGATTTTGTCGATCTCATCGATGTAGACAATACCGCTTTGCGCCTTGTCGACGTCGTAGTCGCACTTTTGCAACAGTTTCTGAATGATATTTTCCACATCCTCGCCCACGTAACCCGCTTCGGTTAACGTGGTGGCATCGGCCATGGTGAAAGGCACATTCAGCAAACGTGCAAGAGTTTCAGCGAGCAGTGTTTTGCCCGATCCAGTCGGACCGACGAGCAAAATATTACTCTTGGCAAGCTCGACCTCTTCTTTGCTGTCGCTCTGAAACTGCAATCGTTTGTAATGGTTATACACCGCCACAGCCAGAATTTTCTTGGCTTCTTCCTGGCCGATTACATACTGATCCAGTGTTTCACGGATTTCGAGCGGCTTCAGCAGCTCTCCGGTGGCACTGGCCGCTTTCTCCTGCATTTCTTCGGTGATGATATCGTTGCACAGGTCAACGCACTCATCACAGATAAATACAGATGGGCCGGCAATCAGCTTTCGTACTTCGTGTTGGCTTTTACCGCAGAATGAACAGTAAAGAAGTTTACTGTCATCTTGATTTTTGTTATCGCCGTCACTCATTAGTTGGTTTTACCCCGTCTTAGGCTACTGTCACCTTGCCGTTTTTCAGCAATTTTTGCAAGGCACAAACCCGTCAATTCAGGTGTGTGCCCGCGGACTGCTACGCGGCGTAGCATCTCAAGCCTACGCGGTTGATTCCTTGGTTCTGTTCTCGACCACTCGATCAATCAAGCCGTAATCCAGCGCGTCCTGAGCGGTCATGAAGTTGTCTCTGTCTGTATCTCTTTGAATGTCTTCAATGTTCTTGCCGGTATGGTTGGCCAGCACATCGTTAAGACGCGACCGGATTGACAGAATCTCCTGCGCGTGAATCTGAATATCTGTGGCCTGACCCTGAAAACCACCGAGTGGCTGATGGATCATTACGCGACTGTGCGGGAGTGCAAGTCGCTTGCCTTCGGCACCGCCTGCCAACAGCACAGCACCCATGCTGGCAGCCTGACCAATGCAAAGGGTCGTCACATCCGGCTTGATAAACTGCATGGTGTCATAAATCGACATACCGGCTGTTACAGAGCCACCCGGGCTATTGATGTACAACGAAATGTCTTTGTCAGGATTTTCTGACTCGAGGTAGAGCAGCTGCGCTACCACGATGTTTGCCATAAAATCCTCAACCTGCCCCACCAGAAATACCACGCGCTCTTTGAGCATTCGCGAGTAGATGTCGTAACGCACAGAACCTCGTGGCGTGACTTCTTCTACCGTGGGTACATACCCGATCGCCTGGGGTGCAGACAATTGAGATTCCATGGGGTTTTTTAACATGAGTTCTCTGCTCTTCGTATTCTTATGATTGCGTACCAAAGCTATTGCAAACTTTTAGCCTGCAATGACTTAAGCATCAGTTGTCTCGCCAACTTCGCCGGGTGATTCTGGATTCATCACCTCTTTAAACGTCAAAGTCTTGTCGACAACTGTCGCGTTTTCCATTGCCCAATCAGTCACTTGCTGCTCAAGAACCATACCTTCAACATTCTGAAGATACTCAGCGTTCCCGTAATAGTAGTCAACAACTTGCTTGGGGTCTTCATAGGAAGATGCAATCGTGTCAATTGCTTCTTTTACTTTGCCCGGATCAGCCTTAATCTCATTCTGTTTAATGATTTCAGAAATCAACAAACCAAGCTTCACACGACGTTGTGCGTCTTCCTGAAATAGTTCATCGGCAAGCTCAGGCGTTTCAGTACCACCCTGACCCTGCATTTGACTGGTAATTTGCTGACGTAATCGACCGATCTCGTCTTTTACCATGGAAGAAGGCACGTCAAAATCGTTGTTTTCCAACAACACATCCATGACCGCCTGCTTGTTCAGGTTGTCTAGCGACTGAGAGAGTTCTCTCTCCATATTTTTGCGAATGTCTGCACGCAGCGCATCGATACCACCTTCTTCAACACCAAAAGCTTTGGCAAATTCTTCATCCACCACAGGCAATTCGGACTCTTTAACCGCGTGCACAGTAATCTCGAACTGGGCATCTTTGCCCGCCAGATGCGTGGCGCGATAATCCTCCGGAAAGCTGACTTTGATTGTGCGTGATTCGCCCTTTGTGACCCCTTCGAGCTGCTCTTCGAAGCCTGGAATCATCGATCCGGACCCCAACACCAGTGGCGCTTCTTTGGCGCTGCCGCCATCAAACTCTTCACCGTCGATACTGCCGGCAAAATCCATAGTGACCTGATCGCCGGTTTTCGCAGGTCGGTCAACGTCCACCCAGTTCACACGCTGCTTGCGCAGAGTTTCAATCATTTCGTCAAGATCGGCGTCACCGACCTCAGCCACCTTCTTTTCTATTGATTTGCCACTCAATGGTGCGACCTGAATTTCCGGAAAAACTTCAAAAGTAGCGCGGTAGCGAAAACCTTCCTGCGGCTCGCTGTTTTCAGTCTCTGCTTCATCAACAACCGGCTCTATCGAGGGCATACCCGCAGGCTTGAGCGCCACCTGTTCCAGCGCGTCGCGGTAGCTGTCATTTATTACGTCACCGAGTACTTCCTGTCTGACGTGACCACCGTATCGTTTGCGGATCACTTTCATTGGCACTTTGCCGGGGCGAAAGCCATTAATCCGCGCAGTCTTGGCAATTGACTGGAGCTTTTTGTTCACAGCTTCATCAATTGTTTCGGCTGGAACCTCGACGACTATCTTTCGTTCGAGTCCATTCGCGGATTCTTCGGTTACCTGCATGATGACCTCAACCAGTCATATACGACTGTTTTGTTTAAAGCGGTTATTAGGTTAGCTGAGGACGAATGTCCAGCCAGCGAGTGAGTAATTCAATTGTCGGGGTGTTTGTACCCGGAAGCACCCAACGTGCTTCCGGAAACAAATACATGGTGCGAGAGGGGAGACTCGAACTCCCACGGGTTACCCCACTGGAACCTAAATCCAGCGCGTCTACCAATTCCGCCACACTCGCGTGTTATTCCGACCATTATATGACAACCCTTAATCTCGTCACCAGTAGATTAGCGGATTAGTTTTAACCGCTGTGACAGACCTTTTACTGCCAGCTCGCAGAAACAGGCCCACTGACATAGGGTTGAAGAGAAAGTTGGGGTGGACGATGGGATTTGAACCCACGACCACAGGAATCACAATCCTGCGCTCTACCAACTGAGCTACGCCCACCACTAAACTGAACCTGCTACAAACCGAACTGTTACGGCCTTACCCGGTTGGTGAACCAGGTAATGGCACGCCCGGCAGGATTCGAACCTGCTACCCTCGGCTTAGAAGGCCGATGCTCTATCCAAATGAGCTACGGGCGCTTTATTCACCGACGACCGGCTTGTTCGCGAAACAGACTGTTAAAATTGGTCGGGGCAGCAGGATTCGAACCTGCGACCCTCTGCTCCCAAAGCAGATGCGCTACCAGGCTGCGCTATGCCCCGATTTAACAGTGCCGGTTCCGACAAATCAAGAGGCGGGAGTTTACGCTTGCTTGTAACCGCCGTCAAACCTTCTTTGCAATCTCGATGATGTATTTGAGGATAGACCTTTTCTATCAACAGTCCAGAACAACCCGACGCCCATCCGTCGCCCATCCATCGCCCATCCATCGCCAAGTGGCACATAACACCGCATCATTACCCTTCGCTCCAAGGCGTCTAAAGCCACGATCTCACCCTCCCGGTTGTGAAGGGTAAGCGTCGAAGCGCTGGGAGGGACTCTCTGCCGAGACTTATACTAATTCAAGCGACGCTCAAAAAGG
>CALHCI010000044.1 GCA_937931165.1 uncultured Granulosicoccaceae bacterium
TGAACGAGGCCGGCAGCGATGCGGCGATCGTCGCCAAAATCGAACGTGCTGAAGCCGTAGAAAACATCGATGAAATTCTTGAAGCAACCGATGTCATCATGGTGGCCCGCGGTGATCTCGGTGTTGAAATCGGTGATCCGCAATTACCGGCAGTGCAGAAAAGCCTGATCAACAAAGCGCGTTCAGCGAACAAGGTGGTAATCACCGCAACGCAGATGATGGAATCGATGGTCGAAAGCCCTATTCCTACCCGTGCTGAAGTTTTTGATGTGGCAAATGCAGTACTGGACGGTACAGACGCGGTTATGCTGTCTGCTGAAACTGCGGTGGGTGCTTATCCGGATCGCGCAGTCACGGCAATGAGCCGCATTTGCGAAGAAGCAGAAAAACAGCCAGTTGTCATGGAGTCTGCGCATCGGCTGCACTCAGAATTCGACCGCATTGATGAGTCGATCGCCATGGCCACCATGTACACCGCCAACCACCTCGATGTGAAAGCGATTGGCGCGTTAACAGAAACCGGTTCTACCGCGTTGTGGATGTCGCGTATCAGTTCAGGAATTCCGATATATGCCGTAACAACTAACCCTGCGACACAGACTCGTGTAACGCTGTACCGCGGTGTGTATCCGGTGCCATTTGAGAAACGTCTGGAGTCATCTTACGAGGCGAATCAGGCGGTGGTGGAAATGCTTGTGGGTCAGCAGAAAGTGGATGATGGTGACCTGGTTATCATCACCAAAGGTGACATGTTCGGTGTGGCAAGTGGCACTAACTCGATGAAGATCGTACGTGTGGGAGACTGGAAAGAAGAACAGTAATTCGTTCCGGTGTGACATCACGATGATCAAATTGATGCGTCAGAAATTTATCTTCGGGGCTGACAGCTGATTGGCCTCCATTTTGAATCACACAGTGCATAACTGTGACCCGACGCCGGTAGCACTAAAGCAAGAGTAGATGCTTACCGGCCAACATTTTGACGATTGAGAGATCAATATATGAGTAATTTTGACCAGCAACTGGCAAAGGTCCGGGATGAGTCCGGTTTTATCGCTGCGCTGGACCAGAGCGGTGGCAGCACACCGAAAGCCCTCGGCCAATATGGTGTTTCTGAAGATCAGTGGAGCGATGAGGAAGGCATGTTTGACATGGTTCACCAGATGCGAACCAGAATTGTCACCACAGAAGCATTCAACGGTGAGCGAATCATCGGTGCGATTTTATTTGAAGGCACCATGGACCGTGATATTGAAGGCAAAGGTTCAGCAGAATTTCTGTGGTCTGAAAAGAATGTTGTGCCGTTTCTGAAAGTCGACAAAGGCCTTGAAGACGAAAGCAATGGTGTGCAGCTGATGAAGGCAATGCCTGAACTCGACGCGCTGCTCGACCGCGCCAAAGCCAAAGGAGTCTTTGGCACCAAAATGCGCTCTGTAGTAAAGCAGGCCAATGATGCCGGTATCAAAGCCATTGTCGATCAGCAATTTGCGGTGGGTAAGCAGATTATTGCCAAAGGTCTGGTGCCGATTCTTGAGCCGGAAGTTGATATCAACTGCCCTGACAAGCAAAAGGCAGAAGAGATGCTCAAAGCACATCTGTGTGCGGGTCTCGATCAGCTGGCAGCAGATGAACTGGTCATGTTTAAACTGACGCTGCCTGAAACCTCCGGTTTCTATAAAGAATGTATCGACCACAAAAACATGGTGAAGGTGGTGGCATTGTCCGGTGGTTATCCGCGTGATGAAGCCAATCGCAGGCTTGCGCAGAACCCGAGAATGGTGGCGAGCTTCTCTCGTGCACTGGTTGAAGGTTTAACCGCGCAAATGTCAGATGCAGAATTTAACAGCCATCTGGATAGTGGTATTGATTCTATTTATCAGGCGTCTAAAACCTGATCGTTGTTTTTCTATAGCAGTAAATTAGAGGGAGCAGCACGCTCCCTTTTTATTTCCTGCAGCCAAAGCAACGCTAGCCGGTCAGTGTGGTGTACGCGGTTTCATAGCGTTGCAGGGTTTTTTGCATAATGTCATCGGGCAGTTCCGGCCCCGGTGCGGTTTTGTTCCAGTCCAGCGTTTCCAGGTAGTCTCTGACAAACTGCTTGTCGTAACTTTCGGGGCTGCTGCCTGGTTGATAACTTGCCGCATTCCAGAAGCGTGAACTGTCTGGTGTGAGCACTTCGTCCATCAGGGTCAGGGTGCCGTTGTTGTCAGTGCCAAACTCGAACTTGGTGTCGGCAATAATAATTCCGCGTTCTTTTGCATAACTTGCAGCGCGGTTATAGATTTCAATGCTGACTTCTCTGACTGCGGAAGCCTGCTGTTCACCAACGACCTCTGCCATTTTTGCGAATGAAATGTTCTCATCGTGATCACCCACCTCTGCCTTGGTGGCCGGTGTGAACACAGGTTCGGGTAGTTGTTGCGCCAGTTGCAGATTGGCGGGCAGTTCAATACCACACACATTGCCGGTGCGCTGATAATCCAGCCACCCGGAGCCAATCAGGTAGCCGCGTACTACTGCTTCTATGGGCAATCCGTGCAGACGCTTTACAATCATACTGCGGCCTTCGGCCTGCGCGCGTTCGGTGGCATCTGGCAACACCTCTTCAAGCGTGAGTTCATCAGACAGATGGTTGGGGATCAGATCACCTATAAAATCAAACCAGAACAGCGCAATTTTAGTCAGCAGAATACCTTTGCCGGGCAGCGGCTTTGGCATCACCACATCAAAAGCAGAGACTCGGTCTGTGGCAATCAGCAGCAGGTGATCATCACCAACGGCATAGATATCCCGCACCTTGCCGCGATGCACCTGTGGCAGCGACGAGATAGTGGTTTCGGTAATAGCGGTATAAGACAAGCGATTTCCAATTTCAGCCGGTATTCGGCCGGATTTTGATGAGATTGCGGTGGCTTTGCGCGTCGAATTTCGTCAACATAAACCATCATTTTAACCAATGGCGAACACAGATGCAGAATCCTTTGGTAGGCGTGGTGATGGGCAGCAACAGCGACTGGCCCGTCATGCAGCACGCCCACGAAATTCTGACTGATTTCTCTGTACCCCACGAGTGCAAAGTAGTGTCTGCGCACCGCACACCTGATCTGCTGTATCAATACGCAGAGGAGGCACAGAGCCGGGGTTTGCAGGCAATTATTGCCGGTGCCGGCGGCGCTGCACACCTGCCGGGTATGCTGGCTGCCAAAACCACCGTACCCATCCTCGGGGTGCCGGTACCCTCTAAACATCTGGCCGGTAACGATTCGCTGTTGTCCATCGTGCAAATGCCAAGCGGTATACCGGTAGCGACTTTTGCGATTGGCAATGCCGGTGCGTCCAATGCGGCATTGTTTGCTGTGGCACAACTGGCTACCACTGACGCTACGCTGGCTGACAAGCTTGCCGCCTACCGCCATGCGTTGCAGGAAAAAGTGCTGGCCATGGAGTTGCCGGAATGAAAGCATTGCAGCAACCGTTGTTGCCCGGCGCCACACTCGGTGTGCTGGGTGGCGGGCAACTGGGCAGAATGTTTTCGCAGGCAGCCACCCGTATGGGTTACCGCGTTGCAGTACTCGACCCGGCTGAAAGCGGCCCTGCAGCAGAGGTATCTACTCATCATTTGTGTTACGCCTACGATGACGAAGCCGGTCTGACCAAACTTGCCGAACTGTGTGATGCGGTAACCACTGAATTTGAAAACGTACCGGCGCAAAGTCTGCGCTTTCTGCAACAGCATGTGCCGGTGTCACCTGCGCCCGATGCCGTTGAAATTGCCCAGAGCCGCATACGTGAAAAAACGTTTTTTGTACAAAACAATATTCCGACTAACCACCATTGCCTGGTAAGCAGCAGCGCTCAAATCGATGATGCGTTTTCTCAAATGAGTGGCAAGGCCGTTATTAAAACCACCACGCTCGGCTATGACGGTAAGGGTCAGCAGGTTTGTAACAGCGCAGATGAAATGCGCACTGCGTTTGAGTCGTTTGGCAGTGTTGAGTGTCTGGTTGAAGACTTTGTTCATTTTGATTTGGAAGTATCCGTGATCATCGCCCGTGATACTAACGGCCAGACACAAGTATTTCCGGTGGCTGAAAATCAACATCGCAACGGCATACTGGATATCAGTATTGTGCCCGCACGGGTCAGCAGTACGGTGTGTGCCACAGCAGAAAAAATTGCCCGTCAGGTGGCAGACTCTCTGGACTACGTTGGGGTACTGGCAATTGAGATGTTTGTCGTTGGCGACGATATACTGGTTAATGAAATAGCGCCGCGTCCGCACAACAGTGGTCACTACACGATAGATGCCACTGACCATTCACAGTTTGATATGCAGGTACGAATGATGTGTGGTCTGCCTTCCCTGCCTGTACAGCAAACCACTCCGGTAGTGATGTTGAATGTACTGGGGGATTTAATATTAAGTGATCATTTTAGCTGGCAGGCATTAATGGAAAACCCGCAGGTGCATATTCACGAGTACGGTAAAGCCGCTGCGAGAGCAGGCCGCAAGATGGCGCATGTGAATTTTACCGGGTCTGATGCTGATCAACTGCTGACTGCGGTTAATCAGTATAAAGCACAGTTTCCCGGCGTTTTTTCCTGACCATTAAAACAAACTCTGCAGAGTGTATAAATAATCGATTGATTGCCATGAGCTTCCCAAGCGGTGTTTTAATTTTTTATTTGGGTTGCTGTCGCCGCTAAATTTCCGTTAAGGTAATGGCGTTGTAGCAGTAAACGGAAGGAAGTAGCAGTGTCGATTGGTAGTAGTCTTGCCGAACGCGGTCTTATCAGCAGTGATCAATTCCAGATTGGCGTTATAGAGTCGGAAACTTCCGGCAGATCGCTGGAACGTACGCTGGTTGATCTCGGTTTTATCACCGAAAAATTACTCCGCGATTTCAAGGGTAAAAGTGCCGGTGCCGCAGCGCTGGACTTGTCCAGTGTGCTTCCGGATCGGCTGGCACTTGAAGCAATTCCTGAAGACTTTGCCCGCAGGCATACTCTAGTGCCACTGTCCTGTGAAGGCGAAAGCTTTCGTGTCGCACTGTGCGATGCCGGCAATCTTCTTGTTATCGATAAACTTGAAAGGCTGTTAAATAAAAAGTGGACATTACTGCCAATACTGGCAAGCGAACGGGATATTGTTTCCGCGCTTGATCGCTTTTATGGTTTTGAACTCTCGATAGACGGCATTTTAAACGAAATTGAAAACGGCACTACCGACGCGCAAGTCAGTGTTAGTGCACAGGAGAGCTATACCCACCCGTTTGTCCGACTGGTTGATGCAATACTGACTGATGCAGTGAAACGCCATGCATCGGATATACACTTTGAGCCTGAAGCGGGCTTTCTGCGAATCAGATATCGCATCGACGGCATAATGAGACAGGTGCGAAGCCTGCACCATCAATATTGGCCAGCCATTGCGGTGCGTCTTAAGGTATTAGCCGAGCTTGACATTGCAGAGAGCAGAGCACCGCAGGACGGGCGCATGTCTTTCGCCATCGCCGGTGGCAATGTCGAGTTTCGTGTATCTGCGCTGCCAACAGTACATGGCGAGAATATTGTGCTGAGAATTCTTGATAGAGAAAAAGGTATCGTCGAACTCGAATCACTCGGGCTTGGTAAATCTTCATTGCTGTCATTGAATAAACTGATGGCGCGGCCCGAAGGGTTGATTCTGGTGACTGGCCCAACCGGCAGCGGCAAAACCACCACCCTTTACTCTATGCTTAATCAAATCAGTAGCGAACGCACTAACATTATGACGATGGAGGATCCGGTTGAGTATCCGTTACCTTTGTTGCGTCAGACATCGGTCAATGATCAGGTAAAGCTCGACTTTGCATCGGGTATACGTGCGATTTTGCGGCAAGACCCGGATATCATTCTGGTCGGTGAGATTCGTGACCATGAAACTGCCAGTATGGCATTGCGAGCATCGATGACAGGGCACCAGGTATTTTCTACGTTACATGCGAACTCGGCGCTCGGGGCGCTTGCGCGGTTACATGGGCTTGGAGTGAACAAAGCCGAGATTGTCGGCAATCTGATTGGTGTGGTTGGACAGCGACTGGTACGCAAACTATGCAGGCATTGCAAAGTTGAAGTGCCAGCCAATGCCAGTGCTGGCAACTACGACACAGGCAATAACCTGGAAATATTATCCGGGAACATGGCAAGCCAGTATCGGGCAGTCGGGTGCAGTGCCTGTGATCATCAGGGGTACAAAGGCCGGGTCGCACTGATTGAAGTGTTGACCATCAATGATGATATTGAATCCTGCTTTCTTGATGATGCATCGCCGGCACGGTTGCAGGAAGCGGCATTGAGTAATGGACTTGAGCTGTTGTATGTTGATGCCGTCGATAAAATAAATCGGGGAATCACCTCTTTTGAGGAAGCATCACGTGTGGTGGATATCTCCCGGCAGCAGAATGAAGGTACAGTACGGCACTAGTTCAAGTTAGCAGTATGTGCCGGTAGCTAATATATGTACCGGTAGTTAATAGCAGTCAGGTTCGACAGAAGTAGAGTGGTATGAAGTATTTTTCCTACAGAGCACTAGATGTTTCCGGCAACGTGTCGACAGGCACCATTGCCGTACAAAACCCGCTCGAAATTGAAGCAACGCTTGCTGCCAGCGGGCTATCAGTACTGAGCTGGCGACGCGCCTACGCTGCCGGGCTGCGTTCGCAGGGAAAATGGAGTCGTCGTGATCTTATCGACTTTATTTTCCACCTGGAGCAGTTGGTCTGCGCGGGTATCCCACTGCTCGAAGCACTCGAAGAATTTAAAAACGCATCCGACAAACGAGCAGTGGTAGTAGTGACCGGCAGGCTCATAGCGGATATAGACACCGGTAAAAAACTCTCTGAGGCATGTGCAGGTTATCCGGATGCGTTTAGTCCACTGGTTGTTGGATTGCTTGGCGTTGGTGAGCAGAGTGGCACACTTGATACAGTGCTCCATGACCTGAGTGAATTGCTTAAATGGCAGGATGAGACAGTATCCCGGGTAAAGCGGGTGATGATTTATCCCGCTTTTGTGGCGATGGTATTGCTGGTAGTCATTATGTTTGTCATGACCTGGCTGGTGCCCGGGCTCATCTCTTTTGTTAAGTCAGCAGGCGCGGAGTTGCCCTGGCATACCAAAGCCTTGCTTTCTACTTCAGATTTTGTGAGTGACTACTGGCGTGTGATTGGTGCAATTGGGGTTGGTGTTTATATCGCAGCTGCAGTTTTATTGAAGCGAAGTGAGGCGCTCCGGTTGCGCTTTGATGCAATGGTGTTGCGTCTGCCGCTAATTGGCCCCGTATTGTTCAAGATTAAACTGGCAAGGTTTTCAAGATGTGTAGCGATGATGTACGGCGCAGGTATCAGTGTCATAGACACACTAAAACTGAGTGAAGGCGTTGTTGATAACCGGTTGCTCGGTAACACGTTGCGCCGGGTACGGGAAAGAATCGGTGAAGGGGAGCCACTGTCAGACAGCTTTGGTAAAAGCAGCGTGTTACCGCCGATGGTCGCACGCATGGTGCGTGTGGGCGAGAGTACCGGTGCTATTGATAACGCATTTAATCAGTTGGGATATTTTTATGATCGTGAATCAAGAGATTCGATAGAAAAGCTGGAGCAGGGTATTGGTCCGGCAATGATCGTCACCGTCGGAATAATCATGATGTGGGTAGTCATTTCAGTTATTGGTCCAATTTACGATCTGGTTTTTAGCATGAGTGGGCAGTTCTAATGCGGTATGTTTTATTTGTCAGTGCAGGCAGTGTTACATCCTATGCGCATGGTCGGTCAGGGTTTGATGCGCCGGTCATTTTTCACAATAACGAGGACAGCAGGCAGCAGCTTTGTCAGTATCTGCTCGAGCGCATAGAAAGTGTATTTTCAGTAGTTCTTGATTCGCAGGATGAAGAGCACCACACCGAGATAATTCCAGCTCTGCGCGGGCGTGATAAAACCCGTGCTGTGGAGCAGGTTGTGCAACGTGCTGCGGTCAGCGGGTCAATGTATTCCTGCAGTGTCAGTCACCAGAGCAACACAGCAACATCGGCAGAATCAACCGGTAAGGCAGCGATAAAAAAGCTGCGAGTGACGATATGCCATGTCGGAGCCCGCACTGATTGTGCTCACTGGTTACAATTGCTGGACGAGCATTCCGTACTGGTTGACTCAATCAGCTCGTTTTCTCTACTGGCACAGCAAGTCCTGCAAAAATTTCAGGTCAACGCCTCATTATGTTTATTGAGGCTACATCAGAATGAATATCGTGTGCTCGGGTTTCGTTCCGGTTCGCCGGTGATCAACAGGCATTTGACGAGTTCAGAACTGAGCGCAGAGTCACTCATAACAGAGCTTGATAAAACCCGTGATTATCTAACTCAACTTGACGATCGCAACACTGTGGCAGGATTGTCTGGAACTGAAAATACCTCTAATAGAGAAAAGGTAGTGGAGCCAGCGCTACTGATCGGCCTGGTCCCTTCTGATGTTAAACAGGCACTTGAAATCGCAGGGGTTCAGGTAATTTCGGAGAACAGGCTTTACAAACACCTGAAGCACAAGAACCCGACAGCATCATTTGCAATTGAAATGATGGTAGGTCTGATGGCAGAAAGAAAAGTCCGTGCTACAACCAGCTACCGGGGTGACTACCGGATACATCTTAAACAAAGAAAAACCCGACACAGCCTGCTGGCAGGCGCTGTCTGCTGCGCTGCGCTTTCTGCCTTTGCTGCAACTGCAGCAGTTAAGATTGACAACGGATATAGCACGCTGCAAACCATAGTGGAATCCCGTCGAGATGCGCTGCGCACTATTGTTGAGCAAGAAAGTGGTGTTGTTGCGGTAGATTCTGAAAAGGTTAATGCGCTGCGCCAATCTATTGCGCTGGCTCGTCAAATTGAAGCCGGCATGCAGTTTACACCGCTGCATTTTTTGTCGCCTTTTGCTGCAGAATTGTCTTTATACCCGGAAGTCGCTATTACCGGTGTGCACTGGACAGCGCCGGTGCCAGCGGGTTTGAATATAGCAACGGTTAATGCCAATGCTGAACCAGGCGCTGATGCAGATTTCGGCAGCTATGATGCCAGTGTCACCGGGTATCTGACCTTTGCTGATGGAGAAATAACCGAAGCGGTTCGGCAGTTCAACAGTTTCGTTGGCCGGTTACAGAGATCTAACCGCTATCAGTCCGTTGATATTATTGAAGCGCCCTTTGGTATTAGTGATCAGGCCACCACAACAAACCAGTCCGGGCATTCAGGCAAGGCTGATTTTCAGATTGTGTTGCATGTGTCGGGGTTGCGCTATGAATAATAAAGGCAGCAGATCTTTAGCTTTGAAGTGTTTCCTCTCAAGTTTCGGTCTTTGCGTCGTGGTTGTTAGCACCGCGATGTATTTTAGCTTTCAGGCCCACCAGAATTATCAATACGCACGCGAGTCGATGTCCAGGGAGTTGGCAGGTGTGTTTTTGGCCAAAGACAATGCCGAGTTCATGCATCAGTCTGCCGATGTTATTGCACGGTTGCGCAGCGAGAACAAGATCGGAAAGCAAGACAAGCTTTCATGGGTGCAGATACTGACAGAACTGGGCGTGCAGGTACCGGTACAGAATTTTCAGTTTGAGATGAGCCCTGCGCAGACTGTTCTTATCGGGGCTTCGGAGCTGCAGCAGATTGATATAACACTGTCAGGAAAACTGAGCCACGACGGCATGCTGGAGCGATTCTTTGTTTTGCTGGCTGAAAGCAACGTCGGCAGCTATCAAATACAGGAATTGGAAGTGTTGAGGGTAGAACCGCCAGAAGGCAGTGACGCAGAAGCACAGCCTGATTTAGATCTGTTGGCGAGTATTCGACTGTATGCCGTGTCGCCTGCCGGTGATGATGAGGTCGCATCACTATGAGGTTGGTATTGATTCAGGTTGGATTGTTCTGGCTGCTAGTCCCGATGGTGCATGCGGAATCTGCTTTCGAAGGCAGCCGTCTGTTCATGACTCCTGAACAGCGTAAACGCATTGATTCGCAGTTAGCGGATCAGAATAACGAAAATACAGTACTTGAGCCTGTTAACACGACCAAAGGCGACGCTGTGCAGGACGTCTTTGATTCACCCGGTTCAACAGCTCAGTTACCCGTGTTTAAATCATTGTCTTTCGATGGTCTGGTTGTCAGGCCACACGACAACAGTGCT
>CALHCI010000045.1 GCA_937931165.1 uncultured Granulosicoccaceae bacterium
TCGGCCGAGCATACCGGTGCTTCCGGTAAGTAACACATTCATAAGCTGAGTATGCCAAAGCCAAGTGTTAAACCGGCACCCGACCCCATTAACATTAGCTTCTTGCCTTGCAGATTTCCTCTGGTAGATAAAAGCTCATGAAGTGCCATCGGCAATGAAGCAGCAATCTGGTTACCTACTTTAGAAAATATGTTGATGACTTTATCTTTCGGAAACCCGAGTCGTTTGGTCAGGTGCAACAATCCAAGGCCACTGGCCTGATGCGGCACAATAAAATCGATCTCGGACTTTGCCAGCCCTGCATTGGTTAACCCTTCATCAATAAATGCAGGGCTAAGCTCTGCCACCAACCGGTACAGCTCACGCCCTTGCATTTCAAAGTAAGCACCATCTGAAAACCGGGCTTCATCATTATTCGAAGGATGCAGGTTACTGCCACCGGCACGTATCTGACAAAACGGGTAGCCCTCAGGGTAGGTGCGAAACAATGATGAAAACAGACCTTTTGCATCACTTGTTGCCTCAAGAACAATCGCCGCACTGCCATCACCAAACATTGATGCGACTTCAGGGTTTCTGTTCTCAATACCAACGCTTGCTACTTCACTGGAGACAATTAGTATGCGTCGATAACGCCCTACTGCTAACAGCGCCTGTGATACTTCCAGTGCCGAAAGAAAAGACAGACAGCTGCTGTTGATATCCATACTGGCTATCTCACACAGCTGACCGATCTCTCTGACAATACCTGCCGCATTGTATGGCAGCGCCTGATGATTAGTGCCTGATGCACAGATCAGAAGATCGATGTCAGACAAAGACAGATCAGCAGATTGCAGTGCGTTGGTTGCCGCTTTAGCACCCATGTACAAAGCGGACTCATGCTTTGCGGCGTAATGCCGTCTTTCTACGCAATACCGACCAGCACATGATCCCGGCTCAAGTCCCAGCTTTGCATCGAGCTCTGCGGCAGTAATCGAATACTCCGGCAGATAGCATCCACTGGCTGTCACGCTAAAGCACATAGTCATCTCCTCGTGATTACCGGCAGAACGTCGACGGGTAATCTGTCAATGTCGGTCCCAATCAACCGACTCGCACAATGTAACAACTTCGCCGGCGATAACGGTCTAGGCATAGTAGACCACGAGTCTAATCAACTGATTTCTGTGACAGAACAGAGGCTTATCTTTATTGAGGGATTACATTTACCACGACTGCTTCGCGTTCTTACTCCGGTGGAAGGGACGCAGACAAAAAAAAGCCCCGCAATGCGGGGCTTTAGATACAGCTAAAAGTACGACTGATTATCGCTTTACAGCGCGCCGCTTTGAGGGCGCATATCAGCAGGGTCAATACCTGCTACCGCGACAGGTGCTTTCATCGCATCACGACGGAACGGCTCGCCAAGTTCCTGGTTCAGGATGACTTCGATGAAGGTAGTCACACCTTCAGCCTGTGCTTTACATGCTGCACTCAGCTCATCAGTCAGTTCATCCATGGTGCGAACAACCACACCTTTCAGGCCGCAACCATCAGCAACTTTGGCATAACTTAAACCCGCATCGAGTTCAGTACCGACGAAGTTGTTGTCGTACCACAGTGTGGTGTTGCGTTTTTCAGCACCCCACTGGTAGTTGCGGAAAATCACCATGGTGATGCCCGGCCATTCGTCACGGCCAATTGAAGACATTTCACTCATTGAGATGCCGAACGCACCGTCACCGGCAAATCCGACAACCGGTGTGTCAGGGCAACCGATTTTAGCGCCGATAATCGCAGGAAAACCATAGCCACACGGACCAAACAAACCAGGGGCTAGGTACTTGCGACCTTTTTCAAAAGTCGGGTAGGCGTTACCGATGGCGCAATTGTTACCGATGTCGCTGGAAATGATTGCTTCTTCCGGCAGACCCATCTGAATGGCACGCCATGCCATACGAGGAGACATACGGTCCGGGTCGCGCTCACGGCTGTCCGCGTTCCATGAAGTGCCCGGATCGTCATCTTCGTGATCCATGCTGGAAAGCGCCTGCAACCAGCCAGACTTAGTAGTACGGATTAAGTCCTGACGACCGGCACGATCTGCCTCACCCGCTTTTGGACCAAGCTGCTCAAGCAGTGACTGAGCAACCAGCTTGGCATCACCACAGATACCAACACTGACTTTCTTAGTCAGACCAATACGATCAGGGTTGATGTCTACCTGAATAATTTTGGCGTCTTTTGGCCAGTAGTCGATGCCATAGCCCGGCAGCGTCGAGAATGGATTCAGACGAGTGCCAAGCGCAAGAACCACATCAGCTTTTGAAATCAGTTCCATAGCAGCTTTGCTGCCGTTGTAACCCAGCGGGCCGACTGCCATCGGGTGAGAGCCCGGGAAGCTGTCGTTGTGCTGGTAACCGGAACAAACCGGCGCAGTCAGGCGTTCGGCCAGAGCCGCGCAATCGCTGATTGCATCACCGATCACAACACCGGCGCCGGACAGAATAACCGGGAATTTTGCGTCAGTAAGCAGTGCTGCTGCCTCGGCAATGGCGTTTCTGCCACCAGCCGGGCGTTCGAGCTCAACTACCTGTGGCAGTTCGATGTCGACAACCTGTGTCCAGTAATCGCGTGGCACGTTAATTTGCGCAGGTGCACTACCACGCCACGCCTGAACGATAACGCGGTTCAGTACTTCAGCAATACGGGTCGGGTCGCGTACTTCTTCCTGGTAGCAGACCATCTCTTTAAACATGCCCATTTGCTCGACTTCCTGGAAGCCGCCCTGCCCGATAGTCTTGTTAGCCGCCTGAGGTGTCACCAGAAGCATTGGCGTGTGGTTCCAGTAGGCGGTTTTAATGGCAGTAACGAAGCCGGTAACACCAGGACCGTTCTGCGCAATGGCCATACCCATTTTACCGGTTGAGCGCGTATAACCGTCACAGATTAAACCGCCATTGGTTTCGTGTGCGACGTCCCAGAAGGTGATTCCGGCCTTCGGAAACAGATCCGAGATAGGCATAAAAGCCGATCCGATGATGCCGAAGGCGTGTTCAATTCCATGCCGTTGCAGTACTTTTACAAAGGCCTCTTCAGTGGTCATTTTCATGGCGTTTTCGTCCAGGTTGTTGCAATGGTCGCATATGGTCTGTTCACAGCTGGCCGTTCACAAGTGCCAGATGCAACGCAGTGTTAAGCCAGCGACACGACAAACGTGCTTCTGCCGGCAAAACGCGGATTATAGTTGTATTTTCGAATAACTGACGTGCATTTAACTGTTCTATCGAGACGGTGTTTTTGTCGTCAGATGATGGGTTCTCCGTTACGGGTTTCAGTATAATTCGGATCAGCGCGGGTGGCAGTCGTAACAGGCACAATCGCCACGCCAGCCCCTCGGGAGACTGTCATAAAAGGCACGATCACCAAACCTCCACTTGCGGGTGGGTCGGCGTCCAGGCGCCGCGAAGGATCACTGCCGAGGCTATTACTGTTTCTCCCGATAACCACCGTTTCCCACTGTTAGCATTGAGCCATGACTGACGCTACACAACAGCCACTTATTGAGACTCGCGCCATCTGCAAGTCGTTTGGCAAAGTGAAGGCGAACCAGGACATCGATTTTCGCGTCCTGCCTTCGCAGATTCACGCGCTGCTCGGTGAGAATGGTGCTGGCAAGTCCACGCTAATGAAAATTATTGGCGGCCTGCAACAGCCGGATAACGGCAAGATTCTGTGGAAGGGCAAACCGGTCTCAATCACCAGCCCCAAAGTCGCCCGCGCCATGGGTATCGGCATGGTGCACCAACACTTTGCACTTTTCGAAGGATTATCGGTTGCCGAAAATATTGCCTTCAGCATCGATGGCGCCGTGCAGGGCAAAGTGCTTAATAAAAGAATCCTTGAAATCGCTGATCGCTTTGGCCTTGAAGTCGAACCGCAACGACCGGTATTTGAGCTGTCTGCAGGAGAACGGCAACGTATCGAAATTCTGCGCGCCCTGCTGCTCAACCCGGAACTACTCATTCTCGATGAACCTACCTCGGTGCTCACGCCACAGGAGGCAGATCAGTTATTTGTCACCGTGCGCAAGCTTGCCTCAGAAGGTCATGGCATAGTATTCATCAGCCATAAGCTCAAAGAAGTGAAAGCACTGTGCGATGCGGCAACCATCCTTCGCGGTGGTGCAGTCGTCGGCACCTGTGACCCGGAAACCACCAGTGCGGAATCAATTGCAGAGTTAATGCTCGGCAGCCGTGACATTGTTGCGGTCAGAAAGGAACGTGAAGTCGGCACGGCACGTCTGTCTATCAACAATCTGAATCTGCAAAGCGACGACCAAACGCTGCGTATTAATGCACTTGAGCTGTTTGGTGGTGAAGTATTTGGTGTGGCCGGTGTGGCCGGTAACGGACAAGAACTGTTATTCGCTGCATTGAGTGGCGAAACCCGCAGCAAACAACCGCACAGCATTATTATTGATGGTATGCCGGTCGGAAACCTCGGACCAAATCAGCGCCGCGAGCATCAGGCGATGTTTATTCCCGAAGAAAGACTCGGCCATGCAGCAGTGCCACATATGGACCTCACCGACAATGCACTGCTCACCAATTTATCCAATCCTGCTGCAACGCGCTACGGCGTAGTCAGCAAAAAGTTTTTGCTCGAAGAAACCAATCAGATTATTGATCGCTTCGATGTTCGCCACGGCGGTATAAACAGAGCAGCTAAAAATTTGTCGGGCGGCAACCTGCAGAAATTCGTTGTTGGCAGAGAGATGAATAAGTCCCCTGCCATTTTAATCGTCAATCAACCTACCTGGGGCGTTGACGCACTGTCTGCAGTAAAAATTCGCGAAGCACTGATGGCACTTGCTGCTAACGGGTCAGCCATTCTGGTAATCAGTCAGGATCTCGACGAGCTGCTGGAAATTTCAGATCGCCTGGCTGTGCTGCACCACGGCGACCTTGGCCATGCACGCCCGGTTCATGAATGGACAGTTGAAGCACTCGGGCTTGCCATGACCGGCAGCTCCACCACAGAGCACGTTGCCTGATGTTTAAACTCGAACCACGTCAAGACGCTTCATTGTGGACCAGCCTTCGCTCCATACTGATTGCGCTCGCTATCACCGCCGTTGTATCGGTACTGGTGATGGTAGTCATGAGTGACAAGCCAGCCGAGGCAATCTGGCAACTGCTGTCCTTTCCCTGGCAGGGCAGACGCATGGAAGTGCAGTTTGGCCTGGTCGCTCAACAGACGGCTTATCTCGCTATTATTGCGATAGGGCTTTCTGTCGGTTTTAAGGCCAACGTGTGGAACATCGGGGCTGAAGGTCAGTTTGCCATTGGTTCTGTCGGTGCTTACCTGGGCTACCTGATACTCGGTAGTCCGGAAGGTGCATGGGCATTGCCATTAATTTTACTGGCAGGTGTTATAGGCGGCTGCCTGTGGGCATTGATACCAGCGGCCCTCAGAGTCACCAGCAACACCAATGAACTACTGACATCCCTAATGCTGGTATACGTAGCGAGCCACTTACTGACCTACCTGTGCATTGGCCCCTGGAAAGGCGACCCGAAAGCAGGCCAGGCAGAGACTTTTCCTATGCCGGAAAGCATCCGCCCGGAAACACTGATTAACGGCACAGAGTTCCACACCGGACTCATCATACTTTTTGTAGCGTTTATTGTGCTTGCGGCCATACTGCTGTTTACGCTGCTCGGGTTCAGACTTCGGGTGGCGCAACACACACCGCGCGCAGAACGCTTTGCAGGGTTCTCTCCAGACAACACCGTGTGGTTGTCGTTTTTGATTTCCGGTGCAACTGCGGGGCTTGCCGGTGCTGTCTATCTCACCGCAGAAACCGGCAAGTTAATTCAGGCAGAAAACTACCTCGAGAACTTTGGCTTTGCTGCAATCGTCATCGCCTTTCTGGGCAGACTTCACCCGATTGGGATTTTGTTGGCCGCGTTTCTGATTTCCTACGTCAATGTGGGGGCCTCTTATGTACAAGCTTCCCTTGGCGTTGATGACTCAGTCGCCGACCTGATTGAAGTGACCGCACTGTTTGCTTTTTTAAGCACGGCAATGCTCGATCAATATCGCGTACGCTGGCACACTGGCAGCGCCAAAACATCACAGGCGATGTCATGACTCCTGAAACCATCACCTTTCTGATGAAGTTACTCGGGGCTGCGATACTCCTCGCAACGCCCCTGTTACTTGCAGCCCTTGGAGAGCTTGTCGTTGAAAAGTCAGGTGTACTGAATCTTGGTGTAGAAGGCATGATGCTGATCGGCGCGCTGTTCGGATACATTGCCGCCTACAACCTGCAAACCATCAATTGCCTCGAAGAACTAATACCGGGGTTCTGCCAGAAAGAGGAACGGTTTTTCACCTTAACCGACTACCTGATGGCACTGTGTGCTGCTGCACTTGCCGGTGCACTGCTAGCGGCCGTATTCGGTTTTTTAACTCAGGGTCTGCGTTCCAATCATGTAGCAGTCGGACTTGGCTTAAGTATTCTTGGCGCAGGTTTGAGTAACTCGCTTGGCAGTAATTTTTTCGGTGTTAACTACACGTCGGTACAGGTTGCCGATCATCCCGCGGTGTTCGGGCAGGACTTACTGGTCTGGTTTTCACTACTTGCCGTGCCTGCTATCTGGTATGTGTTACAACGCACTCGTACCGGCCTGGTGATCAGAGCGGTTGGTGAGAACCACGACAGCGCCTACGCACTTGGCTATAACGTGCCAAAAATACGCTTTTACTGCATATTGTTTGGTGGTGCCATGGCAGGCCTGGCCGGGGCGTTTATCGTGCTGGTACACGTCGACTGGAAAGAAGGCGTCACTGTCGGCAAAGGCTGGCTGGCACTTGCACTCATATTGTTTGGCACCTGGAAACCGCTGCGTGTGCTGTGTGGCGCCTATATCTTCGGACTGCTATGGGCTTCGGAGCTGCGGTTCGATAATCTGTTTCCGAGCTGGCAGCTCGAATGGAAAACAGCTCTGACGATGGCGCCGTATGTTTTTACGATTCTGGTTCTGGTCATCATATCGCGTAACCCGCGGATGATCAGACAAAGTGCCCCCGCCTCTCTAGGCAAACTTTTCAACCCACCGTCCTGACATAACGGACACAACAGAGATACCGCTAAGTATGAAGAAGCTATTACTCGCAGCAGCAGCCTCAACGATGATGTTGGGTGGTGTTGCAAACGCAGATACCACTAAAGTTGGCTTTATATATGTAGGGCCAGTCGGAGACCTTGGCTGGACATACCGCCACGACATTGGTCGTCTGGCGATTGAAGCCGAATTTGGCGACAAGGTAGAAACTACCTTCATTGAAAATGTACCCGAAGGTGCAGAAGCAGTTAAGCAGATTACGCAACTTGCTGAAACCGGTCACGACATTATCTTCACCACGTCATTCGGTTTTATGGACCCAACCAACGAAGTCGCCAAGCAATACCCGGACGTTAAGTTCGAACATGCCACAGGCTTCAAGCGCGAGTCAGACAACGTCTCGACTTTCTCTGCACGCTTCTATGAAGGACGTGTAGTACAGGGTTTACTCGCAGCCAAAATGACCAAGACCAATAAAATCGGCTACATTGCGTCTTTCCCCATTCCTGAAGTAGTGCGTGGTATCAATGCATTTCAAATGGAACTTGCCAAGCACAACCCTGATGCAGTCGTTGATGTGAAGTGGGTATTCACCTGGTTTGACCCAGCCAAAGAAGCAGAAGCCGCACAGGCATTTATCGATGCCGGCGCCGACATCATTGTGCAACACACCGACAGCCCGGCACCGATGACTATTGCCGAAAAAACAGAAGGCGTATATGCATTCGGACAGGCATCTAACATGTCGCGTTTTGGCGAAACCAGTCATCTGGTTTCTATTGTCGACAACTGGGACAGCTACTATGTAGACCGCGTAGCAGCCGTGCTGGACGGCAGCTGGTCGCAAACCGATACCTGGTGGGGACTGTCAAAAGATGGTGCCGGCAACGGTGTTGGTATGGTTGAAATGGCAGACTACGGCAATGTTCCCGATGAGCTTAAAGCAGAAGCCATGGCACTTGAAGAAAGCCTGCGTACGGGTGAAAGGCATTCATTCCCCTGCCCTGTGTATATGCAGGACGGTGAACTTGCCGAAGATTGTGCTGCTGGTGAAAAACACCTGAAGGACTTTCCAACGCTGGTGTCTATGGACTGGTATGTGAAAGGTATTGAAGGCTCGTTGCCTAAGTAGTTCAGGTCAGTTAATTATGTTGTTTTAAAAATGGCGCTTTTTTTGGCGCCATTTTTTTTGAGATTGATTGTTACATGCGCCTGCGGCGGGCTGTGGGGTGTCGCCTGCAGCGGGCGTCACTTTGAAAAGACCAACGTAACCAAAGTCTTTTCGCGAATGAGTGGCCCGGCAGGTGGCGCTCTCTGCTGATCGTTACACGCCACAACGTTTCCGACTTTACCCGGACGTCACAACACTACCCTTGCCGAGGGTGTCATCAATGTCGTTGGATAGCTCTTAATAACCATCGCCGAAACTAGTACGAGCCATGGC
>CALHCI010000046.1 GCA_937931165.1 uncultured Granulosicoccaceae bacterium
ATTTCCTTTCCGACAGAGCAATATGCCTTTATCGGATCCGGCATGATGCCGGTGGTTTGGTTTGTCATTCTGGCGATCATCTTTCAGTTCATCATGAAATTCACTGTCTATGGCAAACATACCTATGCCATCGGATCGAACGAAGAGGCTGCGCGTATGTCAGGCATCAACGTTCGACGACACAAAGTCATGGTTTACATGATCGCGTCCATGTTGGCTGCATTTGCCGGAATCGTCCTAAGCTCCAAAGCCGTGACCGCACAGGCTGGTATGGGCGAGTTCTACGAACTCTTTGCCATCGCGATGGCGGTTATCGGTGGCATTTCTCTTCAAGGCGGGCGAGGCTCGATCATCGGCACAGTCCTTGGCGCCATGGTATTGGGTGTCATTCGCTCTGGCTTTACTTACATTAAGCTGGACGGCTCCTATCAGTTGATGGCCATGGGCGGCATCATCATCGCCGCTGTGGTCCTTGACCAATACAGACAACGAAACCGATCATAGATCAGGGCAGAAAAGATGAGTGAGATTGTTCTGAAAACCGATGACCTGACCAAACACTATGGTGGGGTTCATGCCCTTGAAGGCGCCAATTTCGAAATGAAAACCGGCGAGCACGTTGCCATCATGGGCGACAATGGCGCCGGTAAGTCCACGTTTGTGCGACAAATAACCGGTGTTGAACAGCGCACCCGTGGCAAGGTTTGGCTTTACGGTGAAGAAGTTAACTTTGCCGGCCCGCTGGATGCACGGGAAGCCGGGATCGAAGCCGTTTTCCAAACTCTGGCGCTGGCTGACGATCTGGATGTGCCCGATAATCTCTTTCTTGGGCGTGAAAAGACCTTTGCCAATTGGTTGGGTCCGTTTCGCTTGCTGGACTACAAGGGCATGCGGCAGGCAACGATAGACGGCTTGAACAAAACAGCGGTCAAAATTCCGAACATTCGTAACACAATCCGCAATATGTCGGGCGGTCAGCGACAGTGTGTGGCTATTGCACGTACCGCAACTTTTCACTCGCGGCTGACCATCATGGACGAGCCAACAGCCGCTCTTGGTGTGCAGGAAACCGAACAGGTAGAAAACATTGTACGCACCTTGAAACAAGCTGGTGAGCCGTTGATTCTTATAAGTCACAACATGAGACAGGTGATGGATCTGGTGGACCGGATTGTGGTGTTCAGGCGTGGTCGGATTGTCGCGAACCTTAATCGGGATGAGACAGATGGTCAGGACGTGGTTGCCTACATTACCGGGGCAAAAACAGGCGCGGAGTTTGAAGGTGCTGCCTGAGCGGTACATCGATATTAGCAATGCAGTTATTTGAGCTACAGGTCGACTTCTTCATTCCGTTGTGGCGACGTATTGCTGTGGTCGTTATATGTTTAGCGTGGTCTGTCTTTGAGTTTGTCACTCTGGCGCCGTTCTGGGGGATTGTATTCGGCGCTACGGGCGTTTATGCCATATGGCAGTTCTTCCTTGACGGATGGCCATCAGCAAAAGAGATCCCGCCAGCCGGTAAAAGCGAGTAGCGGTAGTGCCGGTAACATTAAAAGATGTCGCGAAAAGAGCCGGGGTTTCCCGCTCTGCGGTGTCACGCACGTTTACGCATGGTGCTTCAGTATCAGATACTATGCGAGCCAAAGTAGAGAAGGCTGCCACTGAACTTGGCTATATGCCTAACGCGCTGGCGTCCAGTCTTACTACGGGTAGAACACGTCTTATCGGGCTGGTGTCCAATAACTTTCATAACCCGATTTTTCTCGAAGTTTTTGATCTGTTCACCAGAGGTTTGCAGGATCGCGGTTTGCGACCGCTGCTCGTCAATCTCAGTGATGAAACCGATCCTGAGCATTCAGTGAATATGTTGAAGCAGTATTCGGTTGATGCTGTGGTCGTGGCCTCATCTACCCTGACTCCCGAGTTTTCAGTGCGGTTTAAACGTGCCGGTATACCGGTAGTGCATTCATTTGGACGCCAAAGCAGTTCGCCGCAGGTGCATGTGGTGGGTATAGACAACGTTGAGTGCGGTCGTATGGCAGCACGTGAACTTGTTGAGCGTGGATATCGACGCGTTGGCTTTCTTGGCGGGCCTGAGGCGGCGACGTCTACTCAGGACAGGATGGCCGGTTTCAGCTCTGAATTGCAACGGTACAATAACATTGAGTTTAGTTATTCCTTTGCCAGCGCTTACTCGTTCGACGCAGGGCGTGCAGAGATGCAAAGACTCATTTCGCAGGGTGCGGTCGAGGCCTACTTCTGTGGTGATGATGTGTTGTCGATAGGTGCCTTGAGTGCCTTATCTGATGCCGGTTTAAAGGTGCCTGATGATATTGGCATTATAGGCCTTAACGATATGGAAATGGCCGGTTGGGAAAATATTAACCTCACCACTATTCGTCAGCCGATAAAACAGATTATCAGTTCATCAATTGAACTGGTTGTCGCTATGCTGGACGAACCGGATCGATACCCCGAAGCACGATTGTTTCCCAGTGCTGTCGTCGAGCGCGGTACATTGCGACCTCATAACCGTTCTCTTAAATAGCTATTCGTTAAGCCCATTCAGGGCCAATGCGTCACAGTATTGCTTGTAAAAAAAATCTGTATTGGTGAGTTTTAGATTCTCGCCGCTTTATGTTGTCAATCGAATTTGTGCTGCTGCGTTTTACACCAGGTCTTCACCAAAACCCGGAGGGTTCACCGACGCATCCGTCTTATCCGGCTGGACATGCGACCATCGCCGGTGCCTGTGTCACGGTACTGAAGGCGTACTTTGATGAAACTTATGTGATATCGGGCTCTGGTGGTCTTACCATTGGTGGTGAATTAAACAAGCTTGCCAGTAATATTGCACTGGGTCGCAACATGGCTGGTGTTCACTGGCGAGCCGATGGTGATGACGGTCTGGTTGTTGGAGAGAAAATCGCCATGACGCTGCTGGAAGATGAACTGCGGATGGTGACAGAATCAGCTGATATCGGATTTGGACTGACGACGTTTGATGGTAATTTTGTGACTATTGATCCGGGGACGTTTCAGCTTGCAGCCGGGTAGTTGGTAGACTGAAGTACGAAAAAGCCCGAAGCATAAAATTACTGCTTCGGGCTTTTGCTTTTTAACGAAACATCGGTGGTCTGGCGTCTACCCAGGCGGCTTCTGTCTTACCAGATTCTGCCACTGCAGACACAGCTGCCATCGACCGCAATCCATCTTCTGCACGCGGATACAAATCGGCGGCCGGATCACAGGCTCGCTGTTCCTTTGCAGCACTGATTGCTTCTGCTAAATCTTTATAGATATTCGCAAACGCCAGTGGCATTCCTTCGGCATGTCCAATAGTGACGCGGGTGGTGCGATCGGCCTCAGGGGAAAGGTCACCTTCTCCGCGTTCTATAATTTGCAGGCGTTCATTAAGTGGCATGTAGTACAACTGGTTAGGTTGTTCCTGCGCCCAGCGCAAACCACCGTTTTCACCAAACACCTGAATCGTTAAACCGTGTTGTCTGCCGATCGCCACTGACGATGTCCAAAGCCTGCCGACGATGCCACCATCCATTCTGAAATTAACCATCGCATCGTCTTCAAGCTCACGTGATTTTATGCACGACACAATATCCGCCGATAGTCTGGTGACTTCCTGACCGGTGACAAAGCTTGCCATGTGCATGGCATGAATGCCGCAGTCAGCAAACTGTGCTGATACTCCTGCCTGTGCAGGATCATAGCGCCAGCGCACTCGCGGGTTGTCTGCATCGGCAGCATCGGCATGGTGACCGTGTGCAAACTCTGCGTTAACCACACGAATTTCACCGAGGTCTCCGCGCTTGATCATTGCACGCATGTGTCTTACCAGCGAGTACCCGGTATAGCCGTAATTCACGGCACAGATTTTACCGGTGGCTTTAGCGGTGCGAACAATGTCTTCGCCTTCTTCCACTGTCATGGTCATCGGTTTTTCACACAGTACGTGAAAGCCCGCTTCAAGAAACGCTTTGGTTATTTCAAAATGTGTTGAGTTAGGTGTTGCCACCGTGACCAGATCAATTTTGTCTTCACGTTGTTGTTCGCCTTCAAGCATTTCCTGCCAGTTGCCATAGGCTCTGTCTTCAGAAAGTCCGAGTGACTGACCGTAGGCACGCCCTTCGTCGGGGCGATGGTCCAGTGCACCGGCAGTGAATTCAAACAGGCCGTCAAGGCCTGCGCCTAGCCTGTGGGCCGGTCCAATCTGGCTGCCTTCACCACCGCCGATCATGCCCCATTTTATTTTGTTCATGGTTATGTCCTATGCGAAGCCAATGGATTCCAGATACTTTCTGTTTGCGGTTGCATCACCAACCGGATCAGGGTCCAGCGTCGGGTCGCAGTCTTGTTCAATGGTGCACCAGCCTTCGTAGTTAGCGCCGACTAACAGTTGTCTGACTTCAGGAAAATCAACTTCGCCTTTTTCAAGCGTACAGAAAATACCCTGACCGCAGGCATCGTAAAAGCCGGTACGGTTGGCAATGGCTTGTTGTTTTACAGCGGCGTCAGTGTTTTTAAAGTGCACATAAGTGATGCGATCCATGTGTCGCTTCATAAACGCCACCGGATCAAAGCCCGCATAGGTACAGTGACCTGTGTCGATGCATATTTTTAAAAAATCAGCGTCGACTTCTTCCAGTAAGCGTTCAACCTCCGGTTCAAAGTCCATAAAGCCACCGGCATGTGGATGGATTTCCGGAATCAATCCGTATTCTTCAGCGCCCATTTTTGCCACTGTGGCAATGCGATCACGGTAGGCAGTCCATTCAGTGGTGTCCATTTGTTCGGCTTCGTTTGCTCTGCCTGCGGTGGGTGCGCGGCGCGGAGAAATAGAGTCAATAAGCACAAAGTGTTTGGCACCGTGTGCCTTGAGCGCGGCACAAGTGCGTTTAGCGCCGTCGAGAACATCGTCCCATTGATCCGGGTCGTGGAAGGCGCGAAAAACAACACCGCCAATGAGTTCCAGCTCGTATTCCGCCAGTGCATCAGCTAGTTGAGCCGGGTCTTCCGGCATATAGCCTACCGGGCCGAGTTCAATGCCTTTGTAGCCGGCATCACGGCACTCTTTGAGCACCTGCTGCCAGGGCGGGTTGCGATCATCTTGCGCAAATTCAACACCCCAGGAGCAGGGTGCATTGCCAATTCTTATGGTCATGAGGAAACCTTGTCAGAAGTCTTCAGTTCTAGCCGATACGTTATCGGCCGTTCACGGTGGAGGCGCAATAAAACATTGCGCGTGGTACTCCGGGCAGTGTTGGTGCTGTCAGCGCAGCCACCGGTCGAATAATAGGTGATTTATTTTGCAACCGGTTGCATTTATTGTATCCTCGTGGTTCTGAAAGCGTCAACCGCAGTGTTTATACTGCGTCATCACTAGAGTGACTGGATTCATGACCGTTGAGACTATTCGCCTGACTCTGGCACAGGCTATTGTTCGCCATCTGGCGATGCAGTTTATTGAAATTGATGGCCGCGAGCAGCGATTGTTCGGTGGCGGCTTTGGCATATTCGGGCATGGCAATGTCACCTGCCTGGGCGAGGCGCTTTACAACCACCGCGAAGAACTGCCGCTGTACCGGGGCCAGAACGAACAAAGCATGGGTTTTGCCGCCGCAGGTTACGCCAAGTATCACCTGCGTCAGCGCATGATGTTTTGTACCGCATCGGCCGGGCCCGGTACGTCTAACTTGTTAACCTCTGCGGCGCTGGCACACGCCAACCGTTTACCCATGCTGTTGCTTTGCGGAGATACCTTTCTAACCCGCCTGCCTGATCCGGTATTGCAGCAGCTGGAAAATTTCAACGATCCGACCTTCGGCGTTAACGATGCATTTAAACCCGTTACCCGTTACTGGGATCGTATCAGCCACCCGGCGCAAATCATTCAGTCACTGCCGGCTGCACTGGCATCTATGCTCGATCCGGCAGACTGTGGACCGGCGTTTCTCGGCTTGCCTCAGGATGTGCAGGGTTGGACCTACGATTACCCGGCTGTGTTCTTTGAAAAGAAGGTGCATCGAATTCGTCGCCAGCGGCCGGATGCACTGGAAATTGAAGCAGCAGCAGCACTTTTAAAAACCGCCAGGCGTCCGATGATTATTGCAGGTGGTGGTGTGCAGTATTCAAAAGCGATTGTAGAACTGACTGAATTTGCAGAAGCGACAGCTATACCTGTCGTGGAAACCATTGCCGGTCGTGCCAATATGGTCGCCACTCATCCGCTTAATACCGGGCCACTTGGCGTGACCGGGTCGAATTCTGCCAACACAATTGCAGAGCAGGCCGATGTGATTGTTGCGGTTGGCACCCGCCTGCAGGATTTCACCACCGGCTCATGGACAGCCTTTGCACACGATGCACAAATTATTTCTCTAAACGTTGGCCGACACGATGCGGCCAAACATCGTTCATTGCCGGTAGTGGCAGATGCAAAAATGGCGCTGCAGGATTTTTCTGCGGCTATGGCCGGTTATCAATCACCAGTCGACTGGACGCAACAGGCAAAAAGTGAGCGAGAAAAATGGGATGCCTATGTGGCCGTTAATGTCGCTTACGGCAACCGGCCAAATTCATACGCGCAGGCCATTGGCGTTGTCAATGAACACTGTGACCCTGCAGACAGAGTCGTGGCAGCAGCCGGCGGACTACCTGCAGAAGTCACCGCCAACTGGCGTACGCTAAAAACCGGCACGGTCGATGTCGAGTTTGGATACTCTTGTATGGGCTATGAAATTTCCGGTGCCTGGGGTGCGCGCATTGCACAGTCTGAGCAGGAGGCAGATAAAGACACGATCGTATTTATCGGTGATGGCTCGTATCTCATGCTGAACTCAGATCTTTATTCGTCAGTGATCAGTGATAAAAAGCTGATTGTGTTGGTGCTCGACAACGGTGGCTTTGCGGTGATTAACAAGTTGCAAAACAATACCGGCAACGAGAGTTTTAATAACCTGCTCAGCGACTGCCCAACGGTAACAAAACCAGTTGGCGTTGACTTTGCCGCGCATGCTGCATCAATGGGTGCGTTAACCGAAACCGTTGAAAATCCTGCGGAACTTGCCGAAGCTTTCAAGCGTGCCAGGCAGGCAGATAAGACCACAGTGCTGGTGATGAAGGTCGACTCGCATGAGGGCTGGACTACTGAAGGTCACACCTGGTGGGAGGTGGGTACACCCCACATCACCGACAGTGACAAAGTTCGCAGCGCCCATGAAGACTGGGAATCCAGCCGCAGCCAGCAACGCAAGGGCGTGTAATGAAATCTGCGGTGCTAACTCATCACGGTGTAACTCGCTAATGATTGCAGATAAGTTTGCCGGAAAAAACTTTCTGGTGGTCGGGCGTGCCGGTATGGACTTTTACCCGCAGCCTCCGGGTACCAAAACTGAAGATGCCACTGAATTCTTTGCCTGCCTGGGTGGTTCTTCTGCGAACATTTGCGTTGCTCTGGTCAAGCAGGGGTGCAAGGCATCCCTGCTGACGCGTGTCTCCGATGATGCTATCGGGCGGTTCTGTTTAAAACAACTCGATCACTACGGCGTTGGCAATGAGTTTGTTACTACTGTTGGTGGTGAGGCGCGCAATTCACTGGCCGTGTCAGAAAGCCGTGTCGAAGAACATCAAACGGTTATCTATCGTAACGGTGCCGCTGACTTTGAAATGACCGTCGATGACTTTAACGGGGTAGATTTTGCGCACTTCTCCGCACTCATTACCACCGGCACGGTGCTCGCTGCCGAGCCTTCCCGCAGTGCGGCATTCACTGCTTTTGAGCGTGCTAAAGCCGCCGGTATACCACTTATTTTTGACGTGGACTATCGTCCTTACAGCTGGCAGTCGGCTGAAGAAGCAGCTACCACGTATTCGCGTGCCGGTGCGCTGTGTGATGTTATTATCGGTAACGACGTCGAGTTCGGCTTTATGGCAGGGGACTACGATCAGGGGCTTGAGAAAGCTCGATCACTTGCCGCAACTACGGCGAGTATTGTGGTCTATAAGATGGGGGAGAAAGGTGCCATCACCATTACTCCTGAAACAGAGTTTCAAACCGGTATTTACCCGGTCACAGCGCTAAAACCGACAGGTGCCGGTGACAGTTTCATGGGTGGTTTTATCGCTTCCCTTGCTAACGGACACTCCCTTAAAGATGCGGTGCTTCGAGGGTCGGCCAGTGCGTCAATTGTGGTAACAAAAGTAGGCTGCGCACCTGCCATGCCCACAGCGCTGGAACTCGATGAATTTTTACAGGCTCACGACGGTCCGTCTGTCGTTTGAGCTGCTCACAGAAAGGTTAAGTCAATCCATGCATATCGCTCCGTACAACAACAACAACCAGCCAATTGTCGATATTGACAACGCCACGGTGCCGCTGAACTACTTCAATATAGTTAAGTTAAAGCGCGGGCAGGCATTTGAATATCAGGTGCCTGGCTACGAGACCTGCATTGTACCGGCCACCGGTACGGTTGATGTTGAAGTTGAGGGGGTTTCCTACAAAGCACTGGGCAATCGCGGTGAAGATGTGTGGGACGGCGAGCCTGAAGGTGTGTATGTCCCGGTCGGTGCAAAAGTCACTATCTCCTGTGTTTCAGAAGAGACTGAAACGTTTATCGCCGGTGCTAAATTTGATCAGGTGCTGGAGCCTTTTGATGTCAGATCGGCAGAGCTTGATCTGGTTCAATACGGATCTGATGACACTAAAACCCATCGCAAGATTAAACACATTCTCGGACAGAAGCAGCACGATAAAGTCGGGCGTTTACTGGTCAGTGAGTTGTTTACGGTGGGGGCCGGAGGTTGGTCCGGGTTTCCATCACACAAGCACGATACCAACCGCCTGCCGGATGAAACCAGACACGACGAAACCTATAACTTCCGTTTTAAACCCAACCATGGCTCCGGTGTGCAAATGCTGCAGCGTGAAGACAACGAACCGGGTGATGCCTACCATATTGTCGATGGTTCAACGATATGTCTTGATAACGGCTATCACCCCTGCGCGGTATTGCCAGGGTATGAAATGTATTACTTCACCATTCTCGGTGGCCTGACACAGCGTTCTCTGGTGCAGTACTTTCAGCCGACGCATGCTTATCAGATTGAAACTATCCCGGGCATCAAAGATATGATTGCCAAGTTCAAATAGTTCGATGCCAATTGTTACATTAGCGGAAGTACTTCAGCCAGCGTTAAAGCAGGGCTATGCGGTGGCAGGTCTGGTATGCCTTGGCTGGGAAGACATGTGCGCCTATACCCGCGCTGCAGAACAGGAAAACATGCCGGTGATATTGCAGGCCGGCCCCGGATGTCGGGAGCACACGCCACTACCCGTGCTTGGTGCCATGTTTAGAGCACTTGGTGAGTCTGCAACGGTGCCTGTGGTGGCGCATCTGGACCACGGCTATTCCATTGAAGAGTGCCGTGAAGCGATTGATTGCGGATTTTCATCAGTGATGTTTGATGGCTCTCGAAAACCGCTGGCGCAAAATATAGAAGAGACGGCGGCAGTGGCTGCACTTGCGCACCAGGCAGGTATATCTTGTGAGGGTGAAATAGGCTTTGTGGGTTATGCCGAAGGTGAGTCTTCCGCTGGTACCGATGCGCAGGAGGCTGCTGAGTTTGCTATAGCAACCCGGGTGGATGCTATGGCGATCAGTGTCGGCAATGTTCACTTACAACAGTCCGAATCTGATGGCCTTGATATCGACAACATTCGCGCCATCGAAGCCTGTTGTGATATACCGCTGGTCATCCATGGCGGCTCAGGTGTGCCGGCGTTGCAACGTAAGGAGCTCGCAAAAACCACCAAAATTTGTAAATTTAATGTAGGCACTGAGCTGCGTATGGCGTTTGGTAAAGCATTGCGACAGTCCGTAAGTGCAGATCAGGCGCGCTTTGATCGTAATGCCATTTTAAAAGACACTATTGATCCGTTGTGTGAGGCTGCGCGAAAAGTGCTGCAGTCAATGCGGTAGTGCTAATCTGAATTATTCAGCGAAAGTTGGTAATTAGAAGTAATACTGGCTGGAACCCTCAACAGTAAATGATCGCCGCTGGTTGCTTCCGCCGTAAGCCAGAGTAGAATCAGGTTTTGCTTCGCGCTGGAGTGGCAATAGTGAAACTGTTTTATAACCCGGCATCGCCGTTTGTTCGTAAAGTGCTGGTTACTGCCATTGAGTGCCAGGTCGAAGCGCAAATCAACAAGGAGCCATTGGCGCTAACTCCGGTGTCTCCAAGTGATGCGCTTAATGCAGACAACCCGCTTGGTAAAATACCGGCGCTGGTACTGGATAATGGCAGCACCCTTTTTGACTCCCGCGTGATTTGCGAGTACCTCAACCAGCTCGGCGGTGGAACATTATTTCCGAATGACGATTCCAGGTGGCAAGCACTGCGGCGACAATCTATTGCAGACGGCATGTGCGACGCAGGAGTGCTGGTACGCTATGAAACCTTTGTACGGCCGGAAGAGCGACAATGGGATCACTGGATTAATAATCAAAAAGACAAATTCCGCAGAGCCACAGCCCTGCTTGAAAGTGAAGTGTCCGGGTTTGGTGACACCATAGATATTGGTACGCTGTCAGTAGCCATAGCGCTCGACTACATAGACTTTCGCTATTCAGATGAAAGCTGGCGTAATCAATGCCCGGCACTGGCGGCATGGCATCAGAGCATTTCAACCAGGCCCTCTCTCGCGCAAACAATGCCAAAAGACCTCGCTTAAGCCGGGACTTTATATCGTTGTTAATTCATTGCGCAGCTGTTATGGCCAATGTCGGCGTTTCTAACCTGCATTGACTAAGGTTCAGGGGTTAGTTTCAGCTTAACGAATTATCCGGTCATTCATCGCTTTCAGTGCTAACCACTGTGGCACTGATCTCTCATTCTGGCACAAAGCCCGGACGCTATTATCCGTGAACAAATTTGACACCAGACGGGTGTTGCTCGATATCAAACGTACCCTGGTGCTTGCGCTACCTTTGATTGGTGCGCAACTGCTGCAGGTGGGTAACGGGTTGATCGACACACTGGTGGCAGGGAGGCTCGGTACTGTACAACTCGGCGCTGGCGGTATTGGTGCAGCGCTATGGTTCTTTGGATCATTGCTTTGTATAGGTGTGATGGCCGGACTGTCGCCCATTCTGTCCAAGCTGATCGGGCAGCGACGGCGTGCTGCAGTGGGTGCAGTGTTCAGGCAAGGGTTATGGCTGGGCCTTATCGCGGGTATGGTTGCCGTGTTGGTGACTTTGGTGCTTGCTGCGGTGTTGCCACACTGGTCTTTACAGGAAGAGATGGTGCCGGAGATTCGGCGTTATCTGTTAACTGCCTGCTGGAGCCTGCCCGCCTTTGCGATTGTGATGGCCTGTAGAAATGTGTGTGAAGCAACCGCACTGACAAAGCCCGTATTGTTTGTACAGTTTCTTGGTTTGGTGATCAATCTGTTTGCAGATCTGGCATTCGGACTTGGCTGGTTTGGTTTTCCGAAGCTGGGTCTGGTCGGGATTGGCATGGCGACATCTATCGTCACCATCACCATGGCAGTTTGTCTGATTATCATTCTGATGCGTCGCAAGCGGTTTGAAAGATTTGCGCTGTTTGCCGCTTTTGAATGGCCGCAGTGGAAAGAAATCGGGCCAATGTTGCACTTGTCTATACCGATTTATCTTGGTTTATTGTTTGAAGCCGGGTTGTTCTTTGTCACTGCCATACAAATGGGAATCTTTGGTGCACTGGAAGCGGCAGCGCACAATATTGCGATTGGCATTTCAGCGGTTTGCTACATGCTGCCGCTAGGGCTTAGCTTTGTATTAACAGCGAGAATAGGGCGTGTCTACGGGCGTGAATCAATTTCTGCCATTAAGTTGCGCGTTCTGAGCGGTATTATAATCACTGCATCAATGGCGATGGTTACTGCAACGGCGTTGTTAGTATTCCGGCATGCGTTGCCGGGTGTCTATACCAATGATCCGGAGCTACATCGCTTTGCAACGCACCTGTTGTTGTTTGCTGCAATATTTCAGCTGTCTGATGCATCTCAGGTTTCCCTGATTGGTATGTTACGCGGGCTGCAGGATACCCGTGTGCCCATGTACATCAATTTGTTTTCCTACTGGGCTGTAGCATTCGGAATTGGTTATTATCTGGCGCATCATGCAGGGTTCGGTGCGACGGGTTTGTGGATTGGGCTAATTATCGGTTTAACCGTGGCAACCATCGGGCTTTTGATTCGACTTCGAGTACGGTTGCGACAGCTTGAGGATTCAAGAGCTTTCGTTTGAGAAACCAGGAATCCTGATGCTAACCCTTAAAGACAAAAAAAGCCGCGCTGTAAACAGCGCGGCTTTGGGTACTACACAGATGAACGGGTATTAACCGAACTGATTCATCGTGTTGTCTTCACCGGCAGCTTTCAGTGCCTGACCACCACTGAAGTATTCTTTGTGGTCGTCACCGATGTTGGAGCCGGCCATATCCTGGTGCTTGACACAGGCAAGTCCTTCACGGATTTCACGGCGCTGTACACCCAGTACATAAGCAAGCATACCTTCTTCGCCAAAGTAACCTTTAGACAGATTATCGGTAGATAACGCTGCTGTGTGGTAAGTCGGCAGAGTAATCAGGTGATGGAACACACCCGCGTGCTGTGCAGCATCGGCCTGGAATGCACGGATCTTTTCATCAGCCTCTTTTGATAGCTCGGTATCATCATATTCAACAGACATGAGGTTATCACGATCATAAGCCGCAACATCTTTACCTGCTTCAGTCCATGCATCAAATACCTGCTGACGAAAGTTCAGTGTCCAGTTAAATGACGGGCTGTTGTTGTACACCAGCTTTGCATCAGGGACTACCGCTTTAACACGGTCAACCATACTGGCGATTTGTCCAACGTGTGGCTTTTCAGTTTCGATCCATAAAAGGTCGGCACCATTTTGCAGTGCAGTAACACAGTCAAGTACAACGCGGTCTTCACCGGTGCCTTCTTTAAACTGAATCAAACCGTTTGGCAGGCGGGATGTTTTGATCAGCTTGCCGTCACGCTTGATGACAATATCACCTGAGTTCAGATCATCAGCGGCAGTGATTTCTTCGCCAGCAATAAATGCGTTGTATTGATCAGCAAGGTCACCCGGCGCATTGGATACCGGAATCTTCTGTGTGAGGCCGGCACCCAGTGAATCAGTACGTGCCACGATAACGCCGTCATCAACACCCATTTCAAGGAATGCGTAGCGAAGTGCATTGATTTTTGCCATGAAGTCTTCATGTGGCACAGTCACTTTACCGTCCTGATGACCACACTGTTTGGCGTCAGACACCTGGTTTTCAATCTGCAGGCAGCATGCACCGGCGGCAATCAGTTTTTTGGCAAGCAGGTAGGTCGCTTCTTCGTTACCAAAGCCGGCATCGATATCGGCAACAATAGGTACCACGTGCGTTTCAAAGTTATCGATTTGATCGGTAACCGATTTGATTTTCACTTCGTTACCTTCAGCACGTGCAGCGTCCAGGTCGGTAAACAGGTGGCGCAGTTCACGCGCATCAGCCTGCTTAAGAAAAGTGTAAAGCTCTTCGATCAGTGCAGGAACCGAGGTCTTTTCGTGCATAGACTGATCTGGCAGTGGACCGAATTCTGAGCGCAGTGCCGCGATCATCCAACCAGACAGGTACAGGTAACGGCCTTTAGGGGTTTTGAAATGCTTTTTAACAGAGATCATTTTCTGTTGAGCAATAAAGCCGTGCCATACACCCAGCGACTGTGTGTACTTGCTGTGGTCAGCGTCGTAGGCAGCCATGTCTTCACGCATAATACCAGCTGTGTATTTAGCGATATCAAGGCCGGTGGCAAACCGGTTTTGCAACTTCATTCTGGTGACGTACTCGGCATCAATTGCCGACCAGTGATCACCGTTTTTACCAATAGTATCTGCACACTGTGCAATCAGCTTGGAATAGGTAGTCATATCTTTTTCCGAAAAAGTATTGAAACAAACAGTAAAACTATTTACGCGCCTAGTGAGGCATGCCGCCGTGCTGATGGATTGCCCTGAGCACCGCACCATTCTGGGTAGCCAGAGTTACGGTGTTTCTAAGTTCTTCTTCTGCAACGCGAATCCACGGCAGTTGCTGGGCAGGAATATCGGCAGATTGCCGGTCTTCTTTGACGTCGTTCTGATAATCCTTCAACAGTTCTATTGTTAAGTCATCAGAATCTGAATGGCTCTGAAACATCTCGATCACCGGATTGATCAACTCATACGCGTGCTGGCTTGAGGCCATCAGTTCGATGTTAGTACCACGCTGATTGCGGGTGATCAGAGAGAATAGAGCAGCGTCGACAACGGCTCCCGGTAACGGATTGCCATTGCTGTCGCTCACTGCCGGGCAGGCACTGGATGCATGCATTCGCAACACTGCCGGGTTGCAGCCTTCTACGGTGTAGTCGCTGCCGTCTCTGGCGGTAAGATCAGTATTGCGATGGAGTCGGCGTGTTTTGTTTTTGCCTTCGCGCTGAAATTTTGCTTTGAGTTTGCCGCTGGCCAGCGCCTGCAGGTTGCGCAGAATTTCGCACTTTTCGCTGATTGTTTGCGCATCGCAGCTAAGTACGGTTCTGGCCGGTGCTTCTACCAGAATATCCTGAACGCTAGCCATGTCTTTCGCACCGTTAGTGCCGGCGCGGTCAAACTGGATTTCTACGTGAATATCGCTGTGTCGCAGAACAATAGCGTCCGGGTCGCTCTTCGGGCCCGATTTTGCGACAAACTGAGAGGGGGTTTTTAAGCCAACGGTGCTGCCATCAGCCAGCGTTACCATCAGGTTTTGAAAGTAAATCATATAGCTGACTGCGTCTTTGTGCGATCCTTCAGTCAGTGGGAATGCAGAGTCCAGGAACTCACGAGCGTAGCTGACGACTCTGGTGCCGCGTGCAACGTTATAGCGTTGACCGGTTTTTAACCCGGCAGAGTGTGGGATAGCACTTTCATGATACAACGCTGAATACAGGCTGCCCCACCGCGCGTTTAGTGCTTTCAGTGCGTATCTGGGATTGAGCAAAGATACGTCGGCTGCTTCATTGTGCGTTGCTGATCCCGCCAGTGTGACGTTGGTCTGGTCCAGCAGAGCAGTGAACCGGTTCCAGAAGTCTTCTTTGGAGTTGAAATGTAGATCTTCAGGAACAGCCAGCAACTCGTTGTTAACGAATTCACAAAATTCGCTGGCGATCTGAAAGCTGTTAATGGTTCGTCTTTCTGAGTTCATTCTAATCCCCGTACACCTAAGCGGTTAGCCGTGTGGTAGTTGACAGTTGCAAAGTATATGCAGGCAGTACTAGAATTTCACAATAGAAATTACACAGTGTGAATTTTACAAATGAGCTCAAACAAAACGATGTTGCGAAATGCGCATTTTCTGGGCACCAAGATACGCAATCTTCGCAAAAGAAATAAACTGACGATGGAGGATCTGTCGTCACGCTGTGTGAAAATCAACGCAGAGGCAGCACCGTCGGTTTCTTATCTGTCAATGATCGAACGGGGCAAACGAACACCAAGTAAAGCAATGCTTGAAGTCATTGCCAGTGTATTTCAAAAGTCGCCCGATTGGTTTCTGGATGATGCTCCGGAAGAAGAAGCCATCATTCCTGATAAAGGTAACTGGGGTGGCATAGCTGGCATGGCGCTAGAGCCCGGCTTTCTCTTTTCTAAAGAAATACTACAGATTGCGATCCCCGAGATGTTATCGCAAACCGGTACCTCCGGAAGGCAGTTTGCGCACCTGTTAATACGAGCGCATCAGGAGCGAAATCAAAATCACTTTCCTGATCTTGAGCGCGCTGCTGAAGATGTTGGTAAAAAACAAATGCCGCTAAACCTTGAAGATCTACAGGAGATCAGTAAAAACCTTGGTCTAAAGGTAAAGTGGTTTGATGATCTGCCTGCTGAAGTCATAGAGCATCTCGGCGTTACTTCAGCAGACAGGGTGCGGTCCTTTTTTACTGCACCCAACATCATTAATCTTAACAAGTCATTAAAAAAACAACCGGTACGGCACAAGTATGATCTGGCGGTATACATTGGACACATGACGCTACACAACGGAGATGGCGTAAAGAGTGTGATGTTAACCGGTAAGCAGCAAGTTGAAGGGTTCCGTGAAATTGTTCCGCACATGAGTCAGGCAAGTGCGGTTGATGCGCAAGATATTATGCATGCATGGCGTGACTTTGAATGTAGCTTTTTTGCTGCCGCGCTGTTGTGTCCTAAAGTGCCTTTCAGACGCTTGCTGGAACAACACGCCTATGAAGTCAATATTGGTAAACATGTCGATGTTTCTACGTCTATTGTGATGCGACGTATGACCGCAGTATCGCCATACCCGCACTGGCACTACTTTGATGCTTATCCACCAGGAAAGCTGAATGCAGTATACCGGGGGAATGGTATCCCGTTACCGTGGGGTAATATGCGTATGGTTCAAGACCCGTGTCAGCATTGGGCGGTGTTTAGAAAAATTGATTCTGAAATGAATTATTCTTCAGCGCAGATATCGTTGCTCGATGTTGGCAATGAAACGCGAATATACTGTTGTGAGTCGATAAAAGTAAAAGATCTGGCTGGCAGTCATCAGGTGCTTTGCGCAGGGATAGAACTCAATCCGGCTATTGCTGCACAAGGTAAAGATGCCAATGTCATCGCAGAAGATTTAAAAAAAGCGTGTGGTGGCAACGGCGGGTCGGCGGCAATCCCCAAGTCAATTAAAAAAGAATTAAACAGTATTGCCAAAATACTCAACATTGCCTGGCTTGAAAGAGGTATAGACAATGAAGCGCGCGTAATCTGCCCTCGTAGTGGTGCCTGTCCGAGGGAGCCGCGGTGTTACAACTGTTGATCTTTTACTATTACTGCTCTGAGACTACTGACCAGTTAGCTTAAGCAGCCTTCTCTTTTTTAGTGGTAATTTCCAGCAACTGGCACTGGTTTTTACCCTGAGCTTTAGAGAGATAAAGTGCTTCGTCTGCGGTTTTTATTAACTCAGGCGTAGAGATGGGTAACTGCTTTGCATCCACCCCTGCAATGCCAATACTCAATGTGACTGAAGTAGATTCGGTGTCCGATATTTCAATCACGCGCTTTTCAATGTTTTTGCGCACTCGCTCGGCGAAAGTGATGCTGCGTTCAGGCTCTGTCAAAGGTAATGCGACGACGAATTCTTCACCACCATAACGCGCGATGATATCTGTCGTGCGTGCCGATTCAATAAGCACCTGAGCCACCGCCTGAATAGCGATATCGCCACCGGTGTGCCCGTACTGATCATTGAAAGATTTGAAGTTATCGATATCAATCATGACGACCGAAAGTGCCAGTTTATAACGGTTCCGTCTGCCAACTTCCCGCTTCAATACCTGATCAAAGAATCGTCGGTTGTAAAGCTTGGTGAGACCGTCTGTCACCGCCAGGTGTTTTAGCTTTCTGTTGGCTTCTTTTAAGCTGCGGTTGGCTGCAGACAACTGGTCGTGGCTGGTGCGTAGTTGTACCAGCAGATCGAGGTTTTCCTGTTGCAGCTTGGCATTCTCGAAGGCACGCTGGATGGCTGCGATCACCGCCGGATGATTGTCCAGTGGCTTTTGAATGTAATCATATGCGCCGAGTTGTAAGGCCTGCAACACTGACTCGTAACTGTTGTAACTGGTCATGACAATGACTTTGACGGACTGATCGATCAGCTTTAACCGTTTGAGCAGATCAAAGCCGCTCATACCGTTCATCTGTACGTCGGTAATAACAACATCAATTTCTTTGACCGCAAATACTTCCAGCGCCTCTTCGGCGCTCGATGCAGTCAGCACTACCATGCCGTGCTCGGACAGTGTAGCTTTCAGAATTTCCTGGATTGTCTCATCGTCGTCGACGACCAGGGTATGGCAGAGTCGTGGTTCCAATGGAATTCGTTTTTTTACTTAATTGTGTTGACAGCTAACGGCCCGCTGTATAAATAGTTTTGCCGGCTACCAGCTAATTCAGCACTAACCCGCAAAGGGTCAGTATTTGTGTGAATCCTGTCTTGTTTTCCGGTGCGTTTTGTTATTTTTATCAAGTTTTACGGGTTACATAAAACGGCTGGTAGTCCAGTCTAGCCTGCCAGTCCGATCTCTGTGTGAGGGTGTGCGTACAGCGACGCCAGATTGGGATGTTGCGTGAGAATTCCGGCGCAGGTATCCAGTCGCTCGGGGTGCAGACAGCCGTTTTCCCATACCGCTACATCATCAATATAAATGGTCGGGTCGACAATATTCCACGAAATCTCCCCGGGAGCATACTCGCCGCAGGTATGAAAGTGCAGCAGTCTCGGGTTGCCGAAGGCACTGCCTGACCAGCGCAACAGATCGACCAGAGCATTGTGATTAAAGTCGCAGCCGGGGTGAATCCCGGGGTGCCAGGAGTGCACGTACCAGGGCGAAATTGAAAAATACTGCGCTACATGCAGGTAGTGCTGATTGACGCGCTGCACCTCTTCCGGTTTTCCCTCAAACTTCGTGATGCTGTTGTTTTCAACCCTGGCCAGTACATCGGCTTCCAGCGGCAGGTAATAGGGTTCGTAGAATCTGGAACCGGTGCCGATCAGAAATCTGCACAGCGCCACCGTACCGCTAAAGCCTGTTGCAGGAATGGGTTGTGGTACCAGCATCGGAAATCTTTTAACCGAGACTTCTTTGGCCGGGCTTGTCTGCCAGTCGGGTGTGCCGGAATAATCGGTGCCACGCGGGCAGGTCACGCGAATGTGAGAGGCCCTGGCAAACGCATCGTCTATGGCGTCCTTTATCTCGCACAATCCGTGATGGCAGGCGGTGCCAAAGGCCGAATTCAGTGCGTTGGTATTGAGCGCGTAGCACATGGTAGAGGAGGGCATGCTGCCGTTGTCTGAAAAGCGTATTTGATCACCAATACGTGAGAAATAAATCACGTGATCAAAGCCTTTGACGGTTTCAGTCAGGCGACCGATGTCTTGTTCGTCGTTAATTTCGCCTTCAATAACCTTCACAGTGACATCCATGCCAAGGGCGCGTGCTGCATCGGCCGTTTGGCCAGGGGCTTCGGCATCATAAAAATCGCTGCCATCGGGCTCCACCACAAGCAGCAGACGTTGACCGGCGTGCCCTCCAACACAATCGCATAGCAGGGATAGTGCACCTGCGGAAATGTCTGGTGACGAAATTATAGCCACAACGTTAGTCGCTTTTCGCGTAGTAACCGACCGTGTCACCGTCGGTGGTGACACCCAGGCCGTTTAACAGCCGGTTGACGTAATTGAAATAGCCGATGATCTGGTTTGCTTCAAGGATCTCTCCATCGTCGAGCCCTGCTTGTTTTAAGCGACTGACGTCTTCCTCAACCATATCTGCAGGGTGGAGGGTGAGTTTGCGGGCGTATTGCATCAGCGCCAGCTCGGCGCCGTCGAATGCGGCCTGCGGATTGTCTTCGTGCAGGGCCTGTTCTATCAGATCGGCTTTTGTTTCATCGTTGATCAGGTGCCTGGCGTTTGCCCAGTGATTTGCCAGTGAGTAAGGACATTTGTTGAGGATTGACACATACGAAGAGATGGTTTCCTGCAGCCACATCGGTATGGTATTGGCGTCGTCATGCAGGGCTGCACGATACAGGGTGACATGACCCCGCATCGTATTGGGGCGCAATGAATGCACACGCATAACGTTATCGACGGTGCCGTGCGGTGTTCGTGCAAGTGCCAGCGTTTCCAGCAATTCCGGATCTGCTTCCTCGTCACTGAGCATTTTTATCCAGGCGCTCATGATTTCTTTGGTTGAAATGTCATGTTACCTTTTAAAC
>CALHCI010000047.1 GCA_937931165.1 uncultured Granulosicoccaceae bacterium
ACGTGCTGACGACCAGGGGTCGAAATTAAACTCTGCATGGACGCGCCTGAGTTGTCTGGATACGTTTCTTGCAGCGCGTGGTCCGAGGTGCTGATCGCGTTCGGTGGTGCCATTACCTGCCGAGTGCGGAACACCAACCAGCGCAATATCAATTTCCGAAAAATTTTTGTGATGCTCGCAGCCGAAAAGTGTGGGCACCCCCCACCAGTACAGTGAGTCCATCATCTGTTCGGGAGTGAAGTCCTCATTCAATGTTTTTCTCCTGGCGGGTTTTCAGTTACTGAACGTTAGGGAGTATGCACAACATTTCGTATAGCAGGTTGGCACCGACCAGTGCCGTGTTGCCGGAAGTGTCATACGGTGGTGATACTTCTACCAGATCTGCACCAACAATGTTAAGCCCGTTACAGCCACGGATCAGTTCAAGCGCCTGCCATATCGTAAGGCCCCCGATTTCAACTGTGCCTGTGCCGGGTGCAAATGCCGGGTCAAGGCTGTCGATATCGTACGTCAGGTACACTGGTGCGTCGCCAATGGTTTGTTTTATTTCTTCAATCAGTGGTGTGAGTGATTTTCCCCAGCATTCTTCTGCCTGTACCACGGTAAAGCCCTGATTGCGTGACCAGTTAAAATCGTCCGGTGAGTAACCGGTGCCACGCAGGCCGATTTGAAAAACCTTGTCGTTTATCAGCAGCCCGTCGTCAACGGCGCGCCGGAACGGTGTGCCATGGGCGATTTTTTCACCAAACATGTCATCGTTAATGTCGGCATGTGCATCAATATGTATTAATGCTACCGGTCCGTGTTTTTCTTTGATGGCACGCAGTATCGGGTAGGTGAGGGTGTGATCACCACCGAGTGTCAATGGAATGCAATCGTGGGAGAGAATGTTTTGGTAGAAGTGAGTAATGATGCCTACGGTTTTTTTCAGATCGAAAGTGTTGATCGGTACATCACCGATGTCTGCAACCTGCAGCTTTTCAAACGGTGCTGCACCGGTAGCCATATTGTACGGACGCAGCATGCATGATTCGGCGCGAATCTGCCGCGGCCCGTGTCTGGTGCCGGAGCGGTTTGATGTGCCGATATCAATTGGTACGCCGACAAAACAGGCATCAAGGCCCGCTGCGGTTTCCTGCGTTGGCAGTCTTAGCATGGTTGCAGGGCCGCTGAAGCGGGCCATCTCGTTGCCACCGAGTGGCTGATTGTACTGTTTGCTCATCGGGTTACCTGCACAATTATTGTGTTAATTTCTTAAGCTAACGTGTCGAGGAAGCTGACGATGCGTCTGCAGGCTTCAGTTAATGATTCGTCGCTTAAGGTAAATGAAATTCGTACCCAGCCGTAGGCACTCTTTCCAAAGGCGCCTGCATCAAGCACTGATACGCCGGTGGCATCAAACAGTACGCGACTGAACTCGGTACCGTTTTCAAAGTAGTGCCGCACGTCGACCATAACGTACATAGCCGCCTGTGGTTTAAGTACCGGTAAGTGTTTTGCTTTTGCCAGTTCGTGACAGACGAGGTCTCGTCTTCTTTTGTAGATGTCTCGCATATCAAGACTCGCATCACGCTGGTCTGTGAGTGCGTGAATTGCCGCCTCCTGTATAAAGCCGGGTAATCCGTATAACATGCACAGGGCCAGGTTATCGTAGTGTTGCGATAAGGACTTCGGTGCAATACTCCAGCCACTGCGCCATCCGGTCATTGCATGTGACTTGGAAAGGCTGTTAACGGTGACCGTGCGCTCTGCCATGCCCGGCAGTGAGGCAATAGAAATATGTTCACCGTCGAAAATAACATCGGTGTAGACTTCATCAGAGATCACCCAAAGATCATGTTCTATCGCAAGTGTTGCGATAGCGGATAATTCTTCGCGTGTCATCACAACACCGGTCGGGTTGTTGGGTGTGGTGATAACAATCGCTCTGGTACGTTTGGTAACCGCCGCTTTAATCAGATTAATGTCCGGTCGAAAGCCATTGTCTGCCGGTTGTGCAACAGGAATTAACGTCGCGCCACCGATTTGCAGGCAGGCCTCATAGCTGACATACATGGGCTCAAGGGCAATAACTTCATCGCCATGGTCAAGCAGAATCAGGCTGGTTGAGAACAGCGCATTCTGTGTGCCGGCAAAAACAAATACGTTGTCGCGTTCTGTTTTCACACCGGTGCGTTGTTCAAAGTCGCGGGCGATGGTTTGCCGCAAGGTGTCGCGGCCGGGCACAGAGGCGTAGTGCGTATCGCCACCTTTAAGGCACGTCACTGCACGATCAATAATCGGTGAAGGTGTGGGAAAATCCGGATCGCCCACACTTAATACAATCACATCTTTACCTTCGTCGGCGGCTCTTTGTGCCTTCACGTGAATATCCCACGCTTCAGCACCTTCACCACTAATGCGATCAACCAGTTTTGATAGTTTCATTAAAATATTGCTTCAATCAGGTAGGGCCCCTCACTGGCGAGTGCGGCCTTGAATTCACGAATCAGGGTTTTTGTGTCTGTTGCTTTTGCCGCCGGAACACCCATGCCGTTTGCCATTGCCACCCAGTCTAGGTCCGGACGGTTAAGCTCCATCATATCGGTGGCTATTGACCCGGCGTTAGCGCCCACGTTGCGGAGTTCGTGTTTTAGTATGGCGTAGGCGCGATTCGATAACAGAATGGTTGTGACGTTAAGGTTTTCGCGTGCCTGTGTCCAAAGCGCCTGCAATGTATACATGCCACTGCCATCAGCCTGTATTGCCACCACCGGTCTGTCAGGGCACGCAACCGCGGCACCCGTTGCCATTGGAAACCCAAGGCCGATAGAGCCCCCGCATATCTGTAGCCAGTCGTGTGGTGCGGCACCCGCAGTAGGCTCGGGCAGGTCGCGTGAAACAGTAATTCCCTCATCAGCAACAATGGCGTTTTCAGGCAGCAGGCCTGCAATGATTGCCGCAATACTTTGATGATCCAGTGAACCCTGGTTGGGGAGTGAAAGTTCAAAACGCTCCTGTACTGCCGGAGACAGGTTTTCTGCATTCAGTTCTGCGGCCAGTGCATCAAGTGCTGCAGCGCTGTCTTCTTCTATCGTGCTGAGTACATGAACCTGACTTTCCGGCGGCCACAGGCAGCTTGGTTTGTCGGGGTAGGCAAAAAAAGCCACCGGTGCTTTTGCACCCACACAAATTATGTGTTTAAAACCCGCAAGCGTTTTAAGCGCTGCGTCGACTGCATACGGTACACAAGTAAGTGGCGTTCGACCTGCGCCACGTGCAAGTCGTGCGTTAGACGTTTGACCTAACAGGGTGACCCTGGTTTTCTGTGCGATTTTACTGGCGATTGCTAACGGCCCTTCACGTAAACATGGCCCAGTCATAATCATTGCTGCCGGTTCTCCGGAGCTTAGGATCTTTGCAATGTGACTGATGGTGGTACTGCTTACCTGCTTAGGTGGTGTGGGTGCAACCGGAGCCGCCGGGCCTTCGGATGATTCCCATGAGGTGTTGGCCGGTAGAACAAGGCTGGCCACTTGTCCGGGGTAGGTGCTGGCGGCGGCAACTGCTTCTGCGCCGAGCCGGGCAATGCCGGTGGCAGAGGTGCCGGTACGCAGCCAGTTGGACACGGGTTTGGCAATGCCTTCTATATCTGCGGTCAGTGGTGCATCGTGTTCAATGTGATAACTGGCGTGCTCACCAATGATATTCACAATGCCACTGTGTGCTTTCTTTGCATTGTGCAGATTGGCCAGTCCGTTGCCGAGCCCCGGACCGAGGTGCAATAGCGTCACGGCGGGTTTGTCAGCCATGCGATAGTAACCGTCGGCAGCGCCGGTAACCACGCCTTCAAACAACCCCAGCACACAACGCATGCCGCCGATTTTATCCAGCGCTGCGACAAAGTGCATTTCAGAGGTGCCGGGGTTGGCAAAACAGGTATCAATGCCGGCATCGATTAAAGTTTGTACCAGCGCTTCGGCGCCGTTCATGGTATTCACAGGTTCAGTCATTGTGTTGCACCGGTGTAAGGGGTTGAGTGCGTGTGCTAGTGCTTTAACGTTAACGCGAGTGAATAAAATGAACTAGTAATCTTCACACCAGACTTCGACGCGTTGTACGGCATTGTTGCCAAACCCTGCGGTATCCCAATACGGTTCTATTGGCTGGCAGCTTCCCTGTGCATCGGTGGCACGGCAACTCACTATGTGATGGCCTTCAGTAGCAAGCCACTCGGCTTCCCAGTGGCTCCATGCATAGGGGCTGGTCGCTGGTGTTAGCGTGGCCTCGTGCCATTGATCATCGATACCCAGCTCTACTTTTGCTACCGGTCTGCCACCGCCGCACCACGCCCGACCGACTATTTTTGTGTTACCCGGCTTGAGTAGTCTTTTGCGAGTACTCCAGTCAGGAATACCGGGTGGCACAAGCAGTGAACGAATACGCATTTCGGTGACCGGTATACCGGTATCACCGGCCTTTTCTCGGTACACATAAGTGCCCACCTGTTGGTGGCCCTGAAATGCATGGTCAATGGCTTCTATTTCTGAGAGCCATTTGACGCTAGCCATACCATACCAGCCCGGAACGATCAGCCGCAGTGGATAACCGTGTTGAGGTGCGAGTGGCTGTCCGTTCATGGCGTAAGCCAGCATAACATCCGGATGTTGCGCCATTTCGACGTCTAAGCTTCTGGCAAAGTTGTGTACAGCGCCGCCATCAATGCCAGTGTCTGTACCATGAAAAACAATCTCTGTGCAGGCAGGTGAAATGCTGGCTTGCTCCAGCAGGTCACCCAGGCGCACACCGGTCCAGTCTGCGGTGCCAACGGCCTCATGGCCCCAGGGCTGACTTGGCCAGTGTGGTGCTACCAGCCTGCGACCGTTACCGGCACACTCGAGTGTGACTCGCTGGGTGATTTCAGGGTAGTTAGTAAGGTCATTGAAGTTAAGGGTAAACGGGCTATCGAAACAACCGTGGAAATTTAGGTCCCAATTTGCTGCATCGTTTACGAACGGAATGTCGAAGTGACTGAGCAGGTAGTGTGCGCCAACGGGTGTCACTTCCTGTTGCAGCGATTCCAGCAGCGTGCCGCTGTTGCGGTTAGCCAACGCGACTTCATATTCGGAGAAAGTGTTGTCACGATGTTGTTTGGCAACAGGATTGAGAATCGGGTTGGTCACTAAGCTGATTGCTCTTTGCGCGTGAATACCGGTTCGTGAGGAGTCGAGAGTTTTTTGTTGTAGCGGTAACCTGCAGTGTCAAAGTCTTTGATTGATTCAATATCTTTAATGCGATTATCAATAATAAATCGCGCCATCATGCCGCGTGCTTTTTTGGCGAAAAAAGAGATTAATTTGTATTCACCGTTTTTTCTGTCTTTGAAAACCGGACTGATTAATGTTGCATCGAGCTTATGGCTGTTAACAACTTTAAAGTACTCGTTAGAGGCAAGGTTAAAAACCAGTGGTGATTTTTGCGCCTTCAGTTCGCTATTCAGTAAATCGGTAACACTGTCTCCCCAGAAGTGATACAGATTCTGTCCGCGTTTGTTAACGAGCTTGGTGCCCATCTCAAGTCGGTAGGGATGCATGAGGTCGAGCGGTCGAAGTACGCCGTACAGACCGCTGAGAATTCGCAGGTGTTTTTGCGCAAATTGCACATCGCGCTTTTTCATGGTGTCTGCTTCAAGGCCGGTGTATACATCGCCCTGAAACGCAAATATTGATTGTTTAGCACTGCCGGGTTGCAGCGGGAGTTGCCAGGTTTTGTAGCGCTCGGCGTTGAGTTTGGCCAGTTTGTCGCTGATGCTCATCAACTTGCCAATCTTTGGCGCGGACATCTTTTTTAGCTGATTAATCAGCTCTTGAGAGTCATCCAGAAACTGTGGCTGGGTATTTTCGCTGACAAGTGGCGGGGATTCGTAGTCCAGCGTTTTTGCCGGAGATACAAGGATCAACATAACCGGTAGCTCTTAGGGTAAGTGCCTTAAGATTACGTGTCAGTGACGGTGCTGGCAACGTCAAATTGTTAGTCGTTTGGGGTGGACTTCACAGGTGTCGGGAGACAGATTGTCTCCCAACCGGGGGTGGGGCTTTTTTTATTATTATATTGATGCTTATGCAGCGTAGTCAGTCGGCTTGCCGTACTTTACGCTGTGAATGATGCTGCCACGGTCAATGCCGATATCTCTCAGTTGGGCATCGCTCAGGCCACGCAGTTCAGCGATCGCTTTGCGGGTGTCTGCACGGCTGATGCGCTCAGCTTCACTGCGACGACGGACAACGTTTTCTTTGATGGAGGCGAATAGATTTTTCATGGTGTTTTCTCTGTAGTTTTTGAGTATGTACAGAGTATGCGGCCGAGAATTGAAATCAACAATGGCGTGCTGGAGCCATAGTTTTGTGATTATTAGTCACAAATAAAGTGTGCCGCTTTTGGTGATGTGACGGTCTTTTGCGCTATGCGACGTTTCGGGCTCAGGTGAATCGATTTTTGCATCATCCCATGCCGGTGATACTGGCCAAATTTCGGATCAATATTTACAGACGGCTTGAACCGAAAACCATTGGACAGCCGAAACGTGCCAGTATCACCACTTTAATTCACATGGTGTAATCGCTTAAGAAGCCGTTTCTGTATCGAGCGAGTTGTCGAAAAACTCCACTTTGCCGGTTTCAATGTCGTATTGCGCGCCAATGATCACCAGTCCTTCCTGAAGTGTTCGTTGTTCTAACAACTTTGAACCGTGTTGCAGGTGCGCAACGCAGGAGCGGATGTTGGAACGCGTTGCCGCGGTTTGCAGTTCGTCCGGTTTGTTGACCAGATCTGTCTCCAGTAATGTTTCCACAGAAGGTCGGATACGGTCGACAATGGCGTGCATGTTTTCGCTGCGATCTTTCAATGGTAAGCGAAGCTCTTCCAGTGTGGCGGAAATTGCACCGCAGTGGGTGTGCCCCATAACCACGACAAGCTGTACACCAAACTTTTCTGCGGCAAACTCGACACTGGCTACCTGTGACGGGGCGACAATATTGCCTGCAACACGAATCACAAAAAGGTCGCCCAGCCCCTGATCGAAAACAATTTCAGCAGGCACGCGGGAATCAGAGCAGCCGAGAATTATCGCAAAAGGTTCCTGACCCTGAATCAGGTCGTCACGCCGTGATTGATAATCCAGTGCATCCGCTGTGCGTTCATTGTTGACGAAGCGGGCATTCCCTTCACGTAGACGATTGAGTGATTGCAGTGCGATATTCACAAACTGGTTCCAGGGTGTTGTGACGGGTCTGGCGCAACATTAGGGGTAAGCATCCGAAAATTCAAGATACGGTCATCACTAATACCTGTGATGTTTTATCGCAGATACTGATCAAAGCCTTCTTCAGGTTCAAAGTGCCCGTCCATCCAGAACAACCGGGTAGGGCCCGGCATCAGCTTATCCGGACTACTGTGTTGTTCGTCCCCGGGATAAGCAAGAATCCGTTTGTGTCTATCACTTTTGATCACCTGCGGTTGAATGCAGTACGTGGGGGTGTTGTTTGCGTGTTCTATACATGACGATGTGCTGTCGTGGGCACAAAGCGCTACCAGTGTCATTATTTGCGGAGGCGCCAGCGTGATGTGGTGGGCAAGGTAATCCTGCAGCGCCTGGCGGGGAGTTAACCACTTGCTGTCCGTGGCTTCAGTACCATCATGCACGGCGACTTCTCCGTCTGGCAGGGCCGCGACGAAAAACCGTGCATCGAATCGTTTTTTCATCATTGATGGTTCATTAGGGGTAATCCAGCGCGACCACGGATGCACGGCTGCAGCAGCTAGCCGGACCCCGGTTTCTTCGCGGGTTTCTCTTGTGGCTGCATAGAACAAAGCACAGGCTTTACCGGACGATATATCTTCGGCCAGCAGTGATTGCGGCGTTGCCGGAAGCTGCGACAGTATTTCGGTTTCGTGTTCGAAATCGGCATCATCAACTTTGCCACCCGGAAATACCCAGGCTTTATTCATGACGGTTTTACTGTTGCCACGGCACAGTAGCAGTACCTCGAGACCCGGGTCACTGTCTCTTATAAGAATAACAGTGGCGGCATCACGTGGAGGTGCGTTGACGGTTTCGGTGTTAAGGGCATCTGCCATCTTTTACTGCCTGAGTTTATAACCAGTCTTAAACATCCACCAGACAATTGCCATGCAGATTGCCAGAAATGCCAGAATACTGAGCAGGCTGATGCCAACCGGCACATCACCGACTTCAAAGAAGCTCCAGCGGAACCCGCTGATCAAATAGAGTACCGGATTGAAGTAGGAAATTTTTTGCCATAGCGGGGGCAGCATATCTACCGAATAAAAACTGCCACCCAGAAACACCAGCGGTGTGATGACCAGCAGCGGTATAAGCTGCAGCTTTTCGAAGTTGTCTGCCCAGATACCAATAATAAATCCAAATAGAGAAAACGTAATACAAGTCAGTATCAGAAACGCCAGCATCCAGAACGGGTGCTGAATTTCCAGATCGACAAAAAAGCCTGCTGTTAGCAGAATGATGGTGCCAATGATCAGGGATTTGGTCGCTGCAGCACCAACATACCCCAGCACTACTTCAAAGAATGACAGCGGGGCTGAGAGAATTTCATAAATCGTGCCGGTGAACTTTGGAAAGTAAATGCCAAATGATGCATTGCTGATACTTTGCGTCAGCAGTGAAAGCATCACCAGCCCGGGTACAATAAATACGCCGTAGGAGACGTTTTCTACCGATTGAATTCGCGAGCCGATGGCCGAACCAAACACCACAAAGTACAGGCAGGTTGAAATGACCGGAGAGGCGATACTTTGCAACAATGTGTTGCGCGTTCGCTGCATCTCGGCTTTATAGATCACACTGATGGCATGCCAGTTCATGATTGCTCAGTAACCAGGTTAACGAAAATATCTTCAAGTGAACTCTGCGAAGTGTGGATGTCACGCAGTATTAACCCGGCACTGTTGATGGATTGCATGAGTGAGGTAATGCCGGTTCGCTCCTGACGGGTATCATATTGGTAAATCAGTTGCAGTCCGTCTTCTGAGAGTGTCAGTGTGTAGTCTTTGAGTGATTCAGGGATCGCTTCAATCGGTTGTCGCAACTCCACTGTCAATTGTTTGCTGCCGAGTTTTTGCATCAGTGCGTTTTTATCTTCTACCAGTAACAGTTCACCGTTGTTGATAATACCTACACGGTCTGCAATCTCTTCGGCTTCTTCAATGTAGTGCGTGGTAAGAATAATAGTCACACCGGATTCACGCAGGCGATTGACCAGTCGCCACATGTCTTTTCTTAGTTCTACATCAACACCGGCGGTGGGCTCGTCTAAAAACAGTACGCGTGGTTCATGCGATAACGCCTTGCCTATCAATACCCGTCTTTTCATACCGCCTGAAAGACTCATCAGAATGCTGTCTCGCTTTTCCCATAACGATAAATCTTTCAGTAATTTCTCGATGTGTTGTTTGTCTGGTGCCTTACCGTGCAATCCGCGGCTGAATGCCAGTGTGCTGGAAACTTTTTCAAAGGCGCCCAGTGTCAGTTCCTGCGGGACCAGTCCGATAAGTTCGCGAGTGTGCCGGTAGTCCGTGCCGATGTCGTGGCCGTCAACCGTTACTGTGCCTGAAGTCGGTGACACAATGCCGCAAATGATAGAGATAAGTGTGGTTTTGCCTGCGCCATTCGGACCGAGCAGTGCGAGAATCTCACCGGGTTGAATATCAAGATTGATATTCTTCAGTGCCTGGTGCCCTGAGCTATAAGCCTTGCTTAAATTTTTAATCGATACAATTGGCTGCATAGTATGGCGGCTAAGTAAATTCGTCTGACGAGCATATCGCGATGAGTGGGGTAATTACAGAGAATTCTCTGTTCTGTTTTTAGGTCATCTGTCAGCTAACTGATTAATTGGCAAGCGGTAGCCGGGTTGTTGAGCTTGTGCGGCAGCAAATATCTATCTGTTGCGTCTGTTTAGGATGTCCGGCTTTAGTGTAGCCGGAATGTGTGGTATCCCGGCTTTTGTAATCAGATCTCGAATCCGGACGTACATAAAGGCCTTATTCCGGCCTGAACAGTTGCGCGGCATCAGGCGTTGGTCATAACCCGTACTTTGCTCAGTAGTGTAGGGCGGTTGTTGGCCTGTGACGCGGGGCGTGTTTGTTGTTGTTGCTGATCGAAACCCGCTGCCTGCAGGTTGTTTACTGTTGACTGGAGTTGCAATAACTTGCGTTCTTTTCCTACCAGCTTTGCGGATAGTTCTTCGTATTTTTCTTTATAACCATCGCCATTGTCTTTTAACTGGTGTTGTTGTTCACGGGCGCTTTTTGCGGAAGTTGTATTTCCCGTGGCGTTTACGTGATGTATATTTTTACTGTTAGGACTTGTCCTGGCAGTATCATCTGATTTGAATGGCAGTACCGTTGCCGCCGGGTCTTTTTCAGCGGTGGTGCGTGCCTGCTCTTCGAGTGCCTGTAATTTGTTCTGTAGTGCCTTAATCTGTTCGTCTTTTACCTGAAGCAGCTTTTCATTAAGAACGTTTTGATTGGTAGCGTTTTGGTTGGCGGTAGCGGCTTTGTCAGAGGTTGGTTTCTCACGGTCAATCGTATGCGTCTTAAGTTGTAATTGCACTTCTGCTGTAGGCGCAGCCGCTTTTAGTTTTGCCGCTGTTTTGTATGGCGCTGCGGTGGTGGCTTTTTCGTCCGGGTGCTTAGCTTCAGTGTTTTGTGCCAGATTGAAATAACGCTGGTTTTGTCTGTCGGACCCGGTATTGCCCGATGACTGGTTATTTTTAGCCTGGCCCTGTTTGATTTGGGCCTTGTCCAGACTGGTTTGGGTTGTGTTTGATTGACCCGGTTTGGTGTTAAGTGAGTCGGTACGATCCTGTTGCGCACCTGAAAGTAATGCTGACTCGTCTTTGCCTGCCGAGGCGTTATGGAACGTTGTTGGTTTGCTAGTGTGTGGACCACCAGCGCTTTTGTCTTCGTGGTCTGTGGGCGCCTGTGCATTCCCTCTAAATTGTTCAGCATGTTGATCCCTGGCAGCGCGGTCGTTTACCAATGAAGCGTTGCTGTCGGCGGAGGAGTGCTGTTCGGCAGTCTGCTTCGGGTTACGCTGCAGTGACAAAGACTCCGGGCTCTGTGCATTATATTTGTTTGAAGCGGCGGTTAGATTGCTGTTGCCGAAATCGTCAGTTCCTGCCAAAGGTGTTTGTGTTGCCGGGCTTGCTAGTGGATTAGCTGAAGCTTCTGTTTCGCTGTTTTTAAGCTGTGT
>CALHCI010000048.1 GCA_937931165.1 uncultured Granulosicoccaceae bacterium
GGAACCACTGCAACCAATGACAGGTGCACTGGATATTCTTTCACAGATTATTGTATCGATGTGCGCTAATGAAACCTGGCACGCAGATGATCTGTTTTCAGTTTTAACAAGAGCTGCGCCGTATCACAGCTTATCAAGAAAACACTTCGATCTTGTACTCGACTTATTAGCTGGCAGGTATGCCGGTGTACGCATTCGTGAACTGAAAGCGCGCATTGTGTACAACCGTATTGAAGGCACCGTTGACGCCACTAAAAGTGCACTATTTGCATTGTATAATTCCGGCGGCAGCATCCCGGACCGTGGCTACTACCAGATTCGACACGCTGACTCCGGTGCAAAGATTGGTGAGCTCGATGAAGAGTTTGTCTGGGAAGCTAAAACCGGTGACGTATTTTCACTGGGTACGCAAAACTGGCAGGTTAAACAGATCACTCACAACGATGTGTTTGTCACCACTGCCAAAGAGGGTTTGGCACCGCCTTTCTGGCGCTCTGAACGCTACAACCGCAGCGCCCACTACGCAATGCGTATTAGTGAGTTCTTACAGCGCGCCGAAAGCCACTTTGATACACACGAAACTGACAAACTCAAACACTACCTGCAACAGGATTTATCATTCGATGCACTGTCAGCAGACAAGCTGATTGAATACCTGCACAGACAACGAGAAGCCAGCCGATCAGCACTGCCTCACCGCCACCATATTTTAGTCGAGTTAATAGCATCCGGCCCCGGTGGTTATCGCGGTCCGGACAATCAGCAACAGCTCGTGATACATACGCACTGGGGTGGCAAGCTCAATCATCCATGGGCATTGGCATTGCAATCGGCATGGAAGCAAGGTTACGGTGAACAGGCAGAAATCCATGCCGACAATGACGCCATTGTTTTACAAATAATAAATGAACCCGACCCCGCCGAGCTGTTCGGCATGGTCACACCGGCTAATCTGGAAAAGCACTTACGCGCAACGCTTGAAGGTTCGGGATATTTTGGCGCACGTTTCCGTGAATGCGCCGGGCGCTTTTTACTGTTACCAAGACAACGTTTTAATCAACGGCTACCGTTATGGATGAGTCGATTGCAGGCAAAGAAACTGATGTCTGCCACCATGCATCTCGATACCTTCCCGGTGCTGCTTGAAACATGGCGAACCTGCCTGCAGGACGAATTCGATTTACCCGCGCTAAGAAACAGCCTCGAAGAAGTGACAGATGGCATTACCGAATGGAGCTTTATTAAAACGTCATCGCCCACGCCGTTTGCCGCCAACCTGACATTCGATCAGATTAGCAAATATATGTACGCTGACGACTCACCCGAGCAGTCGGGTATCAGTGCGCTGTCTGATGATCTGATAAAAACCGCCACACACAATGAAGATCTGAGACCAACCGTTACACTTGAGATCTGTCAACAGTTTGTCAGCAAACGCCAACGCAGCCATCCGGATTATCAACCCTCCGACGCCGAAGAATGGACCGAGTGGGTAAAAGAACGGATTCTGATTCCGAAAAATGAATGGTGGAGTGAATGGGGCGAGCAACCACACAACACTGATCCCCTGTTATGTACCATTGAGAAAGAACAGCGTGCGTGGGTATGCCATCTGGAAACCGTTTATCACTTACGTGAATGCGGACTGTTGACAGACTGCATTATCTTAAGCCGGCATGACGATGCTTATCCAGCCATCGATGATCAACGCTCGCCACTGGTAATAGCAAACGAGATACTCTCCTACTACGGCCCGCAAACTGAAAAGGCTATTGCGCAACTGCTGCCATGTCTGCCTGACAACTACCCTGCAGATTCAGAAGGTGCGCTAATCAGCGGCCAGCTGTTGCACAACGACACACAAACTTACTACTGCGACGCTGAAAACTTTGAAGTGTTGTTACGCTGGCAGCGGGCAGCACGCCGTCCTCAGTTTGAAACGCTGCCTGTATCACACCTGCCACAGTTGTTCGCGAGGCTACAACGTTTCGATCGGCCATCCAACGATCAAACCGTTATCGAAACCATAGAGGTGTTACGCGGTTACAGTGCTCATTTACAATCACTGTTGTTTGATATTTTTCCGGCAAGGCTTAAAGGATTTAATGATCACCAGCTGGATACGACGTTCAGTAGTCTGGAGATGACCTGGCTGGGCACGGCCAAAGGTCAATGCACACTATGTTACCCGGAAGATATCGAACTGTTAAAGGAAGCAACCACTGACACCCCGGACAACCCGGTAAAACATGGTTTCATTGATACCAATGCAAGCTACAGTTACCGACAGATTACCCAACAGCTACAACAACCATCAGGAATTCGGCCAGAGTATCAGCAAGAACAAAAGACAGATGATATTAACGAACAGTGGTGGGAAGCTATCTGGAGTGGCACGCTGTCCGCCGACAGTCTGGCACCTCTGCGCAAGGGACTGCAATCCAACTACAGATTACCAGGGCAGTCCCATGCCGGCAGACCAATGGCAACGCGCCGACGCGTCAGGCCATCTGTCGCTACCTGGCCGGGCAACTGGCACCTGCTAGAGGACGCCGCTGAACACAACGACCCGTTAACCGAACTTGAAGAATCCAGAGAACGCGTGCATCTGCTGCTCGACCGCTACGGCGTTATTACCCGCGAGATCGCCAATCGTGAAGGCGGTGTATTCAAATGGAAGCATCTGTTTCGAACACTGAGAATTATGGAACTGTCCGGTGAGGTGTTACAGGGCTTGTTCTATGAACAGCTTGGCGGGCCGCAGTTTATCAGCCAGCGCGCGCTCAATCGATTGCAACAAAAAGATAAACCTGTTGAACACTTCTGGTGCAGCGCGACTGACCCGGCAGCGCCCTGTGGACTGGGGCTTGCGTGGCCTGAGCTTCCTACCCGCCGACCACAGAATTTTCTTGGCTTTTATCAGGGCAATCTGGCGTTGGTAATCGAAAACCTCGGACGCCGGCTGCACTTTTACATAGACGCACAACACGAGGCAATTGACCTGATACTCGAGCCATGTGTGCATATTGCCCGTACTCGCGGAAAAATGACGGTGCATGAAATCAACGGCGATCCGGTGCGAACCAGCCCGTACACACCGGCACTTTCGCGTGTTTTGAAAAAACGTGGTGATCACAAAAGCCTGTACTTCGAACTGTGAAACGCCACTGAGCAGCAATTCGAAGGTCCGTTACTTGCAGCAGCCCGCTGTTGGCCCGGTAATCCCGACAAGTAACCCCGACCAACAACTTTGGCCGAATAACTTTGGCCAATAACTCGGCCGGAAACCCCAACCGGAAACCCCAACCAGAAACCTCAACAGCGCAATCAAGATGCTCACCAGACGTCAATTTGTCCTCACCCCGCTCGTCGCTGCACTGTTGTCCGCGTGCTCACCGGATTCAACGGAACTTCTCGACTATTCACCAGCGCTTGCAGAACGTACAGATTCCCGTCCCAATATAATTGTTGTCTTTACGGATGATCAGGGCTATGCCGACGTTGGTGCCAATGGCGTGGTCAGCGATATTAAAACACCGCATATAGACCAGCTTGCCAATGACGGTGTGCGCATGACAGCGGGCTATGTTACTGCACCGCAGTGCACACCCTCACGTGCGGCATTACTAACCGGGCGTTATCAACAGAAGTTCGGGCTTGACGACAACAGCCTGAACCCGATGCCACTGGACCAGCCCACCATTGCCAATCGGCTGCAGGACAACGGCTATGTTACCGGCATGGCAGGTAAGTGGCACCTGGAGGTTGATCAGAACTCAACACTGTTTGATGTTGACTCAATGTCTCTTGAAGAGCGCAGACAATATTTTCCCGATGCAAGAGGATTCGACAGCGTTTACTCAGGCTACCTGAACAGCTGGTGGACTAACATTGACGGCAACGGTAATCAACTTAACGCAGGGCGACGTAGTAACTCTGACTACCGGCTGGATATCACGACTGATATAGGCCTTGCATTTATAGAAAGAAATCAGAACCAGCCGTTTTTTCTGTATCTGTCGTACTTTGCACCGCACGTCCCCATGCAGGCCACCGAAGAATACCTGTCACGACATGAATCTGAAGCCGTAACAAGACGTAAGTACGCACTGGCCATGATGTCTGCCATTGACGATGGCGTAGGCAAAGTGCGTGAAAAGCTTGATGACCTCAAACTCTCTGAAAATACGATTATCTTTTTTATCAGCGACAACGGCGCACCACTGGGCATTCCATTATCCGATGCACCGATCTCGGATAAAGGAGCACCGTGGGACGGGTCACTCAACAACCCCTGGGTGGGTGAAAAAGGTATGCTGACCGAAGGGGGCGTACGCGTTCCCTACATTGTGAGCTGGCCGGGTACACTACCCGCTAACACCGTATTTGATGATCCCGTCTCTACACTTGATGTAGCAGCAACCAGCCTTGCTGTGGCAGAGCTTGCGCCGTCGGAAGCACTTGATGGCACCAATCTGTTGCCGTATTTAACCGGAGCCGAAACCGGTCTGGCAGAACGCCCGTTGTATTGGCGGTTCTGGAATCAGGCAGCCGTAGTTCAGGGCAACTGGAAATACATCCTTGCAGGCACCAGAGAATATCTGTTTGATTTGAACGTGAATCACGAACAGGAAAATCTGTTTGAATCAGAGCCACAACAGGCGCAACTGCTAAAAGCGTCATTGTCAGAATGGGCAGACACGCTAAAGCAGCCCGGCTTGCCATCCCGCGCATTAAACAACGCCGAAATTGAATGGTACGACCACTACCTGCCGCAGTAGACAACCAACCTGCCGCTATTTTTCCTGCAGTGCTTCCTGCAAACACTCCTGTGCCTTTGCGTCGGTGTAGCCGGCTTTGGCATAAACTTCCTGCGGACACGCTTCCAGTGATTCGTTCTGTAATTCTGCTATCTTGATGGTATCCGGCAGTGGTGCAAGACACTGCTGCACCGCCTCCTCTGAAAGATCAAAACAGGTTTGTTTATCGAACCCCATACAGGAAGTAAATACTTCTGACTCACAGAGCAAATAGGATTGCTCCCGCGACAAATTAATCAGTAAATCCTTTGAGATTTTATCGCCGCCCGGCTGCTGGCCAGTGCCTGTTTGCTCCTGAGCATTTACCTGTATGCATGTTACCGCAACGATTGCGGATAGCAGAATGAGTTTGAGGTTGTGATTCAATGAACTTGTCCGGTGGGTAGTGCTTTGCAGTATACCGCAGCGAGCTGAACGCGGGTAACACAACACGGTTCATCGTTGCTTAAACACCGCCTTTTGTCGACACACTCACACGAAACCAATAGTTGCACACAGCGACCAGCGCAAACAAGCCGGCACCAAATAACAGAGGCGCTCCCGGATTGCCGGTAATGTCGTATAACCAGCCGGCGATTCCGGGTGCCGGTAAACCGACCATAAAATACAGTGTAAAAAACAACCCCATCCCGAAAGCCCAGGACTCTGCCGGCATAGACTCACCGGTAAGCGCCATAATAATTCCTGCCGACCCCATCGCCAGCAGACCAAACAAAAATACCGCGGCCACTATCACCACACCCTGCGCCATTAACAGCAGACTGACCACAGCCCCCGCCATACTGATATACAGCACCCTGTTTCTGTTACCGGTACGATCAGCAATCTGTCCCGCTACTATTGCAGTGATCACCATCATCCAGCTTGGCACACTGGCGATTGCAGCAGCAGTGCCTTCGGTATAGCCCGAGTTGATCAGCGCCTCGACGATAAAACTCAAATAAACCACATAACCAGCGTTAAAAAATGCCCACACCAGTGCGGCGATTAACGTCAGTTTCAGATAATGAGCAGACAGCTTCGCAACCGGTGCGTTATTATTCACTACCGATGCCGTGGCAGAGGCAGAGGCTGGCGCTTTATAAAACCACCAAAGTGCCATGGCCGAACCGACACTGTAAATTGAAGCGACATAGAAGGCTGAAGCATATCCAAATTGCGCGGCAACCAACGGGTGCAGTATCTGCCCTATCGCAATGCCGATAGGCCAGCTCAGCACAAGAATGCCCATTGCTGTGGCGAGTTCTTTGCCACTGAACCAGTCAGCTACCATTTTAGTGAAGTACAGCGTACCGAAAACAAACCCCGCCCCACTGATAATTCTTCCAACAGCAATGACACCGTAGGTGGAAGCAATACCCGACACCAGCCCGCCCACACCCAGCAGCACAAGCCCGGTGGTTACCAATGATTTATCAGTGGCGTACCGGTAAGCAAGACCGGCCGGCAGCGACAGGAAAATACCGGCAAACAAAAACAACCCCACCAGTATTCCGGCAAGGCGATAATCTATTTCCAGTGCGTCGACAAGGCGTGGAGAAATTGACCCGAGCACCTGAAACTGAAACCCCAATGCTATTCTGGTAAAAAACAGCAGGCACAGTATTTTCCATCGCCGCTCCATGCCTGAATCCTTTTAGTTTGCTACTTTTTCTTTGAAGACTTTGCTTTGTGGTTGTAATCGAGGCATAGCGTTATCCAGAAATCAAAGTCCACGCTGCTTTTATATCCGTCGGGTTCAACGTAACAGTATCCTTTGTACAAGCGATTGTTCATTTCCATAGGCACATAGCCGGCTCGAGCAGCAACGGACTCAGTGTCTTTGACATCAAAGCGACACATCAGCCGGTCACCACTGACATTGACGCACATTTTGCCATTGACCAGAAAAGCCAGACCACCGAACATTTTTTTCTCGGTGACCAACGGCGTATTTAACTTTGCCAGTTTATTGCGCACCCGTGTGGCCAGTTTTTCATTAAAAGCCATCTCTACTCCAAACCCGCAGTTCCAAACCGAATTATTGCTGCTACCGGCACTAATTACAGCCCTTCATTTGCTTGTAACCCGCATCCAGGCTGCCTCTAACGATGTTTTCTTCAGGCGGCCCGCTGATTGCTTCGTTAGCTTATGCTACGCAAAATCGCCATTGTCGCCGCCGTATTCATCACATTGAGTGCCGGGGCATTTTTCCAGTCAGCAATTGCCGCAACCACCCCCGAATTCACGCCTTGTCGTATTGGTGCCCGACCAGCGTCAGTACCTGCGGAGTGCGCAAGTATTACGGTATCTTTTACGCACGGCCTGTCGCCAACCGAACCCCCCTCTGAAAATAAGAGCATACCGCAAACCATCACATTGTCTGTGGCGAAAATACCGGCACGGGGAAATCAGGCAGCCACTGATCCTGTCACGCTACTCGCCGGTGGGCCGGGTCAAAGTGCCACTGACACCTGGCCACAAATTCAGAGCGCGTTTTATCCAGTCCTTGCCAACCGCGATGTGTACTTAATTGATCAACGCGGCACCGGCAATTCAGAACGAATGGATTGCCCGACTACTCACACCGAGCTCACCAACGACATTGAAGAAGCAGGCAAGGCCTCTGCGCAGTGTTACGCAAGCCAGTCTCTCGCTACTGAGTGGTTTACCACGAGTGTGGCGGTACGGGACCTCGATGCCGTGCGTGAGGCACTGGGCATTGAACAATGGAATTTATACGGCGTATCTTACGGCACCCGCGTTGCTCTGCATTATCTAAAACGCTTTCCCGAACACACTCGAAGCGTCATTGTAGATGCCGTCGTCGCACCGCAAAAACCGATAGGGCCGGAGATTCCGCTGCATTCGCAGCGTTCGCTGCAAGCACTGTTTGACCGATGTAAAAACGACCACGGTTGCGCAGATGCTTTTCCCGACCTGCAAGAAAAAACCGACACACTTTTTAGTTCACTAAAAGACAACCCGCGTACCGTTGAGTTTGAAAACCTGTCACTGGGCGCACTGGACTCAATGGAATTCAGTGACCAGCACCTCGCCGGTACCGTGCGATTATTAAGTTACTCTGCTTACGGCGCCGCTATTCTTCCATCAATGCTGCACGACGCAGCCACCAACAACAACCTTGCACCATTCGCACGGCAAACCGCCATGCAGATTAGCCAGCTCGAAGGTGCGATGGCCACCGGTATGCACTCAGCGGTTATCTGTACTGAAGATGCCCCCTTTATAGAATCAATAGCTGATCGAGAACAACTTAAAAAAACCTACCTTGGTGACTCTATTATTGATGCGATGATTGCCACCTGCGAACAATGGCCAGCTGGCGTCATAGACAACGATTTTCATCAACCGGTGGTCAGCGATATTCCCGTACTGGCGCTTTCAGGTGACGCAGATCCGATCACCCCACCCGAATACGCGACACTTGCAATACAGTCACTCAGCAATGCACGGCACATTGTTAATGCTCACCAGGGTCATACGCAGGCGCCGCTTGGCTGCATACCTACCGTTATGTCCCAGTTTATCGATAGTGCAGATCCAAAAAATCTACTGATAGAGTGTCTCGAACGTTTATCACCACCGGCATTGTTTATTGATGCCAACGGACCACTACCGTGATAGAGGCTACTAATTTAAGCAAGACTTTTGTCGGTGTACCGGGGCAGCCGAAACGCAAGGTTGTCGCAGTGGAGTCGGTTAGTTTTACGGCTAACGATGGACGCATCACCGGGTTACTGGGGCCGAACGGTGCCGGTAAATCCACTACCCTGCGTATGCTCGCAACCCTGATAAAACCGGACACTGGTAACGCCACTATTGACGGTCATTCAGTTACCACCGATGTACTCGCTGTCCGGCAACACCTGGGGTTTATGCCCCACAATGCAGGTATCTACCCACGCTTAACCACCCGTGAAAACATTCGATACTACGCGCGATTATGCGGGATGGATGCAGCCGCTACAGAAACCCGTGTCAATGAATTAATCGAACTGCTCGATATGGGGAAATTTGCCGACCGGCGTTGCGCAGGCTTTTCACAGGGTCAGAAAACCAAAGTTGCACTGGCAAGAGCACTGGTGCATCGCCCACAGACCATCCTGCTAGATGAGCCAACTAACGGTCTGGATGTGATGGCGACACGGGGTCTGCGGGAAATTATCAGACAACTGGCTAATGAAGGGCACTGCATTGTGTTTTCCAGTCATATCATGCAGGAAGTAGCAGCCCTGTGCGATGAGATTGCGATAATATCAGACGGCAATATCTCGATGACAGGATCACTGGAAACCCTGCTCAGCGCAACCGACCAGCAATCACTGGAAGATGCCTTTGTGGTCGCCATAGGAGGTGAGCTGTAATGGTACTGGTGATGCTGTGGAAAGAAATCATAGATAACCTGCGTGACAGGCAAACCGTATTCTATGCACTGCTGTTTGGCCCGGTACTACTGCCGTTGTTAATCGGTGGCGGACTGGTGGCAAGCCTTAAACAGGCTACTGTTAGTTTTGATGAACCCTCCCCGCTTGCCGTGAGCTTCAGTGAACGGGCACCAAACCTGATGCGCTTTCTTCAATCCAATAATATGGATGTAGAAACAGCACCGGATGATATAGAAGCGAGTGTACGCAGAGGTGATGTTGCCGTGGTGCTTGAAGTACCGGATGATTTTGAAACCGCTCTGCGAAGCGGTACCCCGGCGCCATTAATCATTCACGTCAATGACAGCGATAAACATTCATCCAAAGAGGCCCGGAAGCTTCACACGCTGCTAAACGCCTACTCACAGACCATCAACGCACTACGTATGCAACACCGGGGCATTGATCCTTCGGTCTTCAACAGCATTAATGTGCGTCTGCAGGATGTTTCTTCGAATGGTTTCCGTGGTCAACTACTGGCTTCCATTCTGCCGTTTCTACTTATAGTGGCCATGGTGATGGGCGGGTTTTATCTGGCCATAGACACGACTGCCGGGGAACGCGAAAGGCAATCTCTTGAACCGCTACTGAGCCTGCCAATGTCACGCTATAAACTGGTGCTTGGCAAATACCTGGCGGTACTGACGTTTGTCGGGCTCTCCAGTATTCTGACGGCCATTAGTCTTTATCTTGTATTCCGGTTTCTTTCACCGGAAGCAGCAGGAGGGGTTATCAGTTTCGATGGCCCGACTATTCGCACAGCCTGGTTGCTGGCAAGCCCGTTAATATTTTTTATTTCTGCGGTACTAATGACGGTTGCCGCAAGTACACAGAGCACCAAAGAAGCACAGACTTACCTCGGCTTATTGATGGTATTTCCGATGGCACCCTTTTTTATTTTGCAATTTGTGAATATTAAATCTGCCAATCTAACGATGGCGCTGCCGATGCTCAGTCAATATCAGTTACTGGAGCGCGTGGTGTTACAGGACAACATCAGCACCACGCACATCATACTTTCGGTTACCGGAACGCTGATCGCAACCGCACTACTTTACCTGGCAGCGGTAAAGCTCTATTCGAGAGAAAAGATACTCTAACGCTCTTGCACTAGTATTCACACACTTTTGCGCATCTTTTCAGTGGTACAACTGCCGCCTATCAGAATAACGTCAGGAGAGGTGACGTAGTAGCACCCTTCGGTAACGGTAGCGGGCTCAGTCTCTACGCCGAATAATCTTTGCAGCTAACCTTACGCTAAAGCGAAGCCGGGCATTGTCCCGGCTTTTTCTTTTAGACAAGCCAGCTTATACCCGAACTACCGTACAGTTAAAACAACCGGGACCGGCATTGTGGAGCTGCAGATAGCGGACATATTTGTTCTGAAATTGCTGAAGGATTGCTTCGCTTAGCAGTTCACCGCAAACCGTTTGCGCTTCAATCATCAAGTCACGATCTGAATACCCTCTTACTGACAGCAGGCGATGCTGCAACATCTGTGGAACTTCATTGACTTCGGGTCTGGCGGCCTTTACACCGGCACGGACGAATATCGGACCCGCTGAACAGTACGGACTGCTAACTGATAAATGCTCAAAAGATAGCGCTAACACAGTGTCACCAACTTCAGCGTCTGCTAGTGACACCCTGCATGGATAGCAAGGGTTTTGATCTGCTTCAAATAGATATGCACCATTGTCGGCCAACTGGTCGCTGGTCATTTGAAAGTAGTTAAAAAACCTCGCTTCATCGAGTGCCTGTATCTGAAAATCGATGCTCATCGGTGTTCTCCTGTGATAGTACAGATATCACTATAAGATCACCTGCATTGAAAGCAGCACGCATTCTTGCGCTCTTGATGTGACTTGCAGAGTTTTACTGCAATACTACCTATACGGCCAACCGTTCCGGTTAGAACGTGCCAATTACTATCCAGTTCCGGGCAACAGTACCTTGAGCAACGCGCACGCAGCACCAAAGCCGTTATCAATATTGACGGTGACAACACCTGGAGAACAGGTGGCCAGCGCACTGCCAAGGGCGGTTTTTCCACCAGTGGCAACGCCATAGCCGTTGGAAGTAGGTACCGCAATGACCAACCCCTTGACTAAGCCGCCCAACACCGGAAACAGCGCACCTTCCATACCCGCCACCGCTATGATCACCGGGGCTGCATTCAGTTGTTCCCGTTTTTCGGTCAAGCGCCACAAACCGGCGACTCCACAGTCTGCAATGACTGGCACTTCCAGACCGTTAAAGCGTAATGTTTGTTGTGCCTCACAGGCCACACGCATATCCGAACTACCCGCTGTGACAATCAGGCAGTCAGAGGCGACAGGTGCAATGAGCCCGTTATTCAGCACAGCAGTGGCAGATTGATTATCACACTCGAGGTTGTCTACACCGCTGCACGCCTGCATTACTTCTGTCGACAACCGGGTCAGCAACAAAGAAACTTTACGATCGTTTGCCTGACTCAAGATACTTTTAATTTGATCAACAGTTTTACCTTCACACAGAACAGCTTCTGCTATGCCGGTGCGCTGCTGCCGCTGCCAGTCAAACTCAAACTCCTGCACGCTGCACCTGTCCGGGTTTTATAAAAGCGCTGCCCTTGCTATATTTTTCAAATCCGGTAAATAACTTACCCGACGCACTGCATATTGCCTCAACCTGTGATAGCGCATCTTTCTGTAAACTTGCATTCGTAAAAAGCGCATTGTCAGATGGCAACTGCACGGTAACGCCTTGTTTGAAAATTCTACAGCGAATGTCACCGGGTTCTGTTATCCCTGTGATCAGTTTTTCAACCTGATGTATCAGTCTTAGATCATTGGCATTGATAGAAATTCCAGTCTCAACCCGGCTTGACAGACACGGTGCGGCAGGCAGCGCTGACAACTCTCCCAGTCCTTCCTCACGAGCAATAAATCTGATGTCGGCTTTATTAACGCCTGCGTCTACGTAAGGCTGCCAGACTTTATATTCAGCAGCAGCCTTCAAACCGGGCCGGAAATCACCCAGATCATCGGTATTGGTGCCAGTGGCGATAGTTGCCTGACCACTGGCGTCCTGACACGCAGTAATGGCATTAAACAAACTGCTTTTACAGTAGTAGCATCGATTGAGAGGATTGTTAACGTAGTTGGTATCTTCAAATTCCAGTGCATCAATCTCCTGAAGCTGCCAGCCGTGTTGATTAGCCAGTTTACGGCATCGCTCTGTGGCTTCGACGGGTACCGCTGCAGATACCGCGTGCATGGCAATAGTAGGATCGACACGGACTCTTGCTGCCACTGTCATCAGAGTGAGACTGTCTATGCCACCACTCATCGCAATGAACAGCGGACCCTCGCGGGTAGTCAGCAGACGGCATAGCGAACGATAGGGATCAGTCATCGATTGCTTTTCGCTCTGCACTTTGCGCCTGTGCTCTGCGCTCGGTGAGTGAGCTAAACCCTGCCAACTCAACACTCTCAATTTTTGCCGTAGACACAGGCCCCGGACGCCGGGCGACTTTTACACGCCTGCCATCTATGTTTTTGTGCTGTCTCTGTAGTATCTTTCGCTGCACGCTACTGTGGCGTACCCCCAGTGTAGTTGTCTGGCGAAAGCACTGATCAATGACTGCGCTACCCGCGTGCGGCACAACCAGTAATTGAAACCCGGTACCGGGCCTGCCTTTTTTACCCTGAATCGCGACCGTACACACATCCAGTACCTCCGGCTCTGCTCGCAGAATGCTGAGCGCCTGGGCAATCTCTTCACCGGTCATATCATCCACTTCGAAAGCCAGTTGTGTGACCACATCATTCTCGTAGAATTCATTGTCACTTTCGTTAAAAACACAAACGCGAAATATATTTGCACGGTCTGCGAGTTGTCGAGTACCGCACCCGACTCCGACAGCTGCAAGCGTTGCAGACGCCGCGCCTGCATGCAGTGTTGACGGAGACAGGTAGGCGAGAATAGCGGCACCGGTAGGTGTCACGCGCTCTCCGGGCTGACCGTCATCGGTCCAGTCGAATCCCTTCATCAGATGTACGGTCGCGGGGGCTGGCAGTGGGATATCACCGTGGGCGGTGGTAATGGTTCCACCTCCGAGCGGCAGTGGCCCTATTCGCCAGTGCGAACAATTTAACCGCGCAATCGCTCCGGCTGCAGCAAGAATGTCGACCATGGAATCCCAGTCAGACACTTCATGGAAGTGCACGGTGTCGATGGTTTTTCCATGCACGGCAGCTTCTGCCTCTGCCAGTAAACGGTATATGCCAATAGCGGTTTCTATCACATTAGCATCGAGCCGCTTGCTGTTTAAAAACTCGATTACCGCAGGCAACGTACGAGGCGGTTTGATGTTGACGTTTTGCACAACCGAAAAGTGTTGTGCATACAGGCTGTGCGAGGTGTGGTTGCTGAGGCTTGCCTGCAGGCCTTCAATATCCAACCATGCAAGGTCACGGGTAAAGTTGTCATATAGAGACGGAAAGGCATCGAACATTGCCGCGGCAAACATATCTCCGGCAACACCGCCTATGGGGTGACAATCGATCCGCACCGGCGTTAACTCACCGTTAGCACCCGCGCTGGTCATCGTGCGAATGGCACGACATAAGGCCCTTCAGGAATCACCGCCAATTGCGCATCACCCTGCGCTGAAAGGCTCTCTGCAATAGCCTGATCCAGGTTATCGACAGGTTCAACACCGGTGCACGCTTTTAATGGCCCGGAAAGACCGGGGGCAAACAACTTAATCCGCCCTACACGCATTGGTTTTAACTGCATTTCTGTTTGCCATTCATCGACATCGGCAAGTGTTTTCTGCTGCAGAGAATCAAGAAACGCATCGACTCCCAGAGACACCAGTTTTTTCTGCGCCCGAAGAAACTCATCTGAACCGAACCCTTCAGAACATTCTGAAACGATGATTAAATCTCCGCCGGGCTCAAGGATATCAAGCGGTGTCACCATCCCTTTCACCGTTTGATAATACGTTTTATCCAGCGGATAACCCGCTGAGCTGGTCAGTACGGTTTTAAACTTACGACCGACTGAAACTTCACAGCTCTGCCGCGCAAACTCGACCGCCTGAATATGACTGGCGATAACCTCACCAAACGAAACAAAAGCCAGGTTACGATGTTCATCTATGACCGTATTCAGGCTCAATACCGGCCCCTCGAGCATTTGTACAATCTCGAGCTGGGTTTCATGCAACGGGTTATTGTCAAGATTACAGGAGGTAGCGAAAGGACTTTCCATAAACCGCGCACTATGGAAAGTACGAATCGTTTCATGATGTGCCACACCCGGTGCAATTACTTTTCGACCGCCGGAATAACCGGCCATAAAGTGTGGCTCTACCAGACCGGTGGCGATCTTGATATCTGCATCAACAAACAATCGGTTTAAACCGACCGGTACCTGGTGTTTTTCAGTCACCCCCAGTGACACACAATCCGCTTCGTTGCGCGCATAGTGATTAACTACCGACACGTTCTGCTGCACCCACGGGTCACCAATCAGCTCTTCGAGCTCTTCATGTAGATTGGGACGATGCAAGCCGGTAGCCACCAGCACTGTGATACCGGATTTCGGCACACCCGCCGCGTGCAGGATTTCGATCAATGGCCGCAGAAACAAATGATTCGGCACGGGCCGGGTGATATCGCAAATAAGAATACACACACTACGGGCGTTTTTTGCCAGCTCATCCAGCGGCTTAGCATCGACAGGATTTGCCAGCGCTTTCTGCACCAGTGCGTTTGCATCATCAGGAATCGGCATTGCCGGCTTTCGGATAATGGTAGGGCTGGCGGTTTCGGGCAGTGACACCTCGAGCCCGACACGGCCATACGCCAATTCAATCTTCATTTGGTTCAACCGGAGACTTGATGTCTGAATTCTACCTGCTGATACACACATCTGCGAAATAAACGCGGAATTTTTATCTTGCTCTGGCGCAAATTTCAGAACGCAGCAAATAATCGAAATAAAATCTCCTTATATTTTCCTTTTGTTCGCGGCACTGTGGCCATATATCCACAATATTGGTCTAATGAGGAAAATTTCCAACCAGTCCCCTAATGAACACCAGCAACACAAAAAAAGAAAAGCCCCTGGCCCCGACTCAGGCAGTCACTGCAATCCGGCACTGGAATGATCGGCTGTTTTCGTTCCGCGTTACACGACCGGAGAGCTTGCGATTTCGCTCGGGTGAATTCACCATGATCGGGTTGCCACAAGAAACCGGCAAACCGTTGCAGCGCGCCTACTCCATTGCCAGTCCGGCATGGGATGAAGAACTTGAATTTTATTCAATTAAGGTACAGGACGGCCCGCTGACATCAAAACTCAAAAACATAAAGATCGGCGATCAAATAATTGTTCAACCCAAACCGGTTGGCAGCCTGGTACTCGACGCCCTGCTACCCGGTAAGCGCCTGTATCTTTTTGCCACCGGCACCGGCGTCGCACCGTTTGCATCATTAATCAGAGACCCTGAACTGTATCAGCGCTTTGACCAGATCATTCTCACACACACCTGTAGACACATTGACGAGCTTGGCTACAGCCGTGACCTCATCGACAACCTGCCAGACGATCCGCTTATCGGCGAGTACGTCGACAATAAAGTGCACTACTACCCCTCAATCACTCAGGAAGACTTCACCCCGCGCGGTCGTATTACGCACCTGATCAAAAGTGGACAGCTATTTAAAGACCTTGGTGTACCGGCATTATCACCAGAGACTGACCGGGTAATGATCTGTGGCTCTCTTGGGCTTAATAAAGACATGAAAGAAATATGCGAGTCTTACGGACTGGTGGAAGGGTCGAATAGTCGTCCGGGGGATTTTGTTATGGAGAAAGCTTTTGTGGGGTGATGGGTTAGCGCCTGCAGCGGGGGTTGTTAGATGCGCTTGCAGCGGGCTGTGGGATGCGCTCGCAGCGGGCTGTTAGATGCGCCTGCAGCGGGCTGTGGGATGCGCTTGCAGCGGGCCCTACTTTGAAAAGACCAAAGTAGGCAAAGTCTTTATCGCGAATGATTGGCCCTGCGGGTGGCGCTTCTGAATGATGGCTGGTACTACTTATTTTAGTATTATGGGGCAGCTGGCTTATTGTCTTCGATGGTAGTGCGCCATTTTGAGTATTGCCGCTCCAACGGGCCGCGCTAATGCGCGTCCTTGCGCAGCAGCGCTAACGCCGGCATCCATGCCGCTTTTACCCGGTGGATCGTCAATACTCAAAACCGATCAACACGCTGGGAAAACGCTCTTGCGTTTTTATCGCCGAGTTGGGATAAATATACTCGACTGTATGTCATTCGACAGGCTGCAAAGTATTATTTCCAGAGGACCGGGGGACTGAGGGCAGAACGAATTACCTCCTTGTGTGCCCGTTGCTGTCTGCAGTTCGTAGGGTGCCGGTGAGTGGTGCGAACCGCACCATTGCTGCTCTACACACGCATCTACCGAGTATTTTGCGATTCATATAAACAACGGTGCGGCTATGGGGCGTGCTAAAAGTTAGCTAACACTTTTCTACGCCACGACCGCCATAGCGGCGTTAGAAAAACTCGACGTAGGCCCTGCTATGCGTGCGTTTTTCTACCTTGCCCTGAATGCAAGATAGAATCTATTAACCATAATAAACACCTTTACAAACACTTGATCTTAATAGTCGCGGGGCATTAACTGCCCCGCTCAGCATCACAGCCTGGACTGGAGACAATCATTGCCCTCTTCAGCAGGCTTGCAAAAACCGACAATGCGCAGGGACTCGTCGCGG
>CALHCI010000049.1 GCA_937931165.1 uncultured Granulosicoccaceae bacterium
ACTCGACAACAACGCTCGCGAAGATGTACTCGGCGGACGATGCGGATGCTGCTGCCGCGTTATCTACAAATTCGTCCCCGTTAAACGCATCCGATACATCTGCGGCGTCAAGATCGTTTATATCGTCTACAAGCTCAAGCGTATTCTGCGCTGCAGGTAATCAGACAATGTTTGACAGACACCTCTAAGAGAAACATCGCGGACCTCTTAGAGGTGTCGATACACCACCACCGACTTCAAAATCACTGTCAACACCCGCCACAACCCCACCCTCCCGAAGCATCTCCCACCACTTACCGACAAATAAGAAAGAATCCTTTCAGGATACTGAAAATGTATACTATTATTATACTTAATTTCGGTAAAAGCAGGACGCACCACGGTGAGAACGTTCAAATACACCAAGAGCACATCTCTTTCTTATGCCTCCGTCGTAGAGAGCATTGAACAGATACGCACCTCAATTCGCTGGAATCAAAACCTGCAGGACGAGGACAAGACCAATATCCTGAAGCAGATGATGAATCTGCGTGAACAGTTCATCTCTCTCTCACGCCGCGAACGGTTTAGCGGTGCCAGCGACGACTTTGTCGAGGTTGAGGCCATCTCGCCGGAGGGCGCTGCAATAAAAAAGAAAAGGGCCGCAACATCTCTAAAACGCAGACGCGAAGCACTTTTGCAGGACGACTTTGTTTTTGATGGTGTTCTGGGCGACAGCCCGGCACTGATTGAAACACTCGAGATCTGCCGACGCGCCGCCCCCACTCCACTGCCAGTGCTGATACAAGGCGACAGCGGCACAGGCAAGGAACTGCTTGCCAAGGTAGTTCACAACAACAGCACTCGCGCAAAGCAGAACTTTATTTCGGTCAACTGCGGCGCCATACCCGCCAATCTGATCGAGTCAGAATTGTTCGGCCACAAAAAAGGAGCGTTCACCGGCGCCACCAGTGACCGCAAAGGACTATTTGAGAGCGCCGACCAGGGAACTGTTTTTCTCGATGAAATTGGCGAGCTTTCACTCGAAGGGCAGGTAAAGCTCTTACGCGTGCTCCAGCAGGGAGAAGTACAGCGTGTTGGCTCCAACACACTCACCAGCGTAGACATTCGAGTCGTCGCTGCGACCAATAAAGACCTGCGTAAAATGGTTGAAGAAGAAACCTTTCGCGAAGACCTGTATTACCGACTTGGCGTTATCCATGTGTTTATCCCACCGCTTCGTGAACGACGAGACGAACTGGGCGTATTAATAGAATACTTCCTGGTTGAAGCATCACGAGAACTGGGAAAAGACCCTATTCAACTAAACCCCCGACTCTATGCATTTTTTGAAACCTATCAGTGGCCTGGCAACATACGGGAATTAAAAAACGTTATCTACCGCATTTCCTGCCTTGCAGATAACCACGGCGACATCCCTCACCTGCCCGACTATATGCGCACAGACAACACCAGCACTGCTATTGCAAACCAACCGGATTTTTCAACGACTGACTTAAGCCAGGTGAGAAAAGCCGCTGGAAATGCAGCCGAAAAACAGTTTCTAATGAATGGTCTGCACGAAGTGAATGGCAAAGTCACCGAACTGGCTGAAAAACTTGACATGAGCCGCACATACCTGCAACGACTGCTAAGGCAGCACAACATTAAATCAAAAGAATTTAAACAAAAAGCTTCACCGGATAACAGCAAAGCCAAAGCCACCTCTTAAAAGAAACCGCCACCACGATTAGCCACCACGATTAGAAAGAGAAACCTCGGGACGCCTGCACACCAAACCAACTCATTCCTATAAACAATCCCTGATCACTCCCCGCCAGCCGACATCAAGATCGCGGACCAGAGCCAACCGGTTACCCACAGCCTGTACCACACTGGCCACATCCCCGTTGTTAACAACGCAATCACGCAACGCCGACCAATCCACCCCACCAGGCGCATAGCACTCCAGTCAGCTCAAACCCACAAAGACCAAACCGTCGACGCATGTTTAGCTGCTAATCACGGGAGCAACAGACCAACACAAGACCCACCGCCAAACATCAGCGCAACCAACTACTAGCCAATACCTACCAGCCATCACAAACGCCGACACACGCTCAAAGAAATATTCACATGGTACAGACAGATAGAAAGATACATAAAATAACACCTATCTAATATATCGTATCTTTTATAAGCAATAAAAGGTGGCTTTCTATTAACTGATATTTTGCAATCAGAAATTAAAATAGACCTAACTCATTGTATTTATATTATAAATATATTTATATTCAATTTACTTATCTATAGGCATATTTCTTGCTTATATAAAATTGCAACACAACGAAACGATCTCTCAACTTAACAAACGAAAGGATACTCAACATGAAAATCGAAAACCTCAACAACAACGCCAAACTCGACAGCGCCGCCATGGATGATGTCGCCGGCGGACTCAGATTCGTCTGGAAACGCATTCGCCACATCCGGTGCATCTTCGGCGTCAAGGTTTACTACTACGTCTGGAAACTCGTCGCTGTTTACATCTAATCACACTACCCAAAC
>CALHCI010000050.1 GCA_937931165.1 uncultured Granulosicoccaceae bacterium
TGGAATTAAGGCGCCTCGGCTATGACGGGCAGATTTTGCTCATTGGTGATGAATCGACACCACCTTATCAACGCCCTGAGTTGTCAAAATCATACCTTGCAAGGGCTGTAGCGCCTGACGAAGTAGTCATGCTCACCCCCGCAATGGCGATCGAATTCGGTATTGAGCTGAATCTCGGAGCCAGGGTTGACATCGTGAATATGCATGAGCGGGTAGTCAGCGCAGAAGGGCAGCAGATCCCTTTCGACAAACTGGTGTTTGCCTGTGGAGGTCGTGCGCGAAAACGTTCCAATGCATTGAGTTTACGAACCCTCGCAGATGCCGATCATTTATACGCTACGCTGCAGACTGAAAAACGACTGACTATTGTCGGTGGCGGTTGGCTGGGGCTGGAGGTTGCGGCAACTGCCAGATCGCACGGTCTGGAAGTGAGCCTGCATGAACAAAGCAACAGGCTGTGTGCGCGTTCTGTACCAAATGAAATCTCGGAGTTACTGCTGCAGCACCAACGCGACATTGGTGTTGATGTGCATCTGGACAGTCAGTTAGAGGAAAGCGTTTGCGGCACAGATGTGGTGTGTGCTTGTATCGGCATAGAGCCCAATGATCAACTGGCGCGTAATGCCGGTGTGGATGTCGATCGTGGCATTCTGGTCAACGAAAGACAGATGACTTCAGTGCCAAACGTATTTGCTATTGGCGACTGTGCAAGGCCCGCCGGTCAGGCCGCTCTTGAAAATTGGGCTTATGCTAATGTCTCTGCAGAAAGGGCCGCGCATGCAATCTGTGACATAGCTGTGCCTGTTGCTCCGGATCTGTGGTTATGGTCGAAGCAGGGTGATCTGTTGATTCAAAAGCGTGGGGACTTCACTGACGCTGATGAGTGTGTTATCAGGAAAAAAGGCCAGAGCACTTGTTACTTCTATCTGCGTAACGAACGGCTGGCCTGCTGTATTGCGATTAACGATGCATTGCAGTTTGGCCAATCAAGAGTACTTTATCGATCGCAGCGTGAGCTGGATCGAAACGACCTGGCCGATAGCCGGGTGCCTTTGAAGTCAGTGAGAAAGACAGCCGGAATATCTGCTGGATAAATTAAGCAGCGTCGTACTTTATACGACGCTGTTTGTTTTGCCTGTTAAGCGAACTTAAAACGAACAGTCAACTGTCCGGGTTGTTTCTGTCAGTCGGATTTCTTTAGTAGTTTCAATAGAAGCGAAAACAATCGGGTTGGTAAATGCCAGAGTGACCGCGCAATTTATTCCTGGTTGCTGATACACAATTTCCGCCTGGACATAGTTGTCAAATTCTGTCACCGAATTAATATCAATAGAGTAACCGCCGGTATTTTGCTGTCCCATATCAACCAGCAACACTTGCCGGCTGCTGAAGTCCAGAGAAATATTGTCTTCACCGTAGTCAGCAAGTAAATCATCGAATGCAGACTGACTATCGACAATGGCGGTTTGTCGACCGGCATTGCCAGCGCTTCGCGGGTTGGCTCTTTCGATCAGAATAGAAAAGTCGACGGTGTCCGGATTGGTGGGAGGTGAGTTCTGATCACAAACCCCCTGATTATAGTTGCCAACGGTTCTGATGATGTCATTGTTAGACGGCTCTACGCGATCACCGTTTAACAAACTGTTGAGTGCTCTGATCATCGAGCTGCGCAGTGATGTCACCACATAGCAATCGATATCTGGCTCGGCATGTGGCTGACCAAAGCCCGAGTCATCAGTCAGAAACAGGTACCGACTATTGGTCAGTGCCGCCACACTGCGCATAATATATTCGGCATCTTCTGCAACACCACTGGCGGCAACCGGCACCATATGTATGTTATTGAGCCGTGCCTGTTCAGCAGCAGTCCACGTTGCACGCATGCGATCGCTGTGGGGTGGAGCGTCTGCAATCAGAAACAGTACTTTGCGACTGTCTGTTCGCCAGTCTGCGGCAATTGCTGCCTGCAACGCCTGATCCATTGCCTCGGGGTAGTCACCACCACCGTTTGCCTGCTCCTGATTCAGATTGAGCTGCACGCTGTTAATATCATCTGAAAATCCATGTGCTCTGACAATATAGTTGTCGCCATAATCACGGTAAAACACCAGGCCGATCTTTATGTCTGATTGCTGCTGTGGCACCGCATTAATGATGTCGCTTAGTTCAGTCTGAAGAAAACTCAGCTCATCACCCATGCTGCCTGTCGTATCAACAACAAACATCAGGTCAACGGGTGAGTTTGAATGGTTTGTGCCGGCGGTTGCCAATGTCACGTTGATCTGACCGGCGTCCTGCGCTTTTTGCAGGTTGATATTCTGTGAAGCCGTTTCACCGTTTGCCGCAGTAACGGTCAGATTGAAGTCCTGGGGCAGGTTATCTACGCCATTGTAAAGAGAAGTTTGTCCATTCGCCGCTGTGTACAACGTGACACCCCCCGAATTGCCACCATGTGCTTCAATTTTTGCGTTCGCATACGGTGCGCCATTGTTGTCGGTGACTTCAATGAGAATCCTTTTATTGAAATCCAGCCGCGGAACATCGATTGATTGTCCGCGTCTTTGCAGATACTCACTGGCGTAATTCTGGTACAAGTGCGGGTTTAGCTGATCATCGTAGTCACCGGCTGTCAGAGTGCCCGGACTGATGGTCGGGTTCGGATTAATCGGCGGGCTGATGATAATACTGTCGCCGCTCGATCTGCCGTCCAGCACATCGGCAGACTCGGAAATGCCTGACCCGAGAACACTGTCACCAACAATACCAGACGCCTCATCACCGCCACCTACACCCAGTTCCGGGTTGGCCGTGGTTTCATATTGGCCGTTGAAACTGATTGTCGGCAGCGCCGTCAGGGTTTCTCGGGGAGTGTTGGCAATGGTGATAGCGCTTTGCGAACTGGTGGGTGACACACTGGATGAATCGCAGGCCACGAGGCCAAGCGAAGCGATAGCAAAGAACAGAGAAATGCGCATAGGGGTTACTCCATTGATAATAATGGGAATATAATCCCAAATACAAATAAATGCAATCACTCGATAAACAAATTTGTGGAGAACGTGGCGTAAACCGTGTCTTGCACCAGCTTTATTAGTGCTCCATTCAGATGCTGATCACCCGCAAAAATCCTTCTTTTTATCTCGCGGGGTTCCCCCTCCAGCGGGTTTCTGCTGAAGACTCACATGCACTCGGCCGGTTGTTAGTGGTTGTCAGAATGTCGGTTCGACCTGAATGTTTTGTCTACCAGGGCACGTTTATCGCAGTACCGGCAGTGTGCTTCAATCACGCATCCCCGAATGGACTGAGGTTCTGTTCGCCTATTCCCTGTGGTACCCGGCGCAATGACATTGAAACGAAAAATACTGGTAGATAGGGAGGTTTTTGACGTTTGTAGCCGATGGATAAGCGACTACGGACTGCAGCCAATCGCTTGTCATCTGGGCCGAAGATTCCGGACCGGCGATCGAATTGTGCCTGAAGCCCATCTCGACGAAACCATTGCCGTCGTTGTTGATGCCCGAACCCGGATAAGTGAATTGTCCACGATTGTGCAATTGCTTCAGAACGACGCGTCGTCATTCCCGGTCTTCGCATTTGTAGGGGCTTCGTGTTCTGCCACTGAAAGTTCCTGTGCAGTCGCTGGCTGTATCGCAATAACTATTGGCGACTTTGAAAGCGGGCGTATTGTCCGATTGCTGGATAAACACAGTCACACAGCCTGGGACTCTGCATTGATATGCACGAGTGAAGATGCCGGAGATATTGAATCGGCTTACTCGTTACAGGAAAATCAAACCGCGCTACTGGCCAGTCTGCATCGGCTCGCGTTCGAAATGATGAATCGTGTAGAACTGTCCGCGTTGCTGCAGAGCGTTGCGGATAACACTGGTCAGTTAACCGGTGCTGATTACGCATATCTCGCGTTGGTCCACGAGTCTGGTGAATTCATGGAAACCATTGCGGTGAATGGTGAAAAGCATAATCTCAAGTCTGTTAAGCACCGACCGGGCTTTGGTATCGCCGGACAAGCATGGCTTAGGGCAGAAACCATCTGCGTTGCTGACTACCAGAGTTACCCTCATCGGATCGCTGATCTGGCCACTGGCAGGCAGGCGTGTAGTGTGCCGTTAAAAATTAACAGCGAAGTCATTGGAGTTATTGGCGTTCTATACGAAAGCGATCACTACGACATATACCGGCAGAAAATCGTTCTTGAAACGTTTGCTCCGCTGGCATCAGTAGCCATCGATAATGCCAGATCGAATGAAAGCATACGAAATCAGCTCATTGGCACCGAGGCGATAGGTGAGATTAATCGTGAAATATATAGTAGTGCCAGCTTTGATCGCATTGTCGATAAAATCTGCGTCACATTGATCAATAACTTCAACGTTAAAAAAACTCACCTGTACAAACTCAATTGCAGTCAACTGCTGTCACCGGTGGTAGCCTGGGAGAATGTAGATGGGTCGGTGGTTCCCAGTACACAGGCGGCAGGTGCGACTGTCGAAAAATCAATAGCACGATGGTGTATTGATAACCAGAAGACCGGTTTTGTAAAGCGAACTGGTAAAGATAAGCGGGAAAGTGAGGAGGTTCATCGAATTCGTGCGAAGTGGAGCCTGGGGTCAACCATATGTGTGCCGTTGATGCACGAGGGAAAGTCGTGGGGAGTGTTGTTTGCTCACCGGTCTGCAGACAGTCCGGATTTTACCGACGGTGAAGTCAAACTATTTGAGTTGATGGGGTCGCAGTTATCAGTGGCGTTGCTGCGCAGGGAGCTGATGCTTAAGGTGGAACACCAGGCTTATCACGATAACCTGACTGGGCTTGCAAACAGAATTCGATTTGAATCACTGGTGTCGCAATGCATTGAAACTGCTGCGCACAGTGCAGATATTTACGCGGTTATGTACATCGACCTCGATGGCTTTAAATTGATTAATGATAATTTCGGGCATCATCGTGGGGATAAGTTACTAAAAGCGGTAACTGCGAGAATATCTGCGCAAGTTACCAACGAAGACCAGATGGCACGTATGGGCGGCGACGAGTTCGCGGTGGTGCTTAAGCGCAGCAGCAGAGATCAAATCGAACAAGCCGCGCAACGGATCAATGCCTGCCTTCTCATTAGTATAGAAATTGATGGCCTGCGGGCTAAAGTCAGTGCCAGTATTGGAATAGTGGTCTTTCCGGAGGACGGCGCAACAGTTGATGAAATACTGAAAAATGCAGATTTTGCTATGTACCATGCTAAAAATACTGGTAAATCGACATACTCGATGTTTGATCAATCCTACCGCAGCGAATACGAAAAACGCGTACAACGCGAAGCTGATTTGCGACACGCGATCACTGCAGAGCAATTTGAACTCTATTATCAACCGAAAGTTAATTGCGTCAATGGCGAAGTTGACGGTGTGGAGGCGTTGATACGCTGGAACCATCCGGAGTTCGGATTTGTGCCTCCATCCGAGTTTATTCCAATCGCGGAACGTACCGGTCTGATTGAAACCATTGGCGGTTGGGTGTTACGAACTGCGTGTCGGCATTGCGCTGAACTAAATGACCATGGTTATGAGGTTAGTGTGGCGATAAATATTTCACCACAGCAGTTACTTGCTGATAATTTTGTGCAGCAGGTGCTGCAGGCTATTCGAGATAACAATGCCCGCGAGTCGATGGTTGAACTTGAAGTGACAGAATCAGTGTTGCTAACAGACATTGATGGCACCGTAGAAAAACTGACAACGCTGCAAAAGCACGGAATACGAATATCTATTGATGATTTCGGTACCGGCTATTCTGCACTGCATTACCTCGAAAAACTTCCTCTTGATGTCATAAAGATTGATAAGTCTTTCATAGATAATCTGTGCAATGGTGGCAAGGGAGCCCGACTGGTTGAGATAATTCTGCTAATGGCGTCGGCACTGGAGTTGTCCACCGTTGCAGAAGGCGTCGAGTCACAAGAGCAGGTAAGTAAACTCCGGGAGATGGGGTGCGATGCGATTCAGGGATGTTTCTATTCCCGCCCGGTCCCGTTTGATGAATTGACAGGTGTTATTACGAATACTGACTGGCAAAGCTATGGAAAGGCTGCTTAAGCCTGAACTCTACACCCGTACTTCTACCTATCCGATTTGCGTTAAGTCACGGTTGATCGGTCGTCGTTGAAATCTGTTGTGCAGTAGTAACAGGCTTGTCGTCATTTCCGATACCAAACAACGCGTCAAGGGTCGTTTCTACGATGACTGTCAACGCGAGATCCTCCCGGTAAGCGGGTGCTTTATTAATACCACAACCCGCTGATATGCCATCTTGGTCGGTGGCGGACTCGTGGATAGGTTGGCGCAGTCACATTAACCAGCATCTCCTGCAGGCTATTTGTTGGCGCTATTGCTGGCGCAGCGGGCACTGGCGCAATGTTTTGCAATCGAGCAATACGTTGCTCGGTTGGCGGGTGGGTACGCAGTGCCGCCGGAACAGGCGCCCGCTTGCCGGGTAAAACATTGCGCCACATACCGCCGTGCTGAATGCGTTCAAGCTTATGAAGTGCCGAAGCCAGTCCCGCAGCATCGCCAGTAAGTTCAACGGCACCGAGATCTGCAGTGAATTCCCGCGAACGTGACAGCGCCAGTTGTAGCAATGTGCTTAGTAACGGCGCGATTATCATAGCCAGCAGTTGCAACGGACTGAGCCCGATAGAGCCACCGAACAGTGTCATTGGTATCGAAATGATCAGAAGCAATTGGCCCAGTTGCGAGATGGTACCAAGCATTCGGGAAACAAAATCTGCCAGTCCCATCACTTTTGTGTCCTGATGACGGATGTGACTGACTTCATGCGCAAGTACGCCGGTTAGCTCACGAGGGTTCATTACTCTGAGCAATCCATCGGTAACTGCCACTGCAGCGTCGTCAGTGCTGCCAACTGCAAACGCATTAAGCATGCGTGATGGCACATAGTACAGGCGCGGTACTGACGGAAGATGTGCACGGTTGGACAGTTCTTCAAATATACGATGTATTCCAGGGGCAGCCTGTTGTGGCAGCGGTCGTGCTCTGGACATTCTCAACACCAGTAACGGAGAAAAGCGCGGTCCGGCTATCCCGATAAACAGGCAAGTAACCAATGCAACAACCGCCCCGGCCCAACCCCACACAATTGCGCCCAGTGCTACCAATAGTGCAGTCATTGCCAGTAGCAACAGTGCCGAATGGATCGAATTTATACGTTTATGACGTTCGAGTTCTTCAACATTCATTAGTGATACGCAGGTGCTCTCCTGTTATTAGTCAGAAGTTTGTATGTTGTGTAAAAGTGCTGGCTTTTTCTCCACACAGTCCGACATAAGGCCGGTAAACAGCCGGTTTTTCTATTGTTGTTCAAAATCAGTTTTTTCATCTACGGGTAAACCTTGAAGAGTTCGCCTGAATGCATCAAGTGCCATTTCGGTGCTACCCAGAGTCACCCAGTGTGTACCACCTGATAGTCGGGCCTGACGGGTAACCATATTCCGGTTACTTGCAATAGCAATGAATATTTTCGTCTCGGCTCGAGAGTCATCGTTTAGTGGTTTTTGATCAATCAGTGAAACAACAGCGTAGTCTGTCTTTGTATGCTGGCGCAGGTGCTCTGCCAGTGCAGAGGCGGTATCTGAATCTACAGGTAAATCCTGAGCCGTCATGTTTACCGCGGCGGCAAGCTGAGAAAGATTGCAGCTTACGACGCCGCTTAGCACGACATCGCCGTGCGAGTCAGCGGTGACCAGTCTGTTGCAAATATTGCCGGCACTTGCCGTTTCCATGGTGGCGACGGTTTGATTGTGTGTTTGCAAGTGCCTGATGATGGTACCTTCAAGAGTTTCGTCATCCTCACACAGAATAAAATTAGCAAACCTTTCGCGAATCATATTTACAGCCGGTTGCAGAGTGGCATCAAGCTCACTGTCACTTTTACCGATGGCAGCGAGTTTTGTTTCCAGTTGCGGGTAGTGTGATTGAAACCCGAGTTTCACGGTCTCTGGCAATAGATCTTCAATACCTGCCAGCAACTCGTCTGCCCGGGATTCTCCAATGCCAAATGAATGAAATCTTTTTAACCGGGTGACCACCTCCAGACCACTTTGCTTGAGTATGCGCGGAATAACCTGCTCTGTGACCATACGCCGCATCTCGCGTGGCACACCGGGTGTAAAGTAAAACCGCGCTTTCCCGATGTTTAATGCAAATCCGCAGGCGGTACCTATGGGATTGTCGATAAATTCGCATCCTGCCGGCAGCATGGCTTGCTTGATGTTGTTTTCGGGCATGACACGTCCTCGGCTGGTGTAAAACGACTTAAGCTTTTCGAGCCACGGTTCGTGTAGTTCAAGTGACACACCGGCGGCTGCGGCTGCCAACTCCTGTGAGAGGTCATCGACCGTTGGTCCCAGCCCGCCGTTTACAATCACCGCATCAGCGCGCTCTGACGCCAGCTGGAAAGCCTGCGACAGGCTTGCTCTGTCATCACCTACAATCGTTCCGCGGTAAACCTGCAGACCGGCTTCAGTCAGGCGCTGTGCCATAAAGCTGTGGTTTGTGTTGATTGTTTTACCGGTGAGAATTTCGTCACCGGTGCAGAGAATCTCTATTTTCATTGGCGTTGCAGATCAGCTTGCGTGAGGGGTTTTAAAGCAGCAGTATTATAATACCAGTGTGGAGGAGTGGAATCTTCTTGTGTCTTGAGCTACTGAATCGGTTGGAATTGATTAAAGCCGGGAAATCAACGGATTTGCGCCACTAAAGCTGAGCCGGTACACGGTTAAGGTTGGCCTGTAACAGGGATAATAGAATGCTGAATCAGACTAAATTTACTGCGGCCGAAATCCAGAAGGCGTTTCCGGGCATCGTGCTTAACCATCATGCATGGCCAAAACGCCAGTCAGATCGGCAGATCCTGTTGCTAAGCATTGCGGCTTTTTTTGATTTTGCTAAAACAGACTATCGTGAGGTAGATGTTAATGACCTCATCATGTCATGGAACGCATACTTCGGGCATCAGCTGAACCTTGACCATGTGACGTTGCGTCGTGAACTTATCGATGCTCGTATTTTGCAGCGTAGCGATGACGGAAAGCGCTACGCTATAATTCCGGATAATACACTGACGCAAAATGTCAACGTGATCCGGGCTCTTGATCTGGAGGCGTTAGTATCAGAGGAACAAAGCAAGCGTCAGCGTAACCGCGAGCGGTATAAAAATACGTCTGCTATACATGCTTTAATTGCAGAATAACAACCGGTCCCGGTTAACGCATTTGCCATAACAATTCTACTGCGGCCATTCCCGCCGGGTCGAATGCAGCAAGTTCATCACGAGTGAATGGAAAAAAATCGTTAATCCAGAAATAGGCTTCGGAGAGTTCCGCAAAGTATTCGGTTGTATTCGTGGTGGCGTAGGCCACCTGAAGACCACCGTCTATGTATTCAACCGAGTTGTAGATGCCCGAATCCATTGCCTGAACATAAGCTGCTTCAATGTCTGGTTGGTTAAAACCATAGAACTGATCGTGTAACGCGTGTGCAAGCTCGTGTAAAAACATGGCGGGTTGCTGCGCCGTCCAGTTAAGGTAGTTTTGCGCGTTACCAAACTGAATACCATCCGCCCATTCTTCGGGGTAGCCGTTGTTTGCCAGCCATACCGCAGACGGGTGGTAAACCCCGCCTGGAAAACGATCGTTGTCTAACTCCAGCCAGATGTTGGTGTTTTTAAGGTACTCGTACGCGGGGGATGGCAAAACTTCCTCCACCTTCTCTATGTCTTCCGCCAGTGCACTGAAAACATCCGCAGACAATGCGTTGCTGTACAGGTCGTCGCTAATGAAAACCTGCCATCCACATAGCGACACCTGGCGGTAACCACTGGCAGACGTTAGATCGGAGGGAAGCACGGCATTGCAACCCGTTGCTAATTGATTGTTATCGGTTTCCGGACTGGTGTTGTCGTCGGGGGAGTTACTCTGGGTTGTGTCAGTATCGCTGGAGTCGGTAGCCGCAGTATCGTAATTGTCTGTATTTTCCACGCTATTGCTGCCGCCTCCACAAGCTTGCAGCAGGCACAGGTTTGCCAGCAACAGTGCACCAACCAAGGTTGATTTCATCCTATCTCCTGCGAACTACGTGTCGATCAGATAACGTTGTGCATCGTAACACGAGCAATTCTTATGATCGGGGTTGATTGAAACTGCTGTGTAATGGAGGAAAATATTCCGCTGAAAATAGGGGGGTTTACGTTTGTAGTTAGCCGCTTATTGAGTATGTGAGACGTTCGAGAGTCCACCTTTGTTCGTTGAGACAGACTTCCGCACAGCTCGAATCGGGTACGTCGAACGCACTTGCCGGGCTTTGCAATGCAAGTGTGCCAGGTGAGCCAGGAAAATTTCACGCGGTAAGTATCAATAAAGCGTCGGTAATTCCCATCTGACGTCGTCTCGCAGTTCTACATGTGGCCTGCATGAAAACATGTCAGGTACTGAAGAGTATGGGTAATCGACGTGCCATGGATGAAACTACCGAAAGTTTCAGTGCCACGATAACACCTGTACTTTCAGATGGATCAAAAACTATCGTAGCGCAGTACCATGCCAGTGGTACCGGCACCATAGTAAAGGTCTATGTGTCAGATACTAATGAATCGAATCATGATGACAGTATCCCCGGCAATGGTATATTTGATGTGTATGTACGAATGCGACCACGTGGCTCCGATGATGAAGATATTATCGATTTCGGTACAATGAGAAATGGTCAGTCGTTTGATCTGTCTGTTGTAAACAGGCAGGGGTTAGTCACTGTTGAAGCCATGGGCGTATCCAGAACAATGCGCGTGGAAGATAGTGATGCAGCCTATCTTAAGTACGGTAATTATCTTCAGGCGCAGGATCCGTTCAGTGGCGAAAAATTCTCCACAAAAAGCTACTGGCCAACGTTTTACCGAACTCGCGGCATCACCACAAGCACTGTGCGGTTTTCCAATATTGGGTACACGAGGGGTTGATTATCAAAAGTATCGGATCCCGTACAACATGGCATCATGTGTTTAGTAAATAATGCACAGCCATGCTGCATATTAAGCAGCAGCACTTTTAATCAGGGTGGGGTAGATTAAAGGCACGTTCAAGGGCAGGCAGGCTATTGAAGCTGGTCTGTCTGATCCGAAAGCGTG
>CALHCI010000051.1 GCA_937931165.1 uncultured Granulosicoccaceae bacterium
GTTACTAAACCGTACCTGAAAGCGGGCGAAACTCCGGGTCTGTTGACCTTCCTGGGGGTTGGGCAGAAACTTTTTTGCGTCAAGACTGAATCTGAAGACGGTTGTGCTACGGAAGACTGGTTAAGCAGTGCAGAATTTGCCGCTTATCATGCAGGAGGCAGGCAAGTGACCTGCTCACACTATTACAGAAAAAAACGAAATAGCAACGGTATAAAGTCAACCGATGAGGGGTTTGTTTTTTATACAAAAATATAATCGTACTTTTCTGCGCAGTGCATAACCAAACTACCCACTTTACGGCAACTCAATATCACTTTGGTTCGCATAAACCTTCGCCACAGCGGAATCATCTTCACGACCAAATCCGGCACCTGACGCTGCAATAAACTGTTGCAACGCTGTGGCTGCCAATGGCAATGGAAATTTGCTTGAATGACCAATGTCGCAAACAATACCGAGATCTTTAACAAAGATATCGACAGCGCTGTGCGGCGTGTAGTCACCTTCTGCGATATGTGGCCCGCGATTTTCAAACATCCAGCTGGTGCCTGCGCACTGTGAAATAACATCAACCGTGGTTTTTGCGTCAACGCCCTGGCTGAGTCCAAAGGTTATTGCCTCGGCCGCCGCCGCTATATGCACACCCGCCAACAGCTGGTTGATTGACTTAAGGGCTGATCCGGGACCTGCCTGATTGCCAAGGGTAAATACTTTTTCAGCTACCGCATCAAGCGCAGGCTGCGCTTGTTTAAACGCTTCATCGGTACCGGAGGCAAGTACCGTTATCGCACCTTCTGCTGCTTTTACCGACCCGCCGGAAATAGGGGCATCCAGGTAGTGCAGGCTGCGTTGCTGGCACTCAGCCTCCAGTGCTTTGGCAAACTCGGGTGGCACGGTAGCGCAGGCAACAACAACGGCACCTTGCTTTAAGCTGTCTATCACGTTGTCGAGTACTGCTTTGGTTTGTTGGGCATTAACCACCACAATCATCAGACAATCTATTTGTGCTGCAATATCAGTCAGTGGTGCCTGTTTTCCACCAGCGGCTACAAAGTCATTGAGTTTTGATTGATCAGTGTCACTGCCATAAGTATCGATACCGGCGGCAACAAGACTGTTGGCCATACCCATGCCCATTGAACCGAGGCCGGCGACTGCTGTTGTATAGGACAAGTAATTCTCCTGTGGAGTTATTTTAGTCTTTGGGGCGATTGTCTACGGTGCGTACTGCCTTACCCTGGCTTCGGGCAACCGAGCCTGGTGCAGAAACTTTCACAACCGCACTAATACCAATAGCATCCTTAATTAAACTCGATAGCTTGCTGCCGGCGTTTGCTCTTGCATCTGCGCTGTCGTGGCCTTCTGTGCTTTCGGTATGAATGGTCATGACATCGAGCCGGTCGTTGCGAGTCAGTTCGATCTGGAAGTGTGGTGCCAGTGTATCTACTCGCATCAGTTGTTCTTCGATCTGGGTAGGGAACACATTAACACCGCGAAGAATGATCATATCATCACTGCGCCCGGTGATTTTTTCCATACGTCGCATGCTGCGAGCAGTGCCCGGTAACAGGCGTGTTAAGTCGCGTGTCCGGTAGCGTATGATTGGAAAGGCTTCTTTGGTGAGTGAGGTAAAGACCAGCTCACCCTGTTCACCGTCTGCTACGGGTTTACCTGTCTCCGGGTTGATGATTTCCGGATAAAAGTGATCTTCCCAGATGGTTGGGCCGTCTTTGCTTTCAACACACTCGTTGGCAACGCCCGGGCCCATCACTTCTGAAAGACCGTAAATGTCTACAGCGTGCATATCAAAGGCTTCTTCGATCTCCTGGCGCATGGCATTGGTCCATGGTTCTGCGCCGAAAATTCCAACATCAAGTGACGTGTCTCGCGGGTCGATGTTTTTCTCTTTAAACGCGTCCAGTACCGAGAGCAGATAGCTTGGGGTCACCATGATGGTGGAGGGTTTGAAGTCCTGGATGAGAGTGACTTGTCTTTCAGTCATGCCGCCTGAGACCGGTACTACCGTACAGCCCAGTTTTTCAGCACCGTAGTGCGCGCCAAGCCCGCCGGTAAACAATCCATAGCCGTAGGCGATATGTACCATGTCTCCGGGTTTAGTGCCTGAGGCCCGCATTGAACGTGCAACCAGTGTTGCCCAGTTGTCGATGTCTGTCTGGGTATAGCCGACAACGGTGGGTTTGCCGGTAGTACCTGAAGAGGCATGAATACGTGCCACCTGTTCACGTGGAACCGCGAACATATCAAATGGGTAGTTATCTCGAAGATCGCTCTTAACGGTAAACGGAAAGTTTGCCAGGTCTTCAAGTGACTTCAGATCGTCGGGGTGGACACCGTTACTGTCAAACTGTTTTTTGTAGTGTGGTACGTTGTTGTACGCGTGATTTAGCGTCCAGTGCAAACGTTCAAGCTGTAGTGACGATATTTCATCGCGGGAGGCTATTTCTATCGGATCGAGTGAGTCGCGAGCCGGGGTAAGGTCTTTCAAGTTATCCCTCCAGTATCGGGCACTATAGATGTATACTGAAAGCCAGTATTATATCGATATTTCCGGGCCTCTGATAACTTTGCTTAACTTTTATTAGGTGGGTTTTGTAGCTTATACCTGATTGCAGCACTGCAACTCGACAAACAGGTCAACAATTATGCAATTACTGCCAGCGGATTCTTCGCCGGTAGCAAATCACCAGTGTCAGTACAAAAAGCATCGCAGGAATATCTGTGATTGAAAACGAAGCGACGCCGGTGTCTTCAGCAGATGCGGCTGCGGTTACCGGTTGATCGTTTGCAATCGAAGGAGTCGGGCCTTCCAGTAACGCTTGCACTGCTCGTTGTGCATTCAGGTGTCCGCTGCCACAGGCACCGCTTGCGCAATTGCTGTCTGTCGAACTTGTTGCAGAGTTTTCCAGCAGTGACTGTAGCTGTGAATTAGTCAGTCCCGGGTCAATAGACAGCAAACTGGCAAGTGCCGCACTGACATGTGCAGCGGCAAGGCTTGTTCCGTAGTGATATCCGTAGCTGCTGTTCAATACCGGCGTGCGATCACCTTCATTGTCGGTTGAAATAATGCCATCTCTGGCGCTGCCGCCGGGGCCGAGTAAAAAGACCCGGTCACCGAGTGCGCTGTAAGGTGCGGTTGAGCCGTCGCGAAGACTCGCACCAATGGTCAGGATGTTAGTGCAAGAGGCAGGTGAGTGGGGATCGCTGTCAAGATCGGCCGCACTATTGGTTGAAGCGGTCACGAGTATTGCACCGGCGTTCACTGCATCATTAATTGCATTCTGCATCGCGCTGCTGCAACCACCCGGAAAGCCAACGCTTAAGTTGATTATTCTTGCAGGGGTTGGGTTGTCCGGCACGTTTGCCACTGTCAGGCCGGCGGCCCAGCGGATACCGTCGATCAGATCGCGTACATACCCGCCACACTTACCAGTTACTCGTACCGGCAGCAGCGATACATGGCGAGCACCACCAGCAATGCCTGTCTGGTTTTCTGATTCCGCGCCGACTATCCCTGCGATTGCAGTACCGTGCCATTTGCTGAAAGTTTGCACGCAGGAACCGTTATCGTCGTTCTGCACATCAGTCGCATCAACCCAGTCGCCCGGATCTGACGGATCATTGTCGCGTCCGTCGCCATCGTTGCTAACAGTGGTATCGCTAATAAAGTCATATCCCGCCAGCGTTCGATAGTCTTCGTGGTCCAGTCGCAACCCGGAGTCGACAATGGCAACCACCACTTCGGTTTGGCTGGCATTGTGTAGCTGTGCAGAAAAAATATCGGCGGCGCCCGCATAAAGCTCCGCTGGCATGAAGCTCCATTGTTCCTCTGCGTAGGGGTCATTGGGCAAAGCGGCCAGGGCTGCGGCAGCGTCTGTTTGTTGAACAGTGCGCTGTTTGGCGGTGGTATCTGATAGAGCGTGGTGTGCGGTTGAGCCCATCACCTGTGTTATTGGCCCCTGAGCCCGCTGGTTTTCGGTTTGGGCAATTGACATGTCAGCCTGGCCGATTACACAGCTTGCAATCAATGCAACTGTGAAGTGGCGGGCAGGTTTGAAGTCGCGGGGTAAAAACATCCGGCCAAGCGAGCAAATAGCGTGCCTGTGCGGATGACGTGCGGGCGTAAAAAGGGGATACTCTCGCGTCTGACTTTTTACAAGAGAATCAGCTTATCTTTTCCCGTTCATTTGCCATGGCGCTGTTATGGATCACCGTGTTGATTGCCCATTCACCGGTGTTCGCTGCCGCTGATTCGCTCAAGCTTGGCCTCAGTGCGGTAGATGCCGACCACATCGCAGTGACACTTCGCAATGATTCGACTGAATCTGTTGATATCCTGTTGTGGGGATCTCCGTTCGAATCCGAACTCACGCAAAATCTGTTTAATATTCGTGCGGTAGGCGCGTCAGATCGGGCGGAGTTTCGCGGGCGCTTGATCAAACGAATCGGCCCCGCACCGGAAGATTTTTTAACACTTGCGGCTGGCGGGAGCGTTGAGGCTGTTGTGCCGGTGGTGCGCTACTACCAGTTGTCAAATTTTGGTGACTACACCGTTGGTGCAGAGTGGGCGCTTCAATACCTTGCGGACAGCGGTGAGTTATTGTCGATGACTTTAACGGTTTCACCGATTGTGGTGTCGCTGCTGCCGCAACCGGATGTTCGTGCAGCAGTTGACCCCGGGTTTACCAGTTGTGCGGCGGATCAACAGTCCACCATTCAACTCGCCGTTGACGCAGCTGAACAAATGACCCTGGAAGCGCGAGACGGTCTGGCGTCACTTTCTGAAGATGCACGGCTGAATTCACCACGCTACAGACAATGGTTCGGTGCGTATGACGAGTCACGTTTTGATCTTGTGCTGGGCACTTATGAGAACCTGGCTGCCGTGCTTGCCACAGAGTCTATACAGTTTAACTGTGGTTGCGACGAAAATGGATTCTTTGCGTTTGTGTTTCCTTCGCAGCCCTTTGATGTTTATTTATGCCCGGCGTTCTGGCGTGCTTCACTCACCGGGCGGGACTCAAAGGCTGGTACCATTTTGCACGAGCTTACTCACTTTCCGGCAATACAAGGCACTGATGACTTTGCCTACGCCATTGAGACGGTAGCGCTCGCTATTGAAAATCCTGACAGGGCCGTTCGCAACGCAGATAATTATGAATATTTTGCCGAGAACGTGCCTAAGCTTGATATCTTTAGTGGCGTTGTGTTTACCGAACTTGAACCTGACGTCGAAGTCAGTGGTCAGCTTAGTGGCGGGTTAAGCAGTTTTTACAAGGTAACCGGTGCCGAAATAGTTGAACTTAACTCGGATGCCGGTAATGCTGATCTGGTGATTTACGAAACTGCCGCTAATGACGTGGTTTTGTGTAACGCCTCCACTGCAGCTTCTGACCAATGTCAAGTCGATAGTGCTGCTACCGTTTATATTTCTGTCACCGCGATGGAAGATTCAAATTATCGACTCATTGCCCGCACCGAACCTGTTGTGGGTGTACAAACCGGTGATCCGGCAGATACTGCTGAACCCGCAGATCCAGTTAGCGATTCAGGTTCAGATGATTCTACCGATGGATCAGAACCCGTAGAGGTCGGGCTGGGTGCGTTCAATGTGTGGCTGCTATTGGTGATGCTTTTATGTGGAGCGCCCGGTTTGGTCAATAAGCAGAAGCTACGTCGTTGATTAAGTCTGCACTGAGTCGATTGTTTGCGGTAATACTTGGCAGCACTTCGATTTCTGCTTGTGAAGGGCAGGCGCCACAGACGGATATCCCTGAAGATGCTTTATCTGTTCGGTTGGCGGTGATAGATAAAGTGATTGAAAAAGAAGCGCCGTTCAGGTTTCAGTACATTATTAAAAACGGTACCGCAGATGCCATTCGCATACTGCCCTGGGCAACACCGCTTGAAAAGATACTGTCGGCCGACAGTTTTGATATTACCTTTAACGGCGAGCAGCTCCCTTATTTTGGCAGAATGGTAAAGCGTATGGCACCGACAGATGCTGACTATGTAACTATCAGTGCCGGTGAATCTGTAGAGGTGACGGTAGATCTGTCGAATGCTTACGATACCAGTGCTTCGGGTAACTACCGTGTTCAACTCAGAACTTATCGTGGTGTTTACAGTATCGAGACAACCGCGTTTGTTATTGGTTCGGAACCGTTAATGATTGATCGCAGGTAAACCACTCACGTAAACGGACCAATTTTTTTCTATGCCGTCAAATTCCTTTGAGTCTGTTGAGCACTGGTCTGTTTCAAAAAAATCAGTTCGCTCCAAACGTGGGGTTGTCGCCGCGCAAAGCACAGTTGCAGCCGGCATCGGTGCGCAGGTGTTATCTGACGGTGGCAATGCAATAGACGCCGCGATTGCGACCGCCTTTGCACTTGGGGTGGTTGAGCCCTGGATGTGTGGTCTTGGTGGCAGTGGCTACATGGTGGTTTGGGATAACGCTAAAAAGAGCAGTACGGTCTACGACTTTCAGGGGGTGTTATCGCACAATATTGACGTTAACAACTACCCGCTCGACCCGGATGTTCCGACCAGCACCATGGGGTTTCCGGGAGTGGTAGACGATCTCAATACGATAGGCTATCAGTCAATATCGGTGCCCGGTGCGGTGAAAGGGCTGTGTGCTGCGTTATCAGACTCCGGTAGTAGGGGGCTCGATACTTTGATTGAACCCTCTGTGCAATTGGCTCAAAACGGTGTGCCCGCCAGTTGGTTCACCACGCTGCAGATAGCACTGGCCACAAAAGAACTATCACGTGATAAAGCGGCAAGTGACATATTTCTTCCCGGTGGTATTCCGTTGCAGCCGGAACAGGTTATGGTCAATCCGTCGTTAGCAAATACACTCAGTAAGCTTGCTGCTAACGGACCAGATGTGATGTACGGCGGTACGCTTGGGCAACAAATGGTTGAAGATTTAAATGCTGGTGGCAGTTGTATTGAGCTGTCGGACTTTGCTGATTATAACGTGCTGTGTTCACAGAGTTTGCACGGCGAGCATCGCGGAGTAACGTTGCATACCGCCGGTTCTACCAGTGGCGGGCCAAGGCTTATCGATACGTTAGGCTATATCGCGGAAAACCTGGATTTACAGCAAGGGGCAGGGCCGCACAACTGGGTGGTCTATGCGCAGGCATTGCAGCACGCATGGCGTAAACACAGTGAAAAAATTGGCAGAGCCACTGAAGTCGGGGGTTGCACCAGTCATCTTTCTTGCGTTGACGAGAACGGCCATATGGTGGCCCTGACATACACGCTGTTAAGCCGCTTCGGCTCCGGTGTTGTATTACCCGCTAGTGGTGTATTGATGAATAATGCAGTTTCCTACTTTGATCCTCGCAACGGATACCCTACCAGTATGTCACCGGGTAAGCGTATTAACGCAAGCAACATGTGCCCGACTATCGCAGTTAAAGATAATGAATCAGTGTTCGCTGTTGGTGCATCCGGTGCCAATTTTATTATGCCTTGTACCACGATAATTACGGCACTGATGATTGATCACGGGTTTACATTAGAAGAGGCTATCAATCACCCCAGAATAGATGTGGCTGAAAACGGCGATGTTACTGCTGATCCACTGCTTGGGGCCGATGTGCTCAATGCATTGCGGTCACATTTTGTGGTCAAACCTGCGCAGCGTGTTGTTTTTCCAAAGCGCTATGCGTGTCCCTCTGCGGTTAGCAGAGACAATGGCTGGTTGTATGGAAATAATGATCCATCGCAACCGATTGGGGGTGCGGTTGCGGCTTGTAGTTTGAAGTGAGTACAAGCCTCGGCGGAGACCCTTCCCAGCGCTTAGACGCTGACCCTCCGGGGGGAGGAAGGCTGCACGGTGGATGCGCTTTGGCTTATCTACTCTACGGTCCGGCAATCAGGGTTGCAGATTAGGTTTTACGACACGCTCACAAGTAGAGGTGTAGTGTTATACCTTTTACGGCTAGTAACCCCGCTTTCGGTTCGTTAAGTCTTCAACTGTTTTTCCAGCAATAAAGGCTTTCAGATTGCGTGCAATCTCTTTACCGCCGGACTCGGGATCGATCAACGATGCGATGTGTGGCGTGATGGTGATTGACGGATGTGTCCAGAACGGATGATCGGCGGGAAGCGGTTCGGTTCTGAATACATCGAGTGTTGCATGGCTTAGTTGCGATGAGTCGAGTGTCTCAATCAAGTCCTGTTCAACCAGCTGTTCGCCACGACCTGCGTTGATAATGGCAGCGCCTGGCGGGAGTTGCTGAAACAGATCTTTATTCAGGATATTTTCCGTGGTGTCGGTTAATGGCAGCAGGCAAACAAGAATCTCTGCTTGTTGCAGAAACCGGCTTAGCTCAGCTTCGGTGTAGCAGGTAATGCCATCTATTTGATGATGGCTTCTGGCCCATCCAACTACCTTGAAGCCAAGTGCCTTTAAGCTTTGTGCGGCGCTTTGCCCCAGTTTCCCTAAACCCATCACTCCAACGGTCCGGTCTGCTGCCGTTGGTGTTATCGCAGGTGCCCACTGTTGATTGCGTTGTGCTGCGAAAGTTGCCATCAGCTGTCTGTGTTGAAGCAGCACATGCAGGCAGACATATTCACGCATACGTTGCGTAAGATCACTGCCGGTCGTGCGAATAATGGGAATGTCTTCGGGCAGTGCTTTGTCTGCCAGCACATGATCAATGCCCGCACCTACAGAGACAATACATTGCAGGTTTTTGAAAGTGGCGAGGCCACCAGCGGGTGGTTTCCATACCACCGCGTAAAGTATTGCATCCGGGTTGGTGACTTCATCCCACAATACACACTCAATGTCAGGTAACAGCGATTGCAGGTGCGATTTCCACCAGTCCCGGCGCGCGCTTTTCAGATGAATAACCAGAGACATAGCTGTTATTAATCTGTATTTAACAGTTCCGATGCAATGATATCGCAAATAACCTTGATGTCTGCGGTGTCAAAGGTCAGCGGTAAACGCATATCCAGTGTGTTGGATAACACATCAAGTGTGTTGGGAAGTGTTGGTGCTTCGCCCAGGTACCGCCAACTGTCGTAACGACTGGTGAACCCTTGTGGATCTTCGCTGCCAAACCACTTGAGCTCGACACCGCGCTTCATACACCTTGTTACAAAGTCCTGTACCTGAGCCGGTGTTGTCAGACTCGATGGTCTGAACTGTATGGAACTGCCAACATAGTATTCCAGTGAGGGTCTTTCCGAGAGCTCGATGCTGTTAATTTTCTGCAAGCCGGTTTCGGCTGCACGGTAGAGTTCGTTCCAGCGCTCGCAGTTATCTTTTAGTAATGGCAGTTGTGCTCGAAGAATGGCTGCCCGCAGGTTATCCATGCGCCCGCTGTAGTTGGGTGTGTCGAGGCGAATGTCTTTAAAGGTATCTTTATCTGGTGCGGCACCATGGCGTTCATATAACATATAAGAGCCCGAGTGCATGATGGCTCTTGCCATAATCTCAGCATCTGTGGTGGTCAGAAAACCGCCTTCACCGCTGTTGATATGTTTATAAGTCTGGGTGCTGAAACACGCGATACTGCCGAAGGTCCCAGAGGCTTTACCATTCCAGCTTGCCCCCATGGTATGCGCGCAGTCTTCTATAAGTACCACTTTGTATTGTTCACAAAGCGTTGTCACTGCTTCCATGTCTGCCAGATGCCCGCGCATGTGCGAGATCATGAAATAACGTGGTGCTTCAGATTGCATGAGTGATTCAAGGTGCACCAGATCAACACAATAGTTACGATCAATTTCAACCAGTAGCGGAACGCCGCCTGCGTTGTTAATAGCGCCTGGTACAGGAGCCAGAGTAAACGCGTTAGTCAGTACTTTTTCACCGGGCTGCAATCCGGCGGCTTTGAGTGCCACATGCAATGCATAACCTCCTGAAGCGCAGGCAAGACAGTATGGAACCCCCAGATACTCTGCAAATTCCTTTTCAAGCAACGCAGCTTCAGCGGTTTCACCGGCTTCAGTGTTGTAGCGGTGAAGTTTGCCACTGCGCATGATTTCGACGGCCCGGTCGATACCAGCTTCAGGTATCGCTTCCTGACGGGTAAATGGTTTGGTGAAATTTTCCATGGCTCGCAACTTAAAGGAATATAGTGTGATAGTAGCAACCCTGAACAGACAGGGTTGCGTACGTTTACGGCATTATTCTTAGCACTGGCGTCTGCTACTATCCCGCCGGGTGTGACACTTTTCCACAATAGCGCACGTTGAAATGCGGGCGAATCACCATATGCCTTAAGTGGCTGATTTTATTACAGAGGACACAGCAATATGAGTTTGGTTGGAACGTTAGCGAAAGTCGCAGTCGGTGCCATGATCGCAAAAGGGGTCAGTGGTGCGATGAGCGGTGGTGGTGCCGGTGGTGGTTTGGGCGGTTTGATTGGTGGTGCGCTTGGCAAGGCCGGTGGTGCAGGTGGTCTGGGTGGAATGCTCGGCCAGGGACAGCAGCAGGGGCAACAGCAGCAAGGCGGCGGTGGCGGCCTGGGAGATTTACTGGGTGGTGCGCTCAGTGGTCAACAGGGTGGTCAGCAAGGTGGTGGTTTGGGTGGTTTGCTCGAATCTCTCGGCGGCGGCGCGCAACAGCAGCAACAAGGTCAGGCCGGTGGTGGCGGATTGGGTGATTTACTGAATTCTGCATTGGCGGGTAACGAGCAACCGGCTGAACCAACTGCGGAAAAACAGGCTGAAATCTGTCTGCGTGCCATGCTTTATGCGGCTCGCAGCGACGGTGAAATCGACGCCGCGGAACAACAGAAAATTACCGGACAGATCGGCGATATTTCTCCTGAGGAAGCCGAGTTCATTCGCAATGAAATGTCAGCGCCTATGGATGTTGACGGTTTTATCGGTAGCGTGCCGAAGGGCATGGAGCAGCAGGTTTATTTGATGTCACTGCTTGCGATTGACCTCGACAGTCAGGCTGAAGCGCAGTATCTCGATAAGCTTGCCAAAGGTCTTAACATTGACCAGGCGACCAGCAACGCGATTCACCAGAAGCTTGGTGTGCCGGCGCTGTACAGCTAGTCCCCAAGCGGGAGTAATTAGCCGGGTTGTTGCTTGAACCCGGTAGGTGTTTAAAAAGGGTGACACATTGCGTCGCCCTTTTTTATGGCGTTAGTCGGTCAGACCGATTTTTTGCCTGATGTCTGCATCGCGAAGCGCAATCTCTTCACCGGCGTACTCGGCAGCTGCGCTGGTACACAGCCAGACGATTGCCTTTGCCGGCCACTCGGGCGCAATGTGATCTGACGGGTCAAGCTGACTGACGGGATTAATCCCCGAAGCCTTAATCAGTACCTGCATTTCAGTGGCCACTGTACCCGGGCTCATCCCAACGACGCGGACACCGCTGGCAGCTGCTTCTTTATGGGCACATTTGGTGAGCATGGCGGCTGCGGCTTTGGCAGCGCAATAGTGGCTCCAGCCTTCCAGCGCACTATAAGCCGCCCCGGAACCGACATTAACAATAGTGCCACTTTGTTGTGACTGCATTAATGGCAGCGCAGCCCGAATTCCGTGGTAAACCCCTTTAAAATTAATGTCTGTGGCTTCACTCCAGACCGCAGGGTCAGAGGTTGCCAGATGGCCGATCGGTTCAATGACACCTGCGTTGTTCACCAGTATATCCATACGTCCGAAGGTTGATTCGCAATGCGAAATCAACGCCTGTACATCTTTGTAGTTACTGACATCACAAGTGACTGCCTCTGCCTGACCGCCGTTGTCGCGAATCATTTGCGCGTTGTGTCGGATATTTGATTCAGACCTGGCCGCCAGTATTACTGATGTGCCAACGCTTGCAAGTTCCGCGGCGGTAGCAGCACCAATGCCGCGGCTTGCGCCGGTGACAATCGCAGCTTTACCTGATAATTCATGCATTGAGTACGTTCTCTTAAACAGATGCTTCAATGATACAGATATGCTGTCACCACGACATAGTTCTGCTAGCCGGGATTGATCCGGCAGTGGCTGCTCGAACATAGGTCCGGCCAGTTAGTTCAGCCGTGTTGCGTTCTTTTTGGCCAGACGTTGTATCGATATTGGTGCAGGTGTACAGCGATTCCCCTGCATTCATTGATCAATTGTTAAACGACCGAAAACCGGTGGGAACCCGCGCTGCTCAACGTTATACTCTGGCGTTCGCACTCTATGCTCCTCTTTGATGGAATCGACGCTTTTTCGTCTCCTTATTCAACCCAGGCACTGGCTGGCTGCTATCAGTCTGTCGATTCTGTGGCTGATCAATCTGCTGCCTTATCAAGTGAAAATCCGACTGGGTATGGGGCTTGGCAAACTGCTGTACTATGTCTTGCGAAATCGCCGGCACGTTGCTGCGGTTAACATCAGGCTTTGCTTTCCGGATATGTCGGAAGAAAAACGCGACAGGCTGGTGCGTGGCGCGTTTAAGAATTTTGGCGCCGGCCTGATTGAAACCGCGATGGGCTGGTGGACTGAAGACAAAAAAATTCATGAACGTGTTACCTATGAGGGGCGCGAGCACCTCGATGCCGCAATCGCTCAGGGTAAGGGAGTCATCCTGGTTGGTGCGCACTTTTCCTGTCTGGATCTGGCGGGCAAACTGGTCAATCGTTATTACGATATCCACGCTGTCTATCGTCGCCAGAAAAACCAGCTGGTAGACCATGCGCTGCGTGCGGGTCGCTCTACGGCGGTGCTGTCGCTCATCGACAATCGCAATACCCGGCAGATAATCAAAACGATTCGGGCCGGGGGTGTCGTGTGGTTTGCGCCCGACCACGATATGGGGGCAAAAGTCTCGGTCTTTGCACCGTTTTTTAATCACGATGCCGCCACCGTTACGGCCACCTCAAAATTTGTCAAAATGACGGGGGCACCAGTGGTGTTCTGCGCCAACCATCGCAACCCGGATAACAACGGCTATGTGGTGCGCATGTCGCCTATTGAAGCGGACTTTGCCAACAGCGATGACGTGTCCATTGCCACGCTCGTCAACAAAACCATCGCCGATCACATACTGATCGACCCTGCCCAGTACTACTGGTTTCACCGAAAATTCAAAACCCAGAAAGATCTGCCGTTGGCAGAGCTATATCGGGTGAAGTAGTTGGCACGGATTTATTCGCACTAATATCTGGCACCAAAGGCGGCATTCCAGCCCGAATTTTGCGCCTTTATTGCCTATGAACGGTCAAATTAAGACACTGAGAGTAAGTAAATTGAATATCGACGCGATTGCTGCGGGTGAAAACCCACCTGAAGATATCAATGTCATCATTGAAGTGCCTATTGGCGGAGAACCGATCAAATACGAGCTCGACAAAGCTTCCGGTGCGCTGGTTGTTGATCGATTTTTGTACACGCCAATGCGCTACCCCGGTAATTATGGTTTTGTGCCGCACACGTTGTCCGATGACGGTGACCCGATTGACGTGCTGATCTGCAACACGCGGCCAATCGTGCCTGGTGCCGTCATGAACTGTCGACCGGTCGGGGTGCTGGTGATGGAAGACGATGGCGGCGTCGACGAGAAAATTGTGGCGGTGCCTTCGAGCAGTATTTCAGCGCGCTATGTCGGTATTCGAAACTATGTTGATCTGCCGGACATCACTCAGCAACAGATCCAGCATTTTTTCGAGCATTACAAAGATCTTGAGCCGGGTAAGTGGGTTCGTATTGATGGCTGGCGTGACAGTGCGACGGCGCGGCGCATGATTCAGGAGGCGATGGATCGTAATTCTCAGGGGTTGGCTAAGGCTAGTTAGCGGGGTCGTCGCCTGCGGCGGGCCTGTTGGCATGCACCTGCGCTGGGCTGTGGGATGTCGCCTACAGCGGGTGCCGTTGAGTTCTGCCGTGCTGGAGGGTGATTTGACTTCGAAAGTAGTGCGCCATTTGAGTATTTGCTGCTCCAACGGGCCGCGCGCAGACACACATCCCTGCGCAGCCGCGCTAGCGCTGGCATCCTGCCGCTTATACACCGTTGGGTCAGCAATGCTCAAAGCCTGTTAACACGATTTAAAACGCTTTAGAGTATGGTTTTATCAGGTAAATTTTAGCAAGCGAAACACTATGTAATGAATGTGTTACACCAAATTTTGGCGTTTTGAAATAAACCCTAATTGGTGGTTCGGTACTTATATCTTCATGATTCATAAGCCGGTAGAATTTCGGTTTCGAAAGGTCGACGCTGGCGTTTTGCCGTCGCCGTGATCAAAAGCCGTACAAAGAGAGTCGCTTGTACAATCTAACCAAATTTATTCTTGCGTCAGCCTGCGGATGCTTGCTTGCAACGTCTGCTGTTTTCGCAGAGCCATTGGCTGACCGCCCTGTTGTATACCTGACCTTTGATGATGGCCCTTCTGCCGATGATGTAACCGAGCGACTGCTCGACCTGCTTGCAGGCTATGGGGCAAAAGCAACTTTTTTTGTGACCGGGCAGCGCGCAAGAAAAGCGCCTGAAAAAATCTCTGCTATCTTGTATGCAGGTCATGCCCTGGGTAACCACACTCATAGCCATGCGGTGCTTACCGGTGAGTCCGAGAGTGGTATAGAGAGTGAGTTTCGCAGGGCTGGTCAGGCAGTTGCAGATGCCGGTGGCCCGCCGTTAACCTGCTTCAGAGCACCTTTCGGCGCTGTAGACAGTGTAGTGAAAAGGGTTGGCAGCAGTATGGGTATGACTTCAGTCAACTGGTCTGTCGATACACGCGACTGGGATTCCCGAGTGCATGGTTACCGTATTCTCGAATCACTCAATCGCATCAAAGACGGTTCTATTGTACTGATGCACGATGGCCCGCAAAAACGTGAAAAAACCGCCGCGGCCCTCGCAGACTGGCTCGCCACTCATGCACATTTATATCAGTTTAAAGCGTTACCTCAGTGCATACCTTACGGTACTTCAGAAGTATTTGCCGTGGTTGATGATCAGGAAATGGATGTACAGCTTGAAGAGGAAGATATTCCGTCTTTGCTAAACAAGCTGCGAAGCTATCGTTTTACATTTCAGGCGGACAGTCCAGAGCAGGCTCGCGCCACTAGCACATACAGAGAGCATCTGGCATCACGTAATCATTAGCTACACACCAAAGACTTTACAGGTCGATTAAGATATCGATGTCAGATGCCTTTGGTGATGTTGCGGTGATATCGATTGTTTAAAACAGTAAAGAATTTTCATTCTGACAGACCATAGGCACCGGCTTCAGAAAACCCCTGCTATCCTGCTACGTTAACTTGTTACAAGCTTGGGCGCTGCACGGTTTAATCCGTTGGTCGTCTGATTCTTCTGTCAGCGTCACGTTTACTCTTAACAAAGCCGCCCGATTTTACAAACCCCAGTAATACCACGGTAATTCCTTGAAATTATGTGAGTTATTACCTTGGAATTTACATCGATTTACGTGTTGTGCACAAAATGCCCCTGACAAAATATTAGACTGGGCAGGTTAACAAACGGAGATTCCTGCGAGAGAACTTTCGCAAACAAATGGTATGAATATGAATTTATTTGAGTTAGTGCGAGATCAGCACGGTGCTGCCGCAACCAGCTTCCTCGGGGAGTTGTTGCAAAAGCAGCCGGATTCGCTTCGAGGTGAGGTGGATAGTTCCATTGGAACTGTGCTGGATGGTTTTACAACGGTTGCCAAAGATCAGGGTGGTCGTGAGTTGCTGTATGAAGCAATTCGCTATTGCGATGACTCTGTGGTTGAAGACCCGTCAGTCATGTTCCGTGACAGAGATAACCGGGAGGTTTTTACCGAGGCAAATAATCGTCTGGCAAGCCTGGTGGGCATTTCCAACAAAAACCGGATGGTCGAAACTTTACAGGCCCGTGCCAATCTGCCACAGGCAGATGCAGAAAACCTGCTTGGCTACATTACCCCGGGTGTGATGGGTGTGCTGAAGAGACAAATAGGTAAAGGTGAGGTGCTCGATAACCCCGATGGTATCGGTCAGATGTTTCTCGGTGAAGGTGATATCGCAGCCGTAGATACCTCAAAACGCTCCGCCCATGCAGGTAGCTCGACCGGTGCTTCTGCTGCCGCCGCAACGGTAGCGCACGATGATGGTGGTGATCACTCATGGATATTCCGTTACGCGTTGCCGGCTCTCTTGTTGGGCGGTCTTGTACTTGGCGGTTTAAACAACTGTAGCAACCGCGCTGAAAACCGGATTGTTGCTGAAGCGCAAAATAAACTTCAGTTAGAACTTGACGGTGTTAAAGAAGAGAATCTTGCAGCAAAAAGCCAGATTGAAACGCTACAGGGCGATTTCGACACGGCCAAACAGCAAACTGTCGATCTTACTGCTCGTGCAGATGGTTTGACTGTCGAGCTCGATGCGGCCAAAACCCGTGTTGTAGAACTTGAAGGTGAGCTCGAAACAGCAAAGGCAGATGGCGAAGCTGCAAAGCTTGAAATTGAAGCTGCCAAAGCGGAAGCCGCCGAGCTCAATGCACAGGCAGACCTTCTGAATGCAGACCTCGACGCTGCGAAAAGCAGAGTAGAGGGTTTGCAGGGTGATCTCTCGATAGCGCAATCAGAGTCATCTGACTTGAGTGGCCAGGTTGAACAAATCACAGCGGAGCTTAACCGCGTGAAAGATCTGCCAACAGACACCACTCAACTGCAGGGCTTGCTCTCTACGGTAACCAATGAACGTGATGCATCTATCGATGCCACTGCGGCCATTGAAGCTGAATTAAAAGCTGCTATTGAGGAACGTGACTCTGCGAACAATCAAGTGACTGAACTGCAGGCAGCTGTCGATGAGGCAAACGCGGCAATAGCCGGTCAACAGGAAGAACTTTCTAAAGTAGACGCGCTGCGCGCAGAGCTTGAAGAAGTGACTATTGGTCGTGACGATGCGCTAAATCGCAACGTTGAATTCAAAACGGCCAATGCTGATTTGCAGCAACAGATCGACTCACAGGCCAAAGAGGTCACAGATCTGGAAACGCGATTGCGTGCTTCCACTGAAAAAGTGGCTGAGCTTGACGGTAACCTGACCAGCACTACAGCAATGCTTGAAGACGAGAAGTCTTCCCGTGAGGCAGACATTAACCGGTTGACCGGTGAGTCAACTGACTTGCAGAGCCAGCTTGCCAGCATGCTGGGTATGCGTGATGACGCCGTGAATACGCTATCTATGCGGGATAACGAAGTCACCAGCCTTGGTGAAAAGGTCAATTCGCTTCAGGAAGAAATTACGGTCCTTGAAGATGCCAATGCCAAAGCGCGTGAAGAAGCGGCGATGTTGCAGGAAAAGATTGACGGTTTGACCGGTGATCTTGAAGTGACTCAAGGTAAAGTTGACGAAGCCGGTGCCACTCTGGCAGAGCGTGAAGCGTCCCTGGCAACAGTTAACGCCGACCTCGAAACTGCAAGAGCTGATATTGACATGCTCACTTCAGAGCGTGATGAACTGATGAGCCGACGTGATGCGCTGTCTTCAAGAGTCAAAGAGCTGATGGCAGAGAAAGATGCTGTTGTAGCCGAGACTGTTGAACTGAACGGTACAATTGAAGGACTGACAGCTGATCTTGATGCTGCCAATCAGGCCGGCGCCGAGTCAGAAAGCAAGATGGGTCTGCTTAACGAGTCGATGGGTGGATTGCAAAAAGAGCTTAAGCTGATTACCGGTGCACGTGATGAAGCGTCAGAACAGGCGAAGACTTTTCGTGCTGAAGCAGCAGATTTGAAGCAGAAGATCACGACACTTGAAACTGACCTGGCTGCTGCGCAGGCAGCGCACGATGAAGCACTTGCTGCTATGCAGGCTGAGCGCGACAACGTTGCCGGTGAACTTGAAAGCACCAGAACTTCTCTGTCTGATGAAGTTGCTGGATTGCAGGCCAACGTTTCAGAGCTTGAAGGTACTACTGCCGGACTTACTGAAGAGCGTAACAAGCTGACCGAAGAAGTCGCCGTACTTTCAGAAGAAGTTGAAACGCTGAAAGGTGCGCTTGATGATGAGCAAACCAATGCAGAAAAGTTAAACGCGGCAATCTCTGAGCTGGATAGTGAGAAAGCGTCTTTAACCAGCATTCGTGACAATGCCATGGCATCAATCAGTGATCTTGAAGGAAATCTTGGAGATGCAAAATCCGAAATTGCTTCATTGACTTCAGATCGTGATAGCGCGATGAGCACTATTGAAACGCTGGAAGCTAAACAGAAAGAAGCGGGCGACATGATTGCCTCGCTGACTTCTGAGCGTGATGATGCAATGACCACCATCGAAGAGCTGCAGTCTAAGATCAGCGACTCTGAGGGTCGGATCACTGATTTGTCTGCTCAGCGTAGCAATCTGCAAGCGCAGATCGACGATGCTGCCCAGCGTGCGCAAGCGAAGATTGATGCGACACTGTCACTGCGCGATCAAGTTGAAGCCGAGCTGGCTGCAGCTGGTATCTCTTCAGCGAACGTCACTGCAATCGAAGATAACAGCGCGGTAGCCATCACGTTAGGTTCCGGTGATCTGTATGGTGTCGGAAGTGCTTCACTAAGCAGTGCAGGTAATGATCTGCTGGGTGGCGTTGGTAACATCATCAGTGCCTATCCAAACTGGCGCGTTGACGTAGAGGGGCACACTGACTCACAGGGCATTGGTGCGGTATTACGTGAAAAGTACCCGACTAACTGGGAGCTTTCTACAGCAAGAGCCTCGGCAGCAGTTCGATATCTGTCTTCACGGACAGGAATCGATGCTGAGAAAATCTCGGCGCGTGGTTTCGGTGAAACCCGTCCGGTTGCCAGCAACGAAACGGCAGCAGGGCGTGAGCAGAACCGTCGCGTAGAAATTATCCTGCGTCAGTAGATGCGTGAGATGTAGAAGTTTGCAGAAGTAAGTCGTAAAGAAACGGCGGGTATATCCCGCCGTTTTTTTTACCCGTCTGTAAGAGGCTGTTATAAACGCACCCTCTCGCTTGCGTGGTGTAGAAAAAGGCTCGATATCCCCTCCCTTGCGGAAGGGGCAGCGCCTAAGCGCCGGGGAAGGAGTCAGCCGTGCTCGTACTTGTTAAAGGTTCAAAGTACTATGCACAGAATGCAGCTTCGCGATATTCTGAGCCCTGATTAAGGACAAGTGCCAGGGGCAGCATTCAATGATAGAAGATCCACCGCTTCTAACTATCAATACCGGCTTTACACGCCCGACTGCAGCGCAGTTAGAAGCGTTTACCAATGTCAGCACCGGCGTAGTTGTTGATTGCCTCGGCGGCAGGGGGGCTATTCCCATCAAGCCCGTTAACCCTCAGCAAACAACCTTCACAGGGGTTGCTTTAACCTGTGACTGTGGCCCTGCAGATAATCTGGCGGTATTTGCCGCACTCAAAATCGCGCAACCCGGAGATGTTATTACCGTGGCAACGGGTGCTTACAGCACGACTGCCGTGATTGGTGACATGGTGCTTGGGATGGCAAAAAACGGTGGTGCCAGTGCGCTGATTACCGATGGCTATGTCCGCGACACGGCTGGTATTTGCGAAGTCGGTTTGCCCTGTTTTGCTGCAGGTGTGACACCGAACTCACCGGCGCGCAATGGCCCGGGCAGTGCCGGTATACCGGTGGTTTTCGATGATGTTGTGATCAATAGTGGAGATATTATTGTTGGTGACCGCGATGGTGTAGTGGTTGTACCGGGCGAAAGGGTTGAGGAAGTCATCGCGTTAATACCGCAGGTTTTAGAGGCTGAAGCAGCGCTTGAAAGTAAGGTGAAGGCAGGGTTGAAACTGCCGGACTTTGTCACTGACTTATTGGAGAGCGATAAGGTTAAGATGATCGATTAACGGTACGCCTGAGCAAAGTCAGACAACTCACCGCAAAACCCCTGCAGATCAATAGCTGGCCACAGATGATCAGCTTCCGGTATCCACCTGGCGGTAATGCTTTCGCACTGTTGTTCCAGCCCCTCCGTGGTAATTCGGTAGAAATCACGAGTGTCTTTGCCGCATGCTATCGTTGTGGGAATAGCAAAGTCATCCAGTGATAAATCCGCCGGCACCATCGTTAACAAAAGATTTAGCATGCTTGCGTTTTCAATACATCTCTTCTGCACGTAAGTGGGCATGGACTTAAAGGCGCCGGTTCTACCGGCAGCGTCATCCAGAAACGTTTCAACAACAGCCTCCGGTTTTTCGGTTTTGAGTCGTTGTGCAGTGCGTGCAAACATATCAGCACGGTCTGCGGTTGCCTTTTCACGATTAACTTTGTCTTTCAGCAGGCTGGCAGCAGCAGGTTCGTAGAGAAATAAACTGCTGAATGCATCCGGTTTGAGCAGGCCTGCATGAAGGGCTACGTTACCGCCGTATGACCAACCGGCGCATATAACCTCTTTAAGCTCCAGTAAGTCGATAAGTTTCAGAAGGTCGGTTGCGTGACGTGTAGTGCCGAACTCACTACCGTTATCGGGCCATGGTGCAGAACCGAAATATCGAAGTGATGGCGCAATGACATCGAAAGAGGACGAAAGCGTTTCTACATGCTTTTCCCAGGTCAGCGCATCAGATGCTGTGCCGTGCACAAGTATCAG
>CALHCI010000052.1 GCA_937931165.1 uncultured Granulosicoccaceae bacterium
CGTAAACGTCAAGTACGAAGCGCTTTGTACAGCCACATACGATATTACAGCAATGCCGTACCCGACGTGCGACGCAAGTAAACTAAAATGCCGATGTTCAGGCTGACTCTGCGGGTAACGCAACTGACTAAAGCTGCGGGGTTTTATCGGTCATTGTTTTGGCTTGTTATGGAGGTAAGGCAAACTGACATTAGTGAAGTTATGGTTACTTGCAGATTACTTGACATGGGTTGCAGCCATGGAGACATCTTTCGCGAGCGAGGGTGTCGTAACAGTTGTTGGGTAATTATTGGCGAATGCGCCTCCGGCTTATCCCTGCATAACCTGCGTTATCGTCATTCCGGGGAGGGTTATCTCGTCTGAATGTTTTTCTGCAATGCTTTTTAGGGAGGTTTGAAATTAGTACAAGCTTCGGCGAATACCCTCTCACTAGTGGGAGGGTGATGTCTTGCCTTATTTCCAGCGTCTCCCTGCGGGAGTGTAATACTCGGAGCCGCTACGAAAGCCTCGCAACTACAGTGATCGTGGTTTTTGCAACGCTTTCCGTCAAGGGTATTCCAACCCGTTTCCGGTTCCTGAGGGCCTACTGCTTCAGGATGGTGTCTGTCTGCATGAAATCCTGCAGTACCGACGGTACAGTAATACTGCCGTCTTCCTGTTGATAATTCTCCAGCACTGCAACCAGCGTACGGCCTACCGCCAGTCCGGAGCCGTTGAGCGTATGTACCAGTTCTGTTTTGCCCTCGGCGTTGCGGAAACGCGCTTTCATTCGACGCGCCTGAAAATCTGTGCAATTGCTGCATGAAGATATCTCGCGATACGCCTGCTGGCCCGGCAGCCAGACTTCAATGTCATAGGTTTTCGCGGCGGCAAACCCTGTGTCACCGCTGCAGAGCGTCACGACGCGATACGGTAACTCAAGATTCTGCAGCACAGTTTGCGCATGACCTACCAGTTCTTCCAGCGCATCCCATGACTGCTCCGGATGAACAACATGGACAAGCTCAACTTTTTCAAACTGATGCTGTCTGATCATGCCACGGGTATCTTTCCCGTAAGAACCCGCTTCCGATCGAAAGCATGGCGTATGCGCGGTGAGTTTAATTGGCAACTCCGCTTTGTCGATGATCTTGTCGCGCACCAGGTTGGTCAGCGGCACTTCTGATGTCGGGATCAGGTAGTAGTCGCTGTCTCCTTCGAGGGCAAACAGATCTTCTTCAAACTTTGGCAACTGGGAAGTACCGGTCAGTGAATTTGCATTCACAATGTAAGGTACGTTCATCTCGGTGTAGCCGTGCTGTGCGGTGTGCAGGTTTAACATGTACTGCGCCAGCGCACGATGCAGCCGTGCCACCTCGTTTCTCATGACGGTAAAGCGCGAGCCGGTAAGCAGAGAACCAGCTTCAAAGTCGAGCCCGCCCGATTCGGTTAACGCCACGTGATCACGTGCTTCAAAATCGAAAGCTTTCGGTTCACCCCACTTTTTTATCTCAACGTTATCGTCTTCAGATTGACCATCCGGCACGGATGCATCAAGCAGATTGGGCACGGACATTCCGATGGTTTGCAGATTGGACTGAATCTCTGCCAGATCCTGCTCACAGCGCTTTAGATCTTCCCCCATATCGTTGACTTCAGCGAGTAAGGGTTCGATATCGTCACCTTTGGCCTTGGCAGCACCGATTTCTTTCGACCGGGTGTTGCGCTGGCCTTGCAGCTCTTGTGTTTTTGTCTGCAGATCTCTGCGACGGGCTTCCAGTGCAACCACGGCCTCGGTATCGAGTTCGTAGCCACGGCGGCCCAGTTCCTTCGCAAGAGAGTCGAGTTCTCCGCGAAACAATTTTGCATCAAGCATTTAATTGAATTGCTCTGTCATAGTGCGATTTGTAATTATAGCAAGCCAGCGACCGACATCGGAAACAATTCAGATTCCCGGGTGGCTGTCCGGGAATGAGGGGCGTCGCGGGGAAGTGGTATTTTGAGTCAGATTATTCGATCAATTGCGGACAATAAGTTATTTAAATTCGATAAAATTGAGCGGATAAGCTGGCCAAAATAGCGCTTTCGCAGTAGTTTATTCATTCTCGGTCAGCCCCTGGCCATCCTGCATTACCTTTGTAACGCCGCACCCAGCGCGAGCCCTGCTCCTACTGCCAGCAGACACAGCAGCAGATTAAGCAACGCGTTCGCCGCTGCAGAGACGACCTGTCCGTTTTGCCACAATGAAATGGTATCGAGAGAAAATGCCGAAAACGTGGTGAAAGCGCCCAGCATTCCGGTCTGAAAAAATAATCGGACAGAAGGCGCAGGCTGCCCTGTAGCCAACCAGTACCCGGCCAGCAACCCGAGCGCAAAAGAACCGAATACGTTAACGATGAGCGTACCGAGCGGAAACGCTAACCCCGGAATAGCAGCTGCACTCACGACCAGGTAACGCATCACAGCACCGGTTGCCCCGCCCGCCGCCACTGCCAGCAGGTTACTCAATGCCGTTGCTCCGACCACAATTCACCAGCCAATCGGCATGTTCCCTGCTTGCCACACGCTTCGGTTTACACGTGCACGGGCTCTTGTTTATGAAACGGATCATTGCTTCGACTCTGCTAACAATCAGCGCGCTGACGGTTGTCAGTCACTCTCATGCCCTGGAAAACAACGCACTTTACCAGTGGACAACAAAAGATGGCACGCCAACTTACTCTCCTGAACGTCCACCAGAGGGCATTGACTACGTAGTGGTCGATGCTGACCTGAAGCCATTGGCGGTGCAGCCCGCAAAAGAACCTGTTGCCACAGCAACAAAACCTGCTCCGGCAGCTCCTGTGGCGATACCCGCTGATGCTCTGTATCAGTGGAAAACAAAAGATGGAACACCGACCTATTCTCCTGATCCACCGCCTGCCGGTGTTGACTACACGGTGGTCGATGCCGATCTGAATCCGCTGCCGGTGCAACCCACAGCTGGTGCCAAAGCGTCGAACCGGGTAAGGGTCGATCTATCGCAAGGTGTCAGGAAAGCCCCTCAACCCAAATGGAAACCGGTGATATACGCGCAGGACCCATCACTGAAAAACCTAAAGCGAAAGAAAAGCGCAAATGCAGGGGCATTGTCACCACCGGCAGGTGGAGACCTCAGTGTCGCAGCCTCGGCACCCGTCGTGGAGTCAGATGCCTGTTTGCTGTTAAAACGGGAAAAGCTGGTTTTGGAAAGCGCTTTTTCCAAGGCAAAGACTGATGCCCGGATGGATAAGGCGATTCTTGAACTGAAAGAGGCTTCAGAGCGCTACAAAACCGAGTGTCGCTAACTATCCGTGGCTATTTTTCGATTGTCACGACGGTTGCCGGCCCAGCGGATTGGCCTTCAGTCCACGCAGTGCCTTCACTGGATAACTCAAAACGATGCCCGCGCCGTAACAGATAACTCAACCATTTGAAAAGAAAGCGGTTAAGACGCCACGAATTCTCAAGATTTCTGGTAGTGCGTTGCACATGTTGCTCGCCGTGGAGCAACCCGCTCACGACTTCCGCTGTGCGGGCATCATGATAGACGCGTATTGAAAAATCCGGTTCCAGACGATCGCGATTATTACTGCCTTCGGTAAAACGGTAGGTTAAATGCAGAGTAGAGGTATACCGGCTTTGCTCAGTAATATTTAAATGCACAGGCAGGCACCCCGGAACCTCAGAAATACCAGGTGACAACGGTCCGTTTTTAAGACCGGGGATTAACAAGCGCAGCTGCATGTAGTTTTTCTCGTACAGCTCCATCAGATTGCCAAAGCGATCTGAAGTCTTGTATTTTTGCCTAGTCGGGCAGTACATCGATTTAGTGATACTCCTGTTTTTGCAGCAGCAGTATTGTAGGCGATCTGGCACCGTGTAATATGCTTGATTTACCAGTTCGGCATAAAAGCAGGATTACCTGATTAATTTTAATAAATTGCAACATTTTGTGTACTTCGCGCCAAAACCCTTTAAAATTGGAGGATTAAACGCCAAGTTAAAGATCGCGGGGTTGCGGTTGCAGCAACGCACTCGTTTACAAAGAAGAGATTGAATGGCAAAAGAAGAAGCAATTGAAATGGAAGGCACCGTGGTTGATACCCTTCCAAACACCATGTTCCGCGTTGAACTGGAAAACGGCCACGTAGTGACGGCCCACATATCCGGAAAAATGCGCAAGCACTATATCCGTATTCTGACTGGCGACAAGGTTACCGTCGAAATGACTCCTTACGACCTCAGCAAAGGCCGTATTACCTACCGCAGCCGCTAGTCTTCATACACCAAACCGGACGCGCTGCATCCGGAATACAAGATTTAAAACGCAAAAAGGCACAACCGAGTGGTTGTGCCTTTTTTTTGGCTGCGCCGCTAGTGCTTAATCGCTAGACAGTTTCTTCGGCATTTTCAATTTCAAATGCCAGATCTCCGAACTCATCAAGATCAACGATAACCTTTCCGCCCTTCGACAGAGTACCGAACAATATCTCGTCAGCCAGTGGCTTTTTGATATTTTCGCGTATGACCCGGCTCATCGGACGTGCGCCCATCTTTGAGTCAAAGCCATTATCTGCGAGCCAGCCTTTGGCACTTTCGGTCACATCAATATTAACGTTCTTCTCGTTGAGCTGAGCTTCCAGTTCAAACAGGAACTTATCAACGACATTGAGAATGATATTCTTGTCCAGCGGGCTGAACTGAATAATGCTATCGATACGATTTCTGAACTCAGGCGTGAAGAACTTGTTGATCGCTTCCATACCGTCGCTGGTGTGATCCTGAGTGGTAAAGCCCAGGCTCGGACGACTGATTGACTCGGCACCGGCGTTGGTGGTCATCACAAGTATCACATTTCTGAAATCAGCTTTGCGACCGTTGTTATCAGTCAACGTACCGTGATCCATGACCTGCAACAGCAGGTTAAAAACATCAGGATGCGCTTTTTCAATTTCGTCGAGCAGTAGTACACAGTGAGGGTTCTGAATAACCGCATCAGTTAACAAACCGCCCTGATCGTAGCCAACATAACCTGGAGGTGCACCGATCAAACGGGAAACAGTATGACGCTCCATGTACTCCGACATATCAAATCGCAGCGACTCAATACCGAGTACTTTCGCAAGTTGCTTGGTCACTTCGGTTTTACCGACACCAGTGGGCCCGGCAAACAGAAAGCTACCGATCGGTCGGTCTTCAGGTCCAAGACCTGAGCGGGACATTTTAATTGCCGCTGAAAGCTGCTCAATGGCAAGATCCTGACCGAACACCAACATGCTGAGGTCGCGACCCAGATTCTTGAGTTTCTCCATATCAGTGGAGGAAACGCTTTTCTCAGGGATACGCGCAATCTTGGCAACAATCGACTCGATTTCCTTTACACCGATTGTCTTTTTCTGACTGTTTTGCAGACGACGGCTGGCACCGGCTTCATCGATGATATCGATGGCCTTGTCCGGCAGGAAACGATCATTGACGTAGCGATCTGAAAGCTCGGCAGCGGCCTTAAGCGCGTTGCTGGAGTATTTCACATCGTGAAAGCTTTCGAAGTTGCCTTTCAGCCCCTTGAGGATTTCTACGGTTTCGGAAACCGTCGGCTCAACAACATCTACCTTCTGAAAGCGACGTGAAAGCGCACGGTCTTTCTCAAAGATGCCACGATATTCCTGGTATGTCGTCGAACCGATACATTTAAGTTCACCGGTAGCAAGCATTGGCTTAATCAGGTTTGAAGCATCCATAACACCACCTGACGCCGCACCGGCACCGATAATAGTGTGGATCTCATCGATAAACAGGATCGCACCTTCATCTTTCTGCAGTTGTCCAAGCACGGCTTTCAAACGCTTTTCAAAGTCACCGCGATACTTGGTACCGGCAACCAGCGCACCGAGATCCAGTGAGTAGATGGTGCTTTCAAGCAGTACTTCGGGCATTTCACCGGCAACAATTTTCAGCGCCAGGCCTTCTGCAATGGCAGTTTTACCCACACCGGCTTCACCCACCAGCAGCGGGTTGTTCTTTCTGCGACGACACAAAATCTGTGCGGAACGCTCAATTTCTTTTTCACGACCGATCAGAGGATCGATTTTGCCTTCTTTGGCACGTTGATTCAGGTTAGTGGCGTATTTATCGAGCGGTGATGCTTCGGCCTCACCCTCTTCCATACCACCTTCACTGCCAAGGTCTTCAAGTTCGCCTTTGTCTTCGTCAGGTATTTTTGAAATACCGTGAGAAATGTAGTTAACGACATCCAGCCTGGTAACGTTTTGCTTGTTAAGCAAATAAACCGTGTGTGAATCCTGCTCTCCAAAAATGGCCACCAGCACGTTAGCACCGGTCACTTCTTTCTTGCCAGATGACTGTACATGGAATACAGCGCGTTGCAGCACACGTTGGAAACCCAGTGTCGGTTGAGTCTCACGATTGTCAGAATCATCCAGAAGAGGGGTGTTTTCATCGATGAATTCGACCAGCTCAGTGCGCAGGGATTCAAGCTCACCTCCGCACGATCGCAGCACCTGTGCCGCCGTCGGATTATCCAGAAGCGCTAACAGCAGATGCTCTACCGTCATGAATTCGTAGCGCTTTTCACGCGCTTCCTTGAACGCGTTATTCAACGTGAACTCGAGTTCTTTGCTCAACATCTCACGGGTCTCTCTATATAATTATTTATTGTTTTTCTCGCCACGGTTACGCCTCCTCCATATCACACATTAACGGATGCTGGTTGTCACGTGAAAACTGGTTCACATGGACAACTTTTGTTTCCGCCAGCTCACGGGTAAACACCCCGCAAACTCCCTTCCCCCGGCTGTGGACATGTAGCATGACTTGAGTTGCCTTCTCCCGATCCATGGAAAAAAAGCTTTCAAGCACCAGAACAACGAACTCCATCGGTGTGTAATCGTCGTTAAGAAGCACAACTTTATACATAGGTGGCTTCTTAAGCTTTGGTTTAGCGACTTCAACCGCTGTTCCGGAGTCTTCAATAATCTCTTTGTCTGACATAACCTACAGTAGTTCTTTCGACACGATGGTTTACATCTGAATAGGCTGTGCAAACCAGGGTTTTGCACAGCTTTTCCAGTTTACGCCAGTATACTATTGATTCACATGACCTTGATGGCTCGGACCCAAAGCCACACCGACAAATAAATTATGGCGACTGTGACCTGCGTTTCAATATGACCGACCGATTACTCAGCTTGCGCGCGCATATCCAGCTTCGGAATGAGGCCCCTGCGTTGCCGATTGTTGAAAATCGTTAGGAAAATCATCAACCATGATCACTTTGTGCGTGGCCTGCGCTGACGCGACCAGCAGTTCTGCTTGCTGTTGAGTCAACTCACCCGTCGATACCAGTTGATCTAACCAGGTTGAGTAGTCAGCATCGTAGGGCTTTCGCAAACCCTTGTCTTTGAGCATGGCTTCAATCGGATCAGCCTCTATGGCGAGCTTCATCGCCACTTCGAGGCAACCGGTGACATCCTGCGGGTCATCACTGATATAAAGCGCATCAGTCAGGCGATCGCGCGTCTCACCCGGTTTTAACAACAGTTTAGCGACGCGACGGCCCAGTTTGTCATTGGGCGTGCGGAACCGGCGTCCCAGCGGAAACATCACCCCACGCAGCACCATGCCAACCCATTTGTTCGGGAAGTTGCGCAGAATCTGATCCAGCGCGACCTGGGTTTCATAGATACAGTACTTTGCACCCCACTCGACCAATGGCAGATCTGCTTCCGGCCGGCCGTCGTCCTCGTAGCGTTTGAGTACCGCAGAACACATATACATATAGATAAGTCCGTCGGCGAAACGCCCGGAGAGCTTTTCTTTACGTTTTAGCGCACCGCCAAGAAACAGCAGTGTGAAGTCAGCCAGAAACGAATATCCGGCACTCATTCTTGCCAGCCGGCGAAAGTACTTTGCTGTTGGCCCACCGACTGGTGTCGATGCAAAGCGCCCGCGTGTAAGACCGTGAAACATTGCCTGCGCGCCGCTGCTGACGGCATAGGCAATATGCCCGATCAGTGCTTTATCAAACTTTTCCAGCGCCTGATCTTCATCTTCAATGGATGCCGCCTCAATCTCTTCGACCAGATGCGGGTGACACCGCATGGCGCCCTGCCCGAACACAATCATGCTGCGGGTGAGAATATTCGCACCTTCAACGGTAATACCTACCGGCACGCCCTCATAGGCGCGCGCAAGGTAGTTACTGGGGCCCATGCAAATGCCTTTGCCGCCATGAATGTCCATCGCATCATTCATCACCTCACGCATATTGTGGGTATTGAAGTATTTGAGAATGCCACTGACGACAGATGGTCGCTCACCCTGATCGAGGGCTGCACAGGTAAGCCTGCGGCCGGAATCCATCAGATAGGTCAACCCGCCGATACGTGCCAGTGCTTCTTCAACGCCTTCGAATTTACCAATCGGGATATTAAATTGCTTGCGTACCCGCGCGTAGGCACCGGTGTAGCGGGTTGCTGCCATACCAGCTGCCGCACCGGAAGAAGGCAGAGAAATGCCGCGTCCGGTAGACAGTGATTCCATCAGCATGCGCCAGCCCTGCCCGATGTTCTGCTGGCCACCGATTATCCACTCCATTGGAACAAACACATCGGTACCGCTATTTGGACCATTCATGAATGCCTGATTCAGCGGAAAGTGACGGCGACCGATGTTCACCCCGGGTGTATTCGAAGGTATCAGTGCGCAGGTAATTCCAAGGTCTTCCTCGTCTCCGAGCAGATGATCGGGATCGTAGGCTTTAAATGCCAGACCGACAATTGTCGCAATCGGCCCGAGTGTAATGTAACGCTTTTCCCAGTTGACTCTGAGCCCAAGCGTTTCCTTACCTTCATGCATCTGCTTACACACAATACCGAAGTCCGGCAGGCTTGCCGCGTCAGACCCGGCACTGGGACCAGTCAGTGCAAAACAAGGGATCTCTTCACCAACCGCAAGACGCGGAAGATAGTAATTTCTCTGTTCATCGGTGCCGTAGTGCAGCAGCAATTCGGCAGGACCAAGAGAATTCGGTACCATCACAGTTGATCCGGCGGTCACGCTGCGGGCCGAAATCCGCGTCACAACGGCTGAGTGGCCGTAAGCGGTGAACCCCAGACCGCCGTATTCTTCAGGGATCACCATGCCGAAAAATTTGTTCTTTTTAATGAACTCCCAGATACGAGGCGGCAGATCATTGTGCTCGTAGGTGATTTCCCAATCGTCGAGCATGGCACACAGTTCGTTGGTCGGGCCGTCAAGAAAAGCCTGTTCTTTTTCGGTAAGCGTAGCTGGTGGTGTGTCCATCAGCTTTTTCCAATCCGGGTTGCCGCGGAACAGCTCCGACTCCCACCACACCGTACCGGCCTCAATCGCATCACGCTCGGTTTGCGACATCGGTGGCAACACTGCGCGCACGTATCGCAGCAGCGGTACTGACAAAAACCTCTGACGCAGCGATGGAATATTCATTACCGCGCCCACGGCTATCAGGCCAAGCCACAACAATCCGCCGAAAAACCCGCCAACCACGCCGATCAGTGTCAGCGCCACCATCGCAAGCGCAAAGATTCCGGTTATAGCGGCAATGTTGCTGGCGAAGTTTGCCAACAAAAATATGCTGACCAGAACGATCACTATGCTGAGTAATAAAGTCATATTATTTCCTGATTACGCCGTATTTTCCGGCGTTAAAAAGTATTTTTCTCTTTAATTCTTAAGTATATAAGCTTTTCGCGAAATCGAAATTGATTCCGGAAATTGAATCCGGCACCGGCATCGCTCACAATGCCCCACTGCGGTCTGAACCCTGCCCGCAAGCCATTCGCACACTTTGGACACCGCAGTGCAAGACGAATTCAAAAAAATTATTGAACAAATAGGCGAAGACCCATCGCGTGAGGGATTGGTTAAAACACCCGATCGCGCAGCCAAGGCGCTGACCTTTCTTACCCAAGGTTACGCACAAACGCTGGAAAAGATCGTTAACAATGCGGTTTTCGAATCCGACAGCGATGAAATGGTCATCGTCAAAGATATCGAACTCTACTCTATGTGTGAGCACCACATGCTGCCGTTTATCGGGAAATGTCATGTCGCCTACCTGCCAAAAGGCAGGGTGATCGGTTTGTCGAAGGTTGCCCGAATCGTCGATATGTACGCCCGCAGGCTGCAAATACAGGAAAACCTGACCAAACAGATCGCCGATGCAGTGCAGCAGGTCACCGGCGGCCAGGGCGTTGCCGTAGTTGTCGAATCAAAACATTTATGCATGATGATGCGCGGCGTCGAAAAACAAAACTCAACCATGACTACTTCCGTCATGCTTGGTCGGTTCAAATTGGATATCAATACGCGCAACGAATTTCTAAGTCTGCTGCGAACTTAGGCGGCTGTTCATCCTCGGACAACCACCTTGGTGGCTGAGCTTCACACATCGGTTGTATTCAACTGCATAAATAGGCAAAATTTCCAGATACACCCATGCCTCGGAAATTATGCAAGATTTTCGGCAGTCCTTCAGCCACGCAGCGCAACTGATAGCAGATCTCGATCCAACACTGATCGAAATCGTTCTGCTGTCCCTCAAGGTCAGTCTGACCGCGACTTTGCTGGCCTGTGTTATCGGCATGCCGCTTGGCGCACTGCTGGCCACACGAAGGTTTTTCGGCAAATGGCTGGTCAGTGTGGTGTTGAACACCCTCATGGGCATGCCGCCAGTGGTGCTCGGTCTGCTGTTTTACATGGTGCTCTCCGCGTCCGGCCCACTTGGCTGGTTGCAGTTGTTGTATACGCCCGGGGCCATGATCATTGTGCAGACCTTTCTGGTACTACCCATTGTTACCGCTCTGACCAAACAGATTATCGAAGATGCCTGGTCTGAGTATCAGCCACTGCTGCAATCGCTGAGGGTAGGCAAATGGGGTTCTGCGCAAACGTTGCTCTGGGATATGCGCACCAGCCTGCTCACCGTCGCGCTTGCCGGTTTTGCCCGCGCAATTTCGGAGGTGGGTGCGGTGATTGTCGTCGGTGGTAACATCAACCACCTGACCCGGGTCATGACTACCGCTATTGCGCTGGAAACGTCAAAGGGCGAGCTGGCACTGGCACTGGCGCTGGGGATGATCCTGCTGCTGATAGCACTAACGGTGAATGCGCTGGTATTCAGCACCAGACAACGGGTGACCGTGTGAACGACGCACGCCAAAATCCGTTGCTGCCGCTTGAGCTTAAGTCGGTCGCGCTTACCATCGGCGGCCGTCCGTTGTTGTCCGGTCTTAATCTTAAAGTCACAACACCCGGTGTCACGACAATTCTCGGGCACAACGGCGCAGGAAAAAGTCTGCTGCTGCGGCTGCTGCACGGGCTTGGCACCGCCGACACCGGCACGATTACCTGGGGTCGGCAAAGTGTCGCAGCTACGGCTGTTAAAGCGCGACAAGCCATGGTGTTCCAACAACCGATTTTGTTAAGGCGCAGCGTCGCTGCCAACCTCGACTACGTGCTGCAACTGCCGCATGCCAGACCAATCCTCAGCCGCAAACAATTACTCAATCTAGCCAGCCTCTCAGCGGTTGCCAGTCAACCGGCCAGAACGCTATCGGGTGGCGAGCAGCAACGACTTGCATTCGTGAGGGCACTGGCCACCGGACCTGACATCATGTTTCTTGATGAACCGACCGCAAACCTCGATCCTGACGCAACACAGTGGATTGAAGATCTGATTAAAAACGCGAGGGCAAAGTCGATTAAAATTTTCCTCGTCACCCACGATATTGGTCAGGCACGCCGGTTGTCACAGGATGTGATTTTCTTAAACAAAGGCCGCATCGAAGAACACACAGATGCTGCCAGTTTTTTTCACCGTCCAAAATCCGCATACAGCCAACAGTTTGTTAACGGCGTTCTTCCCGCTTCACCACAGTCCGCACAATGAAAACCATCAATTCAACAACGCCAATGTCTTCTCTCGTCAAATTTACTCTTGTGCAGGTGTTGATGCTCTGCACTTTGTTAAACCCTGCCGTAGCGGATAACGCTGTGTTAGTGCAGTCGACCACTTCCACAGCAAACTCGGGTTTGTATGACTATTTACTACCGATATTCGAGAAAAAGCATGACACAAGGGTCCACGTGGTTGCTGTCGGTACCGGTCAGGCGATTCGCAATGCCGGTAACTGTGATGCCGATGTGCTGCTGGTTCACGCGAAAAGCGCTGAAGAAAAATTTGTTAACGACGGATTCGGCATCAGCAGACAAGATTTGATGTACAACGATTTTGTGATTGTCGGTCCGTCATCAGATCCGGCGGGTGTTGCCAACGCAGAATCAGCCTCAGAAGCACTCACCGCCATCACTGCCAAACAGGCGATATTTGCATCACGCGGAGATAACTCAGGCACTCATAAAAAAGAGCTGCAGCTATGGCAACAGGCCAATATTGATGTTGAGCCCCTGAGTGGCAAATGGTATCGCGAGACCGGCTCAGGCATGGGCGCAACGTTAAACATCACGATAGGCATGGGCGCCTATACACTGACCGACCGGGCGACCTGGATCAGTTTTAACAACAAGCAAAAGCACCGGGTATTACTGGAAGGTGACGACGCGCTGTTTAATCAGTACGGGATTATTCTGGTAAATCCGGAAAAATGCCCGAACGTCAACGCTGCACTGGCGCAGCAATTCATCGACTGGATGACCGGGAGTGAAGGACAGCAACTGATCGCCGACTATCAACTTCAGGGTAAACAGCTTTTCTACCCTAACGCGAATCATTAGCAATACCGTCAGACGTTCAAACAAACCGCGAAGGTATCAGCCAAACGATAGCCATTCATTGAAGCCAGCTTTTTCTTAAACGCCGGTGACCTGCAAAAAGAAATAAAATGCTGCATTGGCGGTTCAAACCAGAACCGTCTGTCCACCAACAGATCTAGCGATTCTTCAATCAGGGGCAGAAAGTTAAGCCGATGCTGCATGGCCAGCGCCTCTAGTCCAAGCGTACATTGTGCGGTTCCATCGGCCACCGCTATCACCGCATCGTGTTCGCTTCTCGCGGTGATTGAAAAGTTAAGGGTCTGACTGTCTATTTGCGCTTCTTCAAGTAAAGACTCGAGCACAATCTGGCTGCCGGCACCTGACTGCCTGCCAGCTATCGACAAGGTTTTGAGCGATGTGATGTCAGTCACCTCAGCGCTCGAGAAGACCAGACCACGTTGTCTTTTTATCCACGACACCAGTACGCAGTTCCCACCGGCATGCTGCTCACCCACGTAGTCGATATTCCAGCGTTTGTTAGAAGCATTGAAAATATGCAATGCAGCTACGGTTGCATCACCGGCTCGCAATCGCTCAGAACCATCAATACTGCCATCAAACAACGTGGCAATGCCGCACTGAGATTCTCTTATTGCCCACTCGAGCAGAGGATCGTGGGAGCCACTAATTAACACAGCATTGGTCTCCGCCACCGAACCTGCAGAGTGCTGACGCAACCAACGGTTAATTGCGGCTCGCGAAAACAGCAACTTGCCGGTCGCACGGGTACAAGGGATAGACTGCTCTGCAGCCATGTCGTAAACCTTGCGTTCTTTTAAACGCAACAGTTCCGCAACTTCTTTGGTGGTCAGATACTCGCTAGTCATTCAGCTGGTCGGCATTGCCGGGGCGGGTGTTGGATATCGTGCACAAAAAAACTATGACAGACAATCTAGTCAGCGGAAAGACACTGTTCATGCAGCCGGCCTTCGGGAGGCCGCATCGACGCGCCGCAAGGCCTCTTTTACCACCTCTGCTCCTGCCCCGGGTCGCCAGGCGTTTTCGCTCAGATATCGCCGCCAGATTCGCCCACCCGGCTGCCCCTGAAACAACCCCAGAATATGCCGTGTCATTCTGCCCAGCCGGGTACCGGCAGCAATCTCCTTTTCGATGTGGGGAATATAGCGCTCGATGATGTCAAAACGGGTGATACTGGTGGGTTTGTCGCCGTAGTAAAGTTCATCGACTTCGCTCAGCAGCCACGGGTTTTTATAAGCCTGCCGGCCAATCATGACGCCGTCGAGCGGCAACGGGCATTCATGCTTTAGAGTCCGGGCTTGCTGGTGCGTTTGCAAACCACCGTTAAGCACAAATGCCAAATCAGGATTCTCCTGCTTAATTCGCTGAACAAAGTCGTATTTGAGCGGTGGAATATCACGGTTTTCCTTCGGGCTTAATCCATCCAGCCATGCTTTTCGCGCGTGCACGATAAACAATTCACAACCGCCACGCTGCACGGTACTAATGAATTCGGCAAACGGTTCGTAGGCATCGTTTCGATCAATACCTATCCGGCACTTTACGGTAACCGGAATATCGACCGCTTCTTTCATTGCCGAGACACAACTGGCAACCAGTTCGGGCTCAGCCATCAGACAGGCACCAAAACGCCCGCTCTGCACCCGGTCACTCGGACAACCGACGTTCAAATTTATTTCGGCATATCCGTACTGTTGCCCTATGCGGGCACATGCTGCAAGGTCTGCCGGATCACTGCCACCGAGTTGCAACACCACCGGTGACTCTATTGAATCAAAACCCAACAGGTAATCTCTGTCACCGTGCAGAATTGCATTACAAGTCACCATTTCACTATATAGCAAGGCTTTTGCAGACATACAGCGATGAAACACCCGACAGAACCGGTCGGTCATTTCCATCATCGGCGCTACCGAGAACGCATGGGTATCGATGTTTACAGCCATCGGGTAGTACTACTGATTTTTTTACAGGATCGTGGCATTTAAGTTAACGATTGAACCGAAAGAGTAATGGTATACTTCGCAACGTATAATAATGTTACATCGCAACTGGCAGTTAGTGAAAAACAGTCGCGAGTCCCAACATTATACGCCAAGGGAAATTGGCAGCCATAAGTCAATAACCTGCCCCATCACTTACGACGTCCATTGCAGGGTGCTGCCAAAGTGCTCCCAAAGCGCTCATAGGTACAACTACTCCATCGTAGCCGATCAGATCGGTTTCGAGCACACCTGCAGTAGAGTCGTCGGCCACGAATCAGCGAATTATCGCTGAACATTTTGTATACCTTTCAAGCAAAGGGGATTTGAAAATATGTCATTTAATTTAGTAGACCTGGTAAAAGGTCAATTAGGCGGTCCGGCACTTGGTCAGCTCGGGTCACTTCTGGGTGAAGACAGCAACAAGACCGAAGCGGCTCTTGGTGCGGCTATTCCGGGCCTGCTGAGCGGCCTGACCAGTTCTGCCAATGCAGACGGCGGCGGTTCGTTGTTCAACGCAGTTAAAGATGCCGACGACAGCTTGCTCGATAACATTGGCGGCATGCTGACTGGTAACAACAGCAGCAACATGATGAATCAGGGCAGCAATCTACTTGGCTCACTGCTCGGCAATGGTGCCATGGGCGGATTGGCCAGTGCGGTATCCGGTCTCACCGGTATTGGCGGTAAGTCGTCATCTGGCCTGATGGGTATCCTCGCACCAATCATCATGGGTATCATCAAACGCAAACTGTTTGGTGGCAGTGGCTTCAGCCAGAACGCCGGTGGTCTGATGAGCCTGCTCAACGGTCAGAAAGATAACGTACAGGCAGCAATGCCGGCCGGATTTTCTGATCAGTTGCAGTCTTCGGGCTTCATGGATCAAATGGCGAACTTTGGCAGCGGTGCCGCTAACGCAGCCGGCAATGCAGCCAACGCTGCGGGCGATGCCGTTTCAGGTGCCGCGAATACCGTCGGTAACGCTGCCGGAAATGCTGCCGATGCCGCGGGCAACGCTGCTTCTTCCGGTGGTGGCTTCCTGAAGAAGTTTCTGCCAATTGCCATCCTGGTCGCGCTTGCACTGCTGGCCTGGAACTTCATTAAGGGTAAATCAGCCCCTGACATGGACGGTGCTGTCAGCACTGCCGTCGAAGGTGCCAAAGATGCCATGCCATCAATTGATGTTGACGGCACTGATGTCGGCGCAGAGTTCGGTAACATTTTCAGCAGCGCCACAAGCACTGTTGAAGGCATCACTGACGTAGACAGCGCCAAGGCGGCAATCCCGGCCTTCAACGACATCACAGGCAAAGTCGACGGTTTGAGTGGCATGTGGGACAAAGTGCCTGAAGCCGGTCGTGGCCAGCTCGGCGGCATGATTACCGACAACATCGGCAAGCTGACTCCGGCGCTGGACAAAGTTCAGGAAATCCCGGGTGTTGGTGATGTACTCGGTCCGGTCACCGGCCCGTTGCTTGAAAAGCTGATGGCTTTCACCAAATGATGTAAATTGTCTGCATAGACAATAAAAAACGGGGCTTCGGTCCCGTTTTTTTTATCTCTTCATCCGACTACACTAGTACTTTCAGTTTCTTCTACACCTTAGTCTCTGTTCAAGACTCATCTGACGTGGATGTTGCAGCGTCCAAATCCGTGAAACCCTATGGGCTACTCCACCTACCGAAAATTCAGTATCGAACAGTGGTCCGAGCTCAAGGACACACAGAATGTCCCGCTGACCGAAGCCGAACTTCAGGAACTGCGTGGCATCAATGAAAAGGCTTCAATTGACGAAGTCAAAAACGTCTACCTGCCACTCTCGAGATTGCTGAGCTTCTATGTTGCCTCGGCACAAACCCTGAACCAGCAAACAGCAGATTTCCTCAGAGACGACACCCCAAAAGTGCCGTTTATTATCGGTGTGGCAGGAAGTGTGGCGGTAGGCAAGAGCACCTCTTCACGAATACTGCAGACCCTGCTGGCACGCTGGCCCGGACATCCGCGTGTTGATTTAATCAACACTGACGGTTTTCTGCTACCGACCGCAGAACTCGAAAAACGCAAAATCATGCATCGCAAAGGATTCCCTGAAAGTTACGACAGGCAATCCCTCATTACCTTTCTTTCAGATATCAAAAGTGGCAGAAGAAACGTCGTTGCACCTGTGTATTCACACTTGCGCTATGACATCGTGCCGGACAAATACACGACGGTAGATCAACCGGACGTACTGATTGTCGAAGGACTAAACGTACTACAGGCCAGTGCAACAGCACCTGGTGAACCCAAAGTATTTGTCTCTGACTATTTTGATTTCTCGATCTACGTTGACGCCAATGAAGAAGTCATTAAGCAATGGTACGTTTCGCGGTTTCTGACGTTTCGCAGCAGCGTGTTTAAACAAAAAGATGCGTATTTTTCACACTACGCCAATCTCAATGAACAAGAGGCGATCAACACTGCGTCTGACATCTGGGATACTATTAACCTGGTTAATCTCAGAGAAAACATATCGCCCACCCGCCAGCGCGCCGACCTGATTCTGCACAAGAACGCAGATCATGCTATCGACAGTGTTGAACTCAGAAAGCTCTGACCCTTCAACTGACAGCAACACCACCTGAAGCGACCATTGCGTCATTGCCCTGCACAACTGCCGCCAGCGATACCAGATCAGTATCTGTCGACCTGCAGTCGCCGAACCATCCGCCGGCAAGTACCCGTGTGCTTCATGGCTGGGTGCCGCCAGAATTTGCCACTGAGTCACCGTCGCAGACATTACCTGCTTGGATGTAGTATCAGGGAATGTGATTTACACAACTGGTTGAGATGGAGAATACTGTCTCCGGCAGGCAATAATACCAGGCTGGAAAGCCTCAATGCGCAGCACTTCAGCAGTGGTATTGCGCAGTATGACATTGACTCCGGGAATGGTTTTGCCGGCAAGTATGCCGATTTGCAGGTCTGCAGAATCCGATAGCGCCATCAGTACAGCGCCGTGCGCCGCCGGAGAGGAACCCACCACGCCGATGGCAGCCATAAATTTCAGTGTTTTTCGCTTCTGCTGATCAATCATTTAATTAAACTCTGCTTTGTTTTCAGTAACATAGCGTATGCTATTTGAATTATCCGTGAACCCTTGCCATTTCAAAGCGCCGATTTTGCATTGTAAATACCCGCTTAATTGTATATAAATACAGTAACCAACGACTGGAACCCGCATGCCCAAAAAACAATCAAAGAAATCTGCTGCCACGGAAAAACGCTTTCTCACCAAACGGCAGGAAGAGATTCTGGAATTTATCTGCCAGGGAATTCGCGACTACGGTATGCCGCCAACGCGCGCGGAAATTTCAGCCGAGTTCGAATTCAGCTCGGCAAACGCCGCTGAGTCGCACCTGCGTGCACTCGAGCAGAAAGGCATGATTGAAGTGCTTTCCGGAACTTCACGCGGCATCGTCATTCTGCCGGAAGCGGCAGACTATGTTGAAGATTGCCGCATCCTTACGACCGAAGGCGAGGCTATCCCTCTGCCGGTAGTGGGCAGCGTCGCCGCCGGTGAACCTATTCTTGCGGTTAACAACATTGAAGATCACTATTTGATAGACCCCGATCTTTTTGATCCGCGTGCCGACTACCTGCTTAGAGTTAAAGGCATGAGCATGTGCGACATCGGCATTCTCGATGGTGATCTGCTTGCTGTACACAGCACAAAGGAAGCGCGCAATAAACAAATTGTGGTTGCACGTATCGACGACGAAGTCACCGTTAAGCGGTTTCACCGTGCACGCAATAAAGTAACACTGTTTCCGGAAAACGATGACTTTGACCCGATAGAAGTCGATCTCAAAACACAGGACTTTGCTATCGAAGGTGTCTATGTCGGCGTGCTTCGTTATGACACAACGCGCAAGCGTCGGTAACCGGGCGCACTAAAATAACCGTTATGCTCAGACAACCACTCGGAAAAAACACCACAGGAAAGCACAACTGAAAATCTACGGGGATAACAAAAACATAAACCCCGTTCACTTAATATACAACCAGGCCATGCAGAAGCATAAATCTGCATGCTAAGAGATGAAAACAACCTATTGCCTTACAGGCAACCCGATAAAACGCCCCCACCCCCTTACCTGCTTCCACCATAGAATAACCGGCAGCGCTGCCCGGCCCCCAACATCAGAGGCTGTCGTAAAAAACGCGATCACCACCCCCTCCCGCCTGGAGACTGTCGCAAAACGCACGAACACACCCTCTCGCTCGCGGGAGGGTCAGCGTCTAAGCGCCGGGGAGGGTCCCACCGCAACGAGTACTCGTTTGCAAGCTAAGTTACACATGACCGAAATGCTTTTGCGACACCCAACCTCACTCAGTACAAAAGGTGAATAAAGAACAATAAATAAAACACACCGATAAACAAATCCCATGACTCTGGAAGCACTGCTTAAGCACCCGGCCCTCTGGCAAGGTCGACAGCAGCATACCGACAAAGAGACCCTTTCCACCGGATATCCGCAACTGGATGCGGTACTGCCAGCCAGCGGCTGGCCACTTGGCGCACTGACCGAAATCATGGTTAGCAGCGAAGGCATTGGCGAGTTCTCTTTATTAATGCCCTCACTGCATACCCTGACCCGGCAGCAACAGTGGATTGCTCTGGTCGCCCCGCCCTACATCCCCTATGCACCGGCATTAATTGCCGCCGGTATTTCACTCGACCGGATACTGGTTGTCGACTCTGCTTCTGCAAATCACTCCGGCAATAGCAACAATGGATCAGCTAACCACAAAGCCAGGCAGCAGGATGATTTCTGGGCAGCTGAACAGCTATTGCGCAGCGGTATTTTTTCGGCAGTCATTCTATGGACAACACGCACCAGCAATGACCGGCAGCAACGCCGACTACAACTGGCCGCAGAACAAGGCAAGGCCTGGGCAGTCTGCTACCGCCCCGAACAAGTTGCTAACAGCGCATCACCTGCAGGCTTGCGTATGACATTACGTCATCACCAACAACATCTGCAGATAGATATCATTAAAAATCGTGGTGGTAAGTGTCATACCCTGACACTGCCAAAAGACAATCAACACAAACCCGGACAAAACAAACCAGAAAAAAATAGACAAGCACAGCAACAAGACAACGCCACTGATACGCAGGTTACCTCGATTACAACGAAGCACCGGCCAGTGCAGCAAAAGCGATGACCACAGCAAACACAGAGCAGTTATGGGCAAGTCTTTATCTACCCGATCTATTGCTGGATGACATTAGCAGTGACACCGCTCTGGCAGTAATAGAGCGATGCAACAACCGCCAGCAGATCAGAAGCTGCAACCAACCGGCCCGACAATCCGGTATCCATCCGTCAATGGCGTTAAACAGTGCCTATGCATTGTTACCCGACCTTGCTGTCGTCGAATACGATGAGCAACACGAGTACCACTTATTAACCCGCATTGGTGAATGGGCCATGCAGTTTTCATCGATTGTTTCTGTGCATAAACCCAATCACATCCTGATTGAAATTGCCGGAAGCAAAAAGTTGTTCGAAGGCTTTTCAACCCTGGTACACCTGATAGAAGACGGGCTTGTCAAACTCGGCTATAACGGACAGATTGGCATTGCGCCGACACCGCTCGCAGCGAACCTGCTGGCTCGTGCCAATATCCGCTTAGGCATTACTGACAAGCAAAGACTGAAAACCGTAATAAGCCAGCTACCGGTCAGCTTGCTGGAATTACCCCCTGCTACTGTCGAAGGATTGAACCGCTCTGGCATGCATCAGATTGGCAGTGTAGTTAACGTATCGCCGGCATCATTGACGCGCCGGTTTGGATGCGCCTGTGTTGATTACTTTGACCGGCTTCTGGGCAGACACCCGGATCCGCGCACCCCGTTAAGACTTAGCGATATATTTGAACGCGAATTTCATTTAACGCTCGAAGTACAGGATGTCAACGCACTGCAGTTTGCGACTCAGAGAATGATCGGTGAACTGGTCGCCTTTCTTATTGCACAAGACAAAGGCATCAATACGTTTCAGTTTTCACTGCGTCATGAAAAACATCCGGACACTGTCCTGCAACTACGCTTCTTACACGCGACAAGTCAGGCACGTCACCTGCACCGGGTGCTGACTGAACGACTCTCACAAACAGAACTGGTGGCACCGGTTTGCGGCCTGCACCTTGTTGCAGACACCTTCAGCGATGTTGATCGTGATGCGGCAGACTTTTTTGTAAAAAGCCGTCAGCAACAGAAAAGCCTTGGCGAAATTGTCGACAAACTCTGCTCACGGCTCGGTAAAGATTCACTCTACACACTCGCAGCAGTCGATGATCACCGCCCCGAAAAAGCCTGGAAAAAATCCTTTATCGATCTGCCTGCAGAGCCTCACAGCGAGTGGCCTTCACGACCATTGTGGCTATTGAAGCAGCCGGTACCAATGCAATCCGGTCGTTATCAACAGATTACTCTCGACAGTGACGCCGAAAGAATAGAGACCGGCTGGTGGGAAGAGTCAGATGTACGCAGAGACTACTTTCTGATTCAGGACAACAACGGAACCCGTTACTGGGCATTCAGAAACCGCAATCAAAGCGACAACAGCGCGGTATATATTCATGGCGTTTTTGCCTGACAAAAAAAAACTCATGTCGTACCAGTTCACAAAAAGACTGCCACGCCACCCGCAACGCACAAATACGGCACCATACGACCGTGTTTCGTAGCAACAGCCGGCAAACGCGTTAAAGAATAGCCAAAGCGCTTCCGATAGACCGTAGATACTATTTAACCAAACGCTTGCCCGAAATACGGCATATATCACGGTGATCCATGAGCAAACAAACTAATCCCGGTCTGCGTAATGCACTGATTCTCGGATTCGCTTTCTCGCTGGCCGGATGCGACTCGGCAGTGCTCACAGGCTCGGGAGGACCGGAAATCGGCGCTGCCCTGGCCGCCCCCGGACTACTGCTCGACGGCGACTTTGAAGTTGGCGCAACTTCATGGGAAAGCTGCAGCACCGCTGGAGGCAGCGAACTCGTTAACGATGCGAGTGAAGGCGCTATGGCACTGCAGGTTAGAAATGGTGCCTGTCGCTACCAGAACGTCAACGCCGAGGCCGGTGTAAGCTATACGCTCACCTGTGATGCGAAGAAAGTTGCTGACGGATGGTCAAGCGTTACGCTTGCTTTCCTTGATCAGAACTTCCGTCCACTGGACACACAGGAAGTTGAAGTCGAGTCTACCGGTTACTCAGACATAGAAATCACCATGACGGCACCTGCTTTCACCAGCAAGGCCGAAGTATTGTTTTTCAGCGATGACACAATGACTATCGACAACTGTGAGCTTTCGGAAGTGACCGTCGATCTGCCAGTCGTTGAACTGCAAAACGGCACTTTTAACGACGCGCTTAATGGCTGGTCACAGTGTGCCGGTGTCGATGCGATTGCGAACAGCGGCGTTACCACACTGGCCGGTGGCGCTTGCATAAACCAGACGATAGATGTGGCCGCAGCGGTTGCGGCAAGCCCCGCAAACCAGCCACTGACACTTTCGCTGCAGTGCGATCAGATCAACAAAAGCGGTGATGAGTTCGCGACAACAATTATCGCGTTTCTCGATGAAAACAACGCACCACTTGCAAGCGGTGAACAGGCAATCAACGCCACTACCACCGCCACAGCAGTCCGACTTTCTGCACCGGCTGAAACGACTACAGCAGAAGTCATGCTTTACAGTGATGCCCAGACCACCATCGGGCAGTGTGCACTGGTCACCATTAACTAAGCTGATAACAAGCTAAAAGAAGTGCCTTAGCACTTCAATCAGTCTGCACGGCCGGCGTATTCTGCCGGCCAAGCCTTGCCTCGCGGTGCGCAATATAGCTGGCCGCCGCCACAATAATTACCCCGCCAAACACGACGTAACCATCTACCGGTTCGGCAAACAGCAAAAAGCCGGCAATCGTGGCCCAGATCAATTGCAAAAACGAGATCGGCTGCAGCGCACTGAGCGGTGCATAACTAAACGCCAGAGTCATTGTGTAGTGGCCGAGCGTTGCCAGTACAGCGGTCAGACCAAGCAATACCAGATCACCGAAACCGGGTTTGACCCACATCACCAGTGCCGGCGGCAACAAGGTTATGGTGCACACCGCTGACAACACCGCCACGATAGCAATGGGTTCGTTATTTGAGGTGAGCTTTTTGGTCAGTAGCATCGAAATCGCAAACAGCGGTGCTGTGGCCAGCTGCGCAAGCTGGCCAATAGAAATTTCCTGTATGCCGGGCCGTATAATAATCAGCACCCCGATAAACCCGGCCACCACCGCGATCAGTCGTCGTGCATGCAGCGTTTCCCCCAAAAATATTGCCGCTGCAACCGTCACTACCACAGGGGTGAGATAGCCAAGAGCCGTGACTTCCGCAATCGGTATCCGCGCCATCGCATAAAACCACAAAATAACACCGAATCCGTGCGCAACCCCTCTGATACCCATGATCCACGGATCTTTTATGGTGAGTTCACCGTTGAACAATCGGATAAAAGCCGGCAGCAACAGCAAGGTTCCCATCACGTAGCGCAAAAAAGCTGCTTGTGCAGCCGGCAGATCAGTACCGACATACCGGACGGTTACGGTCACCCCGAGAAAGCACAGACCGGTCACGAACATCCAGAAAATGCCACGACCAGTGGGCGCAAACGGTTGTTTTTGTATTGCCAATATTCAGCCAGCCACAGTAATAACTATTGAGTGTCAACAACGGCAGTTGGCGATTGCTGAATTAATGTTTCGATCAATTTACATCATGTAAACTATACGATTGCGCAATTAACACGATTAATGACGAGCTGTTAATTGTCGCTTGTAGGCAGTCAAATTACACGAAGTTTTAAATTCACCCACTAAAGCGCGCGGAACAAAAGGCGTAAACTCCTGCCCAAGTTCTAAATACCCGCTAACAGGTTCATTTAACATGCAAAAACTCATACCGCTGGCTATCGCGGCGACTCTGCTCGCCGGCTGTGATAGCGAGGGAATCAATCGTGTTGATATGTCAGGACTACAGTCTGACGGCAGTTCATCCGGCACTGATGCTAATGCCGGTCAAACCGGAAGCGAAGGTTCAGGTACAACAGACGGTTCTGGTAGCACAGACAGTGGCAGCACCGGCAGTGGCAGCACAGACAGTAGCAGCAACAACGGCTCCACCCAGAATGACGGGGCGGACACCACCGGTGACACAGTCAATCAATTTGGCGGCAGTGGTTCGAGCGACGGCGGCACCAGCGACAGCGTCAATCAGTTCGGCGGCAGCGGTTCAAGTGATGGTGGCGATGACGGCGGCAATGGCGATGTCGGCACATTAGACGACGGCTCAAATAATACCGGTGATGCCAGCGGCGCTGATGCCTCACTGAATCTTTCCGAGCCTACAACGGGCACCACTTTCGTCAGCACCATGAGCCCAATCCGTTCGGAGCAGAATTCATACAGCATTACCCCGAGTACGGATGAAAACGGCAACGTTGTTATGAATGGCAACTGCCCTGTGGTTCAGTTTCATCCTAACCTCAAATTTGGTGACTTCCTGCTGGCGACCAACGCGTGGAACTTCTGTGCCTCGTCACTACCGGACTGGACACAAACTATTTCGGTTAACGATGTCTCCGGCAACGTCGTACCGCGCTGGGACTACGACTGGGGCAATGAAAGCGACGTTCGCGGCGCGGTCTGGCTGGTGAAGTCATACCCGGAAATCATCTACGGTGTGAAATCTCCAGGTGAATACTCAGGGCCGACTCTGGCAGAAACACCTGCGGCAACCGGCATGCCGGTTCGAGTCGATGAACTGCCATTCTATAAAATAGACTATGCGTTCTCGAGCGAAGAATACCCGACACGCAGTAAAGATTTTAACGGCCAGACCCTCAACGGTGAACGCAACGTTGCCGTAGAATCTTTCTTTCATGAGCTCGGCGGCAACTGTGATGTGTCTACCCTGGTTCGCAATGGCACCACCAGTAACCAGCGCTTTGAAATCATGCTATGGCTCGACAGAGGTGCCGAACGTCTTCCTGCAGCACCTGGTGACTACGTTACATCGGTTTCCCTCGATGGCAAATCCTATGATGTTTACACCAAGCCTTCAGACCTGGAATACATTGCTTTCGTTGCGCAAAACCCGCAGTCATCCGGCGAAATCAACTGGAACACTTTTATTGAATGGACACGTACTTACTCGCATCGCGTTAACGAAGCGTTTGGTCGCGGCTCTAACACAGTCCAGCTTCAGGACAGCTGGTGCATGGCCAACATACTGGTTGGTACCGAAATCTGGTGGGGTAACGGTTACTTTCAGGCAGACAACTGGACTATCCACCGTACCGTTCAGTAACAGCTAAGCAATTCAAAAACCGATGACACTAAAGCCGGCCTGCGCCGGCTTTTTTTATAGGAGAAATAATGGCTCGCCTGCAAACCCGCGACGAAAATGCTTTGCAACAGGACACTCTGGATCTGCTCAACCCGACGCGAATCAACGATAAGATCGCCGATGTATACCTGCAGTTTGCCAACAGCGAACACGCACTGCATGCCTACATGAAAATGGAGGAGAGTCTGCGCAAAAGTCCACTTTCAGAACTTGAGGTTGAAGCAATCAAATTGCTCGTCAGTGAAATTACCCAGTGTGACTTCTGTCTGGCAACACATACCATGAAATCGCGAAAAGCAGGACTGCAGAAAGAACAACAAATTGCAGTACGCAGCGGCACCGAAACCGGTGTTGCCAGACTCGACACTATAGTCAAAATTGTAAAGCACTTTTTTAATCACAAAGGCCCGCTGGACGATGCACTGATCGCAGAGGCACGCGCGCAACAACTGACCGACGAAGCGCTGATCGATATCGCAATGGCAGTCAGTACCATTTTCTTTACTAATATTACCAATCACATTAACCACACCGAATCATCGCTACCGGCACCGCCAAAACTCAGTTAAGTCAGCGTTTCACTGTCCTCTGCCTGACCGCACTGGTACACTTATCGTTTTCAACCATGGACCCGCGTTGTGGCATTTGAAGTCGACGGCAAACTACATAAAATCTTCGAAACTGAGCAAAAAACCGACAAGTTTCGAGCTCGGGAATTTGTACTGGAAGTGGTCGATGGCCAGTATCCTCAGATGGTGAAATTCCAGCTGACTCAGGACAAATGTGAGCTTCTTGATGCGCACAGTGAAGGCGATGAGCTTAAGGTTCACTTTGATTTGCGCGGCAGGGAATGGAACGGCAAGTACTTCACTAACCTGCAGGCTTGGCGTGTTGAGTCCGGCAGCGAAGCACGCTCAGCGCCGCCAGCTGAAGCAGCATCCGAAAACAGCCCGCCTCCCGGCAATGAGGGAGATTACGACGAAATTCCGTTCTGAACTAAAAAAGCTTTAGCAGTGCGGCATAAAAAAACCCGGACATTTCTCCGGGTTTAACGTAAGAATTATCTATCAACCGAAATAACAGCCAAAAATATCCGCTTACGGCTTTGCGCCAATGCCCGGGCGATCAGGGCTGATAAATCCCGCAGATTTTTGCCATCTGCACCAGCTCTGCCAGTGATCGGGCCTGCATTTTCGCCATCACCCGCGCACGATGATCATCCACAGTCCGGTGACTGATCTCGAGTTCTCTGGCAATTACCTTATTTGAAGTATCTGCGGCACCGGCGACCAGGCGAGTCATCACGTCTTTTTCACGCGGCGTCAGTTGCTCAAAACATTCATTGATGTGGGCGGACTGCAACGCTGATTCGTGTAACTCCGTCGCCGCTCCGAGCGCACTGTCGATCCGTTCAACCAGCATTTCTACAGGATAGGGTTTTTCCAGAAAATCAACCGCACCTGATTTCATCGCCCGCACAGACATTGGGATATCGCCATGACCGGTGATAAAAATAATCGGCAGGGGAATATTTTTTTCGGCCAAAATTTCCTGCAACTCCAGCCCGTTAATACCAGGCATTCGAACATCCAGCACCAGACATCCCGGTGCGGCGTGCTGATAGGAGCCGAGAAAATCCTCAGCACTGGCATAGGTTCTGACACTGTAGCCACGCTGCTCAAGCGAGCGCGTCAGTGCTTTGCGTACGGCTTCATCGTCATCGACAATGTAAACAGCCTTTTCATCCAATTCCATTCTTGTAGCTCTATCTAATTGGCATTAATTGGTAAGCTGAACATGAATGTTGTCATACCTGCGGAAGCATTATCCAGCCACAAACGACCTCCGTGCGCTTCCACAATTGACCGGCTGATTGACAACCCCATCCCCATTCCATCAGTCTTGGTGGTCTTAAACGACTTAAACAGGTTACGTTCGACTTCCGGCGTAACGCCAGGCCCTGTATCCCTGACAGCGATATAAATCCAGTCGCCCGCTTCCCGCGCTGTCGTTATTGTTAGCTCCCGAAGCGAAGATTCGTGGTAACGAATAGCCTCCACGCCATTTCTCTCCAGGTTAACAAGAACCTGCTGAATCTGTACCGCGTCAATCATTACCGCAGGCAAGTCAGGTGCTAATTCCAGCCTGACTTCAACATTGTGTTCTCGCGCCTCAGGCTTGGTTAGCCGATTCGTTTCCCTGACCAGATTGTTGATGTCGACACTGGCTGTTCGCGGCGTATCTTTACGCATCATCTGGCGCATGCTATGGATTATGCCACCTGCACGCTGCGATTGCTCGTAGATATCCTGCAACGTCTCTTCTACGTCACTGTCGGACTGGCCGCTCAGATTGGATAACAGCGAATCGCAGTTGTGGCTAATGGCCGTCAAAGGCTGGTTGATTTCGTGTGCCAGCACACTCGCCATCTCACCAGCTGTATTCAATCGGGCAACATGCGCCAGATCGGCTCGGAGTTTGCGGTCACGGTCTTCCAGTTTGCGCTTAGATGTGATGTCTTCATAAACCAGCACCGCATATCGCTGGGCATTAGAATAAAAAATGGTCAGGTTGATTTCCATCCAGCAGATCTCATCGGGCGTCTGACACGGGAATTCATAGTGAAAGCTGTCATTTTCGCCGTCGAGCACTGCCTGGATATAACGCTCAACAGAAGCAATGGCCCTGCGTTCTTCTGCCGGACGCGCCCTGAAAGCGGTCATGAAATTGTGCCCTACACCACCGCCCGCCACGCCATGCACAGACAACTCCCGCCACGCTTTGTTGGCGGCTTTAATCGTTGCATGTTGATCCAGAATGGCAATGTTGGGCGCCATTGCATCAAGGGAAGTACGCAGAAACTGTTCTGAGTCTCGCAACGCGTCTTCCGCCTGCTCTCGCCCCTGCCTTTGCGCCGCCAGCAACTCCCGGTAAACGGACTTAAGTTCCTCTTCAATGTTCTTGCGTTCGGTGATGTCCCGCCCGATCCCTCTAAAGCCGAGAAATTCCTGCTGCTCACCAAACAACGGTTTACCACTCATGGCAATCACACGCCGCTGGCCATCATGCGTTTCCCATTCGGACTCGTACTCCGTGAATTCTCTTTGGTCGAGCAGGTTTTCAACCGGCCAGTGAACGCTGGTAGCACGCTCGTCACTGGCCAGCAGCACAGACATTTCATCCGCGGGAGCTAACGCCTGCTTGTTATCGTTTACGGTTAGATCCCGGTTTGAAAGTACGTTGAGCTTAAGGTTGCGAGTCATCTCCCAGAACCAGTCGGCACCGATATCTGCAAAGTCGGCAATACGCTGTGCGTGCGCCTGCTGATCCATACGCAACTGGGTTTGCAAATTTCGCTGACGGATAAGCAATGCTGCAAACCCTAACGCAAGCAGCGCATAAAACCCCAGTAACGAAATTAGCGAGCCTCGAAACCGGTTAAGATTATCTGATTGATCGGCAATGAGTTCCGTTGCGACCTGATCGGTTTCAGCGCCAATCCGTCGCAGTGTCGGGTACCGGTCATTCAGACGTTGTGCTGCCAGAGAAAGCCGCACCGGCATCTCCACTTGCTGGCCGGCAACGCCTTCCTCGATCCATTGAGTAACATCTTCCATCACCGGTTTGACGTAAGCGTGCGCAGTGGCCGCACCATCCAGCCGTTCAAAAGAGTATTGAAAGCGCATTTTATCCAGCTGTTGCCGCGCGGAATTCAGCGCAAGCCGCAAATTATCCTCACTGTCAGCCGTGCCGTTGCGCTCACGTTCGATGGCTAACACAACACCTTCGTACTCATGCATCAGGTTTGAGACATCGTGTTGTTGCTGCAAAACTTCTTCAGCAAGTGCTTCACGGATCTGGGTTGTAGCACGATTAACAAACAGTACCAGCGCCACACCCATAGCAAGCACCATCAAAAAAATGACAATGGTCCACCACTTTTGATTGCCGGCCCCGGTCATCTGCGGTTCTGCCTGTCCAGATACGGGTGTGAGCGCTCGGTGTAGTATCTTTCCGCTCCAGGGTGCAGCGGTACAGTCAGACCTGCCAGTGCTGACGCAAAAGCAACCTCATTGCCCTTGGGATGATTTTCGCTGAGCTGCTGCAAAGTCCTGTCATCCCAGAGTGTTTTTGTAATACGATAAACCAGCTCACTGTCCAGATCGGCATCAACCACAAGTTGTGCCGGCACAGCAAGTGTCGTTACTGCATCAGCGTTGCCATAGGTGTTTCCGGGAATTTCATCAATAGTAAGAAACGGAAAGTCTTTCAGTAACTGGCTTTCAAGTGAAATTTCAAGCGGCAGTAACTTACCCACACCCTCTTCAATCAATTCAGATACGCCATTCACCGGGTATCCTGCCACCACAAAAAAAGCGTCCAGTGCGCCGCGGCGAAAGCGGTCTATCGCATCAATTGGCTTCAGATAAACCAGTTTGATTTCTTCTTCAGCCAACCCTTGCGATCGCAACACCTGCTGAACATTGAGCTGGGTGCCGGAACCGATTTCATCGGTCGATACCCGTTTACCAATAAGATCAGTAAGACTTTCTACACCGCTGTCCGAACGAACAACAAAGTGCAGGCTTTCGAGGTAAAGCGTCGCCACTGTGCGCAGGTTTTCAATCGGGCCACTGCTTTCAAACTCCGCAGTGCCGGAATAAGCCCAGTGCACCACATCGGCCTGTGCCAGTGCGGATTCCAGCAGGCCGCCACCAATATCACGCACATTAGATGCAGACCCGTTAGAACGCTGTGCGAGCGCCAGCACCTCACAATGTTCAGAAATCTCCTGCGCGATTATTGATCCGATAGGAAAGTAGGAACCGCTGCTGCCACCAGTACCAATCCGCAAGACAGACGGGTTTTGATCATCATTTGCAGCGACCGGCGTTATTGCCAGTAACGCGAGGGCTGACAAGATAAAGCATTTTATGCCGCGCCTGATGGCGATTGCCACGCTGTCAACACACCTCATGGGTTATCTGCTCCGGGTAGAACCGGCACCGAATCAAGAAGATTATTAGTGTACGCATGTTGTGGGTTTGAAAACACATCTTCGGTATCTCCCTGTTCGACAATGCGACCATCTTTCATCACCAGCACCCGATCTGTCACAGACCTTACCACGGTCAGATCGTGCGAGATAAACAGATACGACAGATCAAATTGTGCAGAGAGTGCTGCCAGTAAATCGAGTATCTGTGCGCGAATTGAAACGTCGAGTGCAGAGACAGGTTCGTCGAGCACAATTAATCCGGGCTTGATAATCAACGCTCTGGCAATCGCAATGCGCTGGCGCTGTCCGCCGGAAAATTCGTGGATGTACTTATCGGCATCGCTCGCTGCCAGCCCGACACTCTCAAGTACCTCTGTCACGGCCATGTCATAGTCTGCGCCGGCAGGTGGCGAGTCGAGTAAATAAAAGGGTTCCCCGACCAGTCGCTTCACCTTGTGTCGTGGGTTAAAAGAACCATAAGGATCCTGAAACACCACCTGCACCTGCCGCCGCAGAGATGCCGGCATTTGCATATCTGCAAGCACTTGCTCGCCGTTGATTGTGATACTGCCTTCCTGCAATTTTTCGAGCCCCAGAATCGCGCGCGCCAACGTGGATTTACCGCACCCGCTTTCACCAACAAGCCCGACATTTTCACCGCGATGAATCACAAAACTGACTTGATCAACTGCACGAAAGCTGTCCGGCCGACTAAACAGCCCGGAACGCGGCAACCGGTAGTCACGACTGACAGCGTTCACGTCAAGCAATACCTCAGGCAGCATGTGTTTCACACTACGCTCCGGCACATGACCAGACGCCTCATACAACGCTTTGGTATACGGATGCCTGAGCGCTTTAAATATTGTGCCGGTCTCACCACTGTCTACCACTGTGCCATGACGCAGTATCACCATATGGTCTGCAATATCAGCAACCACACCGAGGTCATGTGTGATTAACAGCAGTGCCATGTTGTGTTCTGAGGTCAGACGTTTAAGCAACGCAAGAATCTGCGCCTGTGTCGTTACATCAAGCGCTGTCGTTGGCTCGTCTGCAATCAGTAAGCGGGGACGCAACGCAATAGCCATCGCAATCACCACACGTTGTCGCTGCCCGCCGGAAAGCTCATGCGGATAACGCGACAGTGGAAATTCACTATTGGGCAGCTCTACATGCTCAAGAGTTTGTGCTGCGATTTCAAGCGCGGCTTTACGCCCGACCTGTTGATGAATGAAAACCGTTTCGGCAACCTGTTCACCGATCGTTTGCACCGGGTTCAGAGCCGTCATTGGTTCCTGAAACACCATGCCGATATCGTCACCGCGCAAACTACACATCTGTGCCTCGGTTTTATCCAATAACTCTTCACCATCAAACAAAATACTGCCGGTAGCTTTAGACCCCTTTGGCAGTAGTTGCATAACCGACAATGCACTCAGTGATTTACCCGAACCACTTTCACCGATAATACCGAGGGTTTGACCGGCATCGACCTGAAAGTCGATATCGTGCAGTACAGGATTGTCATAGATCGACAACTGCAGGTTTTCTACCTTAAGCAAAGTCATCTTGACTCGCGCCGCAGTCGCGGATCAAACAAATCACGCAATCCGTCACCAAACAAATTCAGACCGAGAACGGTCAGCAGGATGGCAAACCCGGGAAACAATGCCAGGTGCGGTGCAAATGAAATCATTGTCTGACTTTCTGCGAGCATACGCCCCCAGCTGGGTACCGGAGGCTGAGCCCCAAGCCCGACATACGACAATCCGGCTTCCGCCAGTATCCCTAATGAAAACTGAATGGTGCCCTGCACGATCAGCAGGTTTAAGATGTTTGGCAGAATATGTTCAAGTGAGATACGAAAGGATTTTTTACCCGCCGTTCTTGCTGCAAGAATATAGTCACGTGTCCATAAACTTAATGCGGCGCCTCGCGTCAGCCTCGCAAAAACCGGAATATTAAATATTCCAATCGCAATGATGGCATTTACCGCGCCGGGGCCAAACACGGCAGTGATCATGATAGCGATTAACAGCGCCGGAAAAGCAAACACCAGATCATTGGAACGCATGATCAACTCATCCAGCAAGCTGTGTCGCCACGCAGCCGCTGTTAACCCCAGGGGCACACCAATAAGCAACCCGATACCCACTGCAACAATCGCCACGGCTATTGATGTTCTGGCTCCCACCATAATCATCGAAAAAATATCGCGGCCAAAATGATCAGTGCCAAACCAGTATTCTGCGTTTGGTTTTTTTAGCTTATTGGCAATATCGAGCTGTGTTACATCATAGGGCGTCCAGAAAAAAGACACGATAGCGGCAATCAGAAACACCAGCGCAAGCACCGAACCAATAACCAGGTTGCGACGAAAGATTCCCGACTCCATGTTTATTTGCAGTCCAAGTCAGCGTGCTCGAAGCCGCGGATCGACAACGGCATAGGCTACATCGACCAGAAACGTCACCAGCACTACCGCAAACACCAGCAACATCACCACGCTTTCTACCACAATCAGATCACGCTGTGAGATGGCCTGAAATATCAGACGCCCCAGACCCGGCAGAAAGAAAACGTTTTCAATAATGATGGCACCAGCCAGTAGAAACGAAAACTGCAAACCGATAATGGTCAGTACCGGAATAAGCGCATTTCTAAGCGCGTGGCGCCAGAGGGTTTGTCTGGTAGTGAGCCCTTTGGCACGGGCTGTCCGGATGAAGTCTTCACCGAGTGTGTCAAGCAATGATGAACGCATGACCCGCGCAAGTATTGAAGCCTGCGGTAAGGCAAGTGCAACAGCCGGTAGTGTTAACGCTTTTAAGCCGGCCAACAGCCCCTGATCCCAACCGGGAAAGCCACCGGCTGAAAACCATCTGAGTTGTATTGAAAAAAACAACACCAGCAACATCGCAAACCAGAAGTTGGGTATTGCAACGCCAAGTTGTGTCGCCCCCATAATGCTGACATCAGCAACTGAACCACGCCTGGTCGCCGCAATAATACCTGCGGGAAAAGCGATCAATGTCGACAACAGCAACGCGTAGATAGCGAGTGGTCCTGATATACCGATGCGTTCGGTAATCATTTCACTGACAGGCGTGCGATACGTGTAAGAAGTGCCAAAGTCACCACTGAGCATACCGCTAACCCAGTTAACATAACGCGTCACCTTAGACGCGTTTAAACCGAGTTCATCACGCAAGGCCTGAACGGTATCGGGCGCTGCGTTGAGGCCGAGCATGTAACTGGCAGGGTCTCCCGGCACCACCTCTATGGCAACAAAAATAACGACACTCGCTACCACGAGTGTCGCTATCAGAGACAGCAGGCGCTTGAGTACGTAACGAATCAAACGGGATTGCTGTTAATAGTCTGGTTAACAGACAAACTGTGCTGTTACTTCCAGTAGACCGCGGTCAGGTCGTTTGCCTGCGTCGGTGAGTTTTCCCAGAGCCCGACAATATCTGCATTGGCAACGCCGGTTTTAGCGAGCTGAAACAGATAGCCATTCACATAATCATCACTGATGATCTGCTGCGCTTTCTGCAAAGACTCGGTACGGGCGTCAGGGTCAGTAATGCCTTCAAGGTCTGCAATTAACGATTGCAGTTCCGGGTTGTCATATTGAAAGTAGTAATCCGGCTTTGCATAAATACCAATGTCCATCGGCTCGGTGTGTGAAACGATGGTCAGACCAAAGTCTTTACCGCGGAACACCTGCTCAAGCCACTGCGCCCACTCAAGGTTACTAATTTCAGTGGTAATACCCACTTCTCTCAGTTGAGCTGCGATGATCTCACCGCCGCGTCTTGCATAAGACGGCGGTGGCAGTTTAAGCGTTGTACTGAAACCGTCGGCAAAGCCTGCTTCTTTCAGCAGCGCTTTTGCTTTTTCCGGGTCATACATCGAGTTTGCAGTCAGATCGACGTAAGCCGGATTATGCGGCGCAAAGTGCGTTCCGATTGGTGTGCCATAGCCGAACATGGCGCCGTCAATAATAGATTTGCGATCAATCGCATGAGCCAGTGCCTGACGAACCAGCTTGTTGTCGAACGGCGGTTGTTTGTTGTTGGTGGATAAAATTGTCTCACCTTCGGTAGACCCTACCACCACCTGAAATCCCGGATCAGCTTCAAACTGTGGCAGATTTTCAGGCGCAGGAAAAACCGGAAACGCATCGACATCACCAGCCATTAGCGCTGCGAATGCCGCTGTTGGTTCAGAGATAAACTTAAATGTCGCCTTGTCGAGTTTGGCAGGTTCACCCCAGTAATCAGGATTGCGAGTGATTTCAATGCGATCACCCTGCACCCACTTTGAAAACACAAACGGACCGGTGCCAACAGGTTCTGTTTTCGCTTTGTCAAAGCTGTCCGGGGATAACATGATGGCATCACCCCATGCCAGATTAAACAGCAATGCACCGTTTGGCTGCGACAACGTAATAACCACGGTTTGCGGGTCAGTGACTTCCACTGACGCTATGCCTGCAAAAAGCTGCTTCTGGGCATTGGTGGAAGTTTCGGCGCGCGCTCTGTCCAGAGAGAACTTAACGTCCTGTGCATCGAAATCGCTGCCGTCATGAAATTTCACACCAGCGTTCAGAGTGAAGGTATAAACCAGACCGTCGTCAGAAATTTCCCATGATTTTGCCAGTGCCGGTTGCACGCTGCCATCGGATGCAAACCGGGTGAGTCCTTCAAAAACGTTGGCATAGACCACTTCATCGATTGCAGCAGCAGCCCCGCCCGTCGGGTCCAGGTTAGGTGGCTCCAGTTGCATGCCAAGGACTAAATCGGTTTTTGCAGCGTGGGTGACAGATGCCGCAGCCAGCAGCAGGGGTACAATTAGTTTACGAAGGCTCATGGCCTACCTCTCTGTTGATGAGATTCCCGTACAATTTACCACATTGTACCGCCCGAGACTCACCCGCAGGTATCAATCAATGTCAATTAACCGCTTGATACAGCGGCAGAATCAGCGGCAAAAATCGACAAATTCGGTGACATCGGCGCGTTCCGTTTCGAGCGTGTTTTCCACTGCAGAAAAATCTGCATATCCAATCGACATACCGCAGACGACAACTTCCTCATCCTGCAGCGGCAGCGCACTGCGAATCGCCCGATGGTATCCACAGAACGCTGCCTGCGGACAAGTGTGCAGGCCGGCCTCACGCGCCAGCAACATGACATTTTGCAGAAACATGCCGTAGTCCAGCCAGCTGCCGGTATTGAGATCACGATGGATCGTAAAAACCGCGCCGACGGGTGCGCTGAAAAACTCAAAATTGCGCCGGTGCTGCGCTTTCATTTTTTCTTTGTCACCCTTTTCAATGCCAAGCAACGTGTACAGATCCCACCCGACCTTGCGGCGGCGCGCCAGATAGGGTTCAAAAAACTTATCCGGATAATAGGGTTCTTCGGCATCGTAGGGTTCATCAGCATCATACGCTTTAAGCACGGCACCACTCACCGCGGCCAGTGAATCACCAGTTAGCACACGTACTCGCCATGGCTGCATGTTAGTACCACTCGGGGCGCGAGCTGCCTTGGTAAAAATGTCTTCAATGGTTTTATCGTCGACCGGCTGATCAGTAAAAGCGCGCAACGATCGGCGGGTAATCACTGCATCACTGACATTCGTTGAAGCGTTGGTGAGGTCGGACTGGGTCAAGGTATTCTCCTTCAATTCGGGCCTGCACCCGTTGTGATCTTTAATAGCTACCTATTCAGTAGTAGCGTGTTGCTAGCGACGACCGCCAGGCTTGCGCACAACCAGTGTTCCGGCCATTTTATCGTGCCACCCCTGATGCTTTTTATCCCATAAAACACACAACAATCCGTAGCCTAGCGGCACCGTTGCGACATAGTAGCCCAGGTAACGCAACGCCCACTGCTTCATCGTCGGCACATCACCTGTATCTGCATCGACAATTTCACTGTCGATGAAAAGCTTACCGGGTGTTGAGGCGATTTTAAGCCAGAATACAATCACAATCACCGCCGGCACGACAATCGACAGCACCGTGTAGAGTGTACCGGGGCGATGGTTTGGATCGGTACCGAATATCAACGGACCATACAGCGCGTACATCGGTGGCAGGAAAATCGCCATCGTCAACAGCCCGTCGATCAACGCCGCCAATAAACGAGGCCAGAAACCGATGGTTTGAAAGTCGGATATACCGACAGGCTGTTTGACATTTTGATGAGAGGACTTGTTAACCACTTACTCCCGCTGTTTAGCCATACTGACAATTTTTTCTATGTGCTCGTTTCCTGCCATTATTTCGCTGCCATCAGTGATGTCATCGATGCTTTCGAACTGGGCCGCAATCTGCTCAGGTGTGCGCTCATCTTCGGGAATATAAACACCCGGGGCCTCAATCAGTTTTGCGACGGTATAGCAGCCCGCACCAGCCAGCAGAATCTTGCGGTCGGGCGCTTGCTCACTGGCCAGAAATAACACAGCCGGTGATACATATTCCGGTGCCAGCGCATCGAATACCTCTTTTGGCATGATGTCTTCGGTCATCCGGGTTGCGGCAGACGGCGCCAGACAATTTACCCGGATATTATATTTCTGCCCCTCGATACACAGCACGTTCATCAACCCCACAACACCAAACTTGGCAGCACCGTAGTTGGCCTGACCAAAGTTACCGTAGATACCGGAGGTAGATGTTGTCATCACTATCCGACCGTAGCCCTGCTCACGCATGGCAGGCCACACGGCACGACTGCAGTAGGCACTGCCGTTTAAATGCACATCGACCACTGACCGCCAATCGGACATGTCCATTTTGGCAAATGATTTATCGCGTAGAATGCCGGCATTGTTCACCAGTACATCAACCCTGCCCCACTGCGCCAGTGCTGCAGCCACCATTTCTTCAACCTGCTTTTCATCAGTCACGTTGGCAGTACTGGCGATTGCCTCACCACCAAGTGCAATGATTTCATCAGCCACCTGCTGTGCCACAGAACTGCTGCCACTGCCATCGCGATCACCACCGAGATCATTGACCACAACTTTCGCACCCCGGCCTGCCAATTGCAGCGCGTGAGAACGCCCCAGGCCCGTACCACCACCGGTGACAATGGCGACTTGTCCTTCATACGATATTTTCATAATTTCCTGCATAGTTAGCGGCAAACTACTGACAGTGTAAACAACTAAAAACCCTGCCCCTGCATAACGCCAGTCGTTACATTGTATGACATCAGGGGATTGGAATTGCGCAGTATTCAGTCCATATTTACCCCCATATTAACAACAGCTACCACGCATCCAATTACCATGATGAATCGCGCAAAAGTACATCACGATGTAACCTGGTCTAGCCGACGAGACGCTGACAGTATTCCGTGGCATCAGAACGAATCACAGCCAGTGCGCCGGGGTCGCCTGACGACTTTGCATGCATTGGAACTTATCAGGTTGCGTTATGAAGCTGGAAAAAGACAAGCTGATACCCGTGCAGACACACCGCATTATCTCCCCGAGCACGCTGAACGCAATAATCACGAGCAACAAGCAGCATAAGGTCTGTCAGCCAGTAACTGGCTGGTGACCAGACTGCAGCAGCTTCCGGCACGCCGGTCCGCTATACTGCACCGCGAAATTTGCGCGCGGGATACCAGTGAGTTCAGACACAACCTTCTTTCATCTGCACCCGTCTCCGATCGGAGAACTGGTACTGGCAGGTACTGACGAAGCACTAACCTACATCGGATTTCCGGACGGCCGTCGCAAAGCGTCGGTCAAATCCCACTGGCAATCCTGTCACCGCAATTTTAAAGAAGCCTGCCGTCAGCTGGACCTTTACTTCAGTGGCAAGCTCACTCACTTCGACATACCACTCGCCCCAATCGGCACGCCTTTTCAACAGCGCGTGTGGCAGGCGCTGCTCGAAATCCCCTACGGCGAGACCACGTCCTACGGGGCGGTTGCGCGAAAAATTCATCAACCAGCGGCGTCGCGTGCCGTCGGCAACGCCAATGGCAGCAACCCCATTCCCATTATAATTCCGTGTCACCGCGTTATCGGGCGCGACGGCACGCTGATCGGTTTTGGTGGTGGTTTACCGACCAAGCGTTTCCTGCTGCAACTCGAAGACCGCGAGCAACTGAGTTTCGGGTTTTAAACGCTAGCCGACTATTCCATCGCGTCGCCAGCCTGAAATATCTTCTGCGCTACAACCGAGATCACGCAATATTTCATCGGTATGCTGCCCGCGTGGCGGTGCATGGTGACTCACCGAAGGTCCGCCATGTTCGTAATTAAAAGCCGCCACCGGCGATTTTAAATTGCTGTCGGCATCGGAATAGCCCTTGGGTTGCTGCAACACCCGGCGCGATGCTACCTGCGGATGCTGCAATGCCTCGTCCAGTTGCCGCACTCTGGCTGCGGGCACTCCTGCCTCATTGAGTAAGTCCTCCCAGTGTTGGGCACCACGGGTTTTAAGCACCTCTGCCATGACCACTCGATCTGCCTCGAGCCTTGCAGAGATTGCCCGAGAGTCCAGCACTGACACTTCAGCGGCGATGTCTTCACAGCCAAGCGCACGCCATAAGTCGGTATGTTGTCTGGCAGTGAAAGCGCCAATCATGATTTGTCCGTTGTCGGTATCAAAACAGGCATAACCGGGATGGGTAATGCTTGAGTTACCCGGTGCGACAGGGGCTGCACCGGTGATCTGTGTATCGACCGCGCTGGTAGACATTAGCATGATGGCAGCGTCGAGCATGGCCACATCAATGTGTTGTCCACGACCGGTCCGCGTGCGTTGAAATAATGCAGAAGCCACTGCAAAAGCGGCCTGTGCACCCGTGCCGTAATCAAGTACCGGAGGGCCCACTCTGACCGGACCGGTAACATCACTGCCGGTATGTGCCATTAACCCGGAAAACGCCTGAATCACATTATCGTAAGCGGGATGGTGTGCTTTGGGGCCAGTGTGCCCGAAGCCGGACATTGAACAATAAATAAGACCCGGGTTAATCTCTTTAAGTGATGCGTAGTCGAAGCCCAGCTTCTCCATCACACCACCTCGAAAATTCTCAACCAGTACATCTGCACTGGCAACCAGTTGCTCCAGCACTACACGGCCTTGCGGATGATGAATATCGAGCAACAGGTTTTTCTTGTTTGCCCCCTGCGCCAGAAAGTGACTGCCACGTAACTCATCATTCAATGCCGCACTCGCCCCTTCACTACGCATCATATCGGGCTGCGCCGGAGACTCAATTTTGATTACCTCAGCCCCCATCACCGCCAATTGATAGGTACAGAACGGGCCTGCCAGCACATGGGTAAAGTCCAGGCAGCGGATACCTTCAAATGCCTGCATGGTACGGATCTCCATTACAACGATTAACCTGCGTCAGATATTACTCTCTGTAGTAAAGGTGATGCCACTGCTACAATCACGCTGTTCCCCTACACGACATGTAACTATATGACCACGCTTCACCTCGTAAGGCACGGCCAATCCCTGTGGAACGCTGAAATTCGTATTCAGGGCACCTCTGATCCGGAACTCTCGGCACTCGGTGTAGAGCAGGCACGCGAGGTGGGTAAAAAGCTGCCGGCATTTGATCGGGTGTATTCGAGCGATTTGCTGCGCACACGCCAGACAGCGGAGCATATCCTCAACGGTAAAACAGATCACGTCGACTACAGAGCCTCTCTTCGCGAAATTCATCTGGGTCCTTGGGAAGGTATGCTACTGACAGACGCCACCGAACAATATCCGGTTGAAACCGATCAGTTTAGAAACTCACCGGAACAATTCGCACTTGAAGGCGCAGAAACTTTTCATGCACTGCAGTCCCGGGCTCACAAAGCGATCAATGATATTGTTGCCGAGTGCAATGGCGAAGATATCCACGTGCTGGTGGTCAGCCACGGCGCTTTTTTAAAATCCCTGCTGATCGACTACGCCGGCCTGACGTTAAACGATATGTGGAAAAACCCGCATATCGACAACTGCGGCCACAGTATTGTTGAATATAAAACCGACAAACCGGTCATTGTGAAGTTTGCCGATCAAACCGAGTGGTAGGAAAGCGCTAAAACAACACCGCAGGATTTGTTAACCCGTCCTGTGCTTCAATAGCCACTCACACAGTCCTACTCATATCACACAGAGGAAACTGAGATGAGCGACAAGACTTTTGAAGGCACCGGCACCTGCATGTGCGGCAAAGTCACTTACCAGGCGACACTGAAAGCCGGCGCCGGTGCATGCCACTGTGGCATGTGCAGACAATGGAGCGGCGGTCCGTTTATGGCCGTGCACGCAACAGGCAATGTGACTTTCAAGGGTGAGCAGTACATCAGCAGGTATCCTTCTTCACAATGGGCTGAACGTGCATTCTGTAAAAACTGCGGTGCAAATCTGTTTTATTTCCTGCTGCCCCGCCCAGGCCTGCCCGACGGAGAATACATGTTGTCTGCCGGCTCCGTGACCGAACAAAAGCAGCTTAACTTTGACAATGAAGTCTTCATAGAGCAGGCGCCGGGCTGGTATCAGTTTGCTGATGAAGCGTCCCGCACCCGCCTTACCGAAGCCGATATCATGGCCATGTATGGCGAAGGAAACTAGCATTTTCAGCCACAGCCATGTCGTCGCACAGCACCCCCTGGGACAGATACCGCAACCGTATTGAAGACGTTATCGCCTTTATCCATGCCAACCTGTCAGAGCCACTTACCGCAGACGTCCTTGCCGAGGTAGCGCATCTTTCACCCTATCACTGGCACCGGATCTACCGCGCTATCACCGGTGAATCTGCCGCCGCCACTGTTAAAAGATCCCGCATGCACAAAGCTGCGGGAGAATTGGTGCGGACGAATCAATCAATTGCAGAGATCGGCGCGAGCGTCGGATTCCCTGAAGTCCATTCGTTTACCCGCACATTCAAAACCTACTATGGAACGACACCGGGGGCGTTTAGAAACTCACGGCCTCCACTGGAAAGTTCCAGCGGTGTCCCGCCGGATGGCGATACATCACTGCATCCGGTCGACATTATTAATAAACCGAATATGCGACTTGCCGGCTTATGGCACCGCGGCGACTATATGGCAATTGGCCAGACATTCGAAAGCGTGATGGCGCAGTGTGCGATGAGTGAAATTCTGCCACACGACCCGGTGACACTCGGCGTGTACATGGCGGACCCGGATATCAACGACACTACCACGCTAGAGAGTTTTGCCGGTGTACTGATCACAGAATCGACGCCAGTACCTGAGCAACTATCAACACTCACGATACCTGGTGGTCGTTTCGCGATGATGACGCATCACGGTGCGTATGCACTGCTGAATCACAGCTACCAGTGGCTGTACGGGTGCTGGCTGCCACAGTCGGGTATGGCGGTCAGAGATGTCCCTTGTTTTGAAATCTATCTGAATTCACCGGTCAACACGCAAGTGGCAGAGCTTCGTACCGGAATATGCCTCGGCGTCGAATAGGCGGCAACACCGTCATAGTCAGGATTAGTAATCAAATCAGTTAATTTGCAGTACACTCCAAAGCTAACTTTTTCAGGCCCCCGGGTTATTGCAGGGCCTGCCTCCGTCGGACGCCTTCAGATCATGACCACGGCAGACACTCAAGACAGTAAAAAACAACTGGCAGGGAAATCCCGTGAGTGGAACTATCACCCGGAACTCCCTATTTCAATGTCGCCGGTGTTTGACCTTCCGCCTAAACCAAAAGCTGCTGTCGCATGGCTCGGCGGTACCTGGCTAAGACTAACACCGCCGGTAAATCATATGTTGTTCGCTGTGGTGTCCTATTTTTTTCTGTGGCCGGCAATGATCGATATGCAACAACTACAGTGGCAATGGATGCTGCAGATTTTTGCTATCCATCTCGCATCGGTGTTAATGCTCGCCGGTGCCATGCACACTTACCTGTATATTTTTGCTGGTCAGCAAATGCGCTTGAAGTTCGACGTACGGCCCATGCAGAAAAGTGCCCGCTTTACTTTCGGTTATCAGGTGTGGGACAACATGTTCTGGACCCTTGCTTCCGGGGTACCTATCTGGTCAGCCTGGACAATACTGTACTTTTATCTTGCAGCAAACGACCGAGCACCGGTTATTGATGCAATCGGTGACTCACCGGCATGGTTTATCGTGATGTTTTTTATTATACGGTTCTGGCAATCACTGCATTTTTATCTGATACATCGACTGATCCACCTGCCCTGGCTGTTCAAAAAGATCCACCACCTGCACCATCGCAACGTTACTGTTGGACCGTGGTCAGGTTTGTCCATGCATCCGGCCGAACATCTGCTGTATTACTCAGGTATTCTCATACACATTGTGTTGCCGTCACACCCGCTGCATGTGATCTTTCATATGTTTGCGCTCAACCTCGGGGCGATATTTACTCACACGGGTTTTCACAAACTGATTATTAAAAACCGCGAAACCATCAACGCCGGTTCATTTCACCATCAGTTGCACCATCGGTTTTTCGAGTGTAACTACGGTTCTGAAGAAATACCGATCGACCGCTGGTTTCACAGTTTTCACGATGGAACCAACGCTGCAAACAAACGAATTCGTGAACGAAAAAAGTTGATCTTTGCCCGCAAGTAACACTGCGATTCTTCACCTATAACGCACAATAACCGGCTTCACTAACTTCGTAGCTCATTACCCCCGGTTAAATGGCTGAACAATATTAGAAACGCTCAGCAACCCGGCGCGACATCTACAAACCGGTAAAAAACTGCCACAGTAAAATAAGGGCGAGCGCGGCCAGCAGGTAACGCAGCCACTGCTTGTAGCGCTGCTGCGAAATACGCTTGCTGAGTCGCTGTCCGTACAACAAAGCGCCATAGGCAGCAATGGCTAACGGAATAGTTTTCAGCAGCAGCGTCATGCTCATCAGCCCGACCACAAAAAACACCACCATTTGACACAGCTTTCCAATCAGGAAGCACAGATTCATCGCAGCGACCATTTCGCCGCGCTGTACGCCGACCGACAAAAAATAAATGATCAGTATGGCCACCATCACGTTAGTGGTACCGGCTGAAAATCCAGCCAATAACCCCATCACCACCAGTACTGCAAATGGATAACTGACAAACCAGTGTCTGGGTAACCGGCCGTGATACTGTGTCCACAGAAAGACCAGTATCAACAACGCCAGTAACAAACGAAAAGGCGAAGCGTCTACGACAGAAAGTACGTAGGCACCTGCCAATGCCCCCAGCAAAGAGGCACCGGCCAGCGGCCAGTACTTGCTCACTATCCGCGTAAATCCGCTTTGATTGTAGATGCTCGCAACATTGACTACCGCTGTTGGCAGCAGGGTTATTAATATGGCGAGTTTAACATCGAGAAAGACTGCAATGATGGGCGTCGCCACCATCGGAAAGCCAAGCCCCAGCGCGCCGTGCACAAGGCCGGAAAATACCATTACCGGCAGTACCCACAGTAGAACCTGCCACGTTACATCAATGGTTTCCGGCACTGACAGATCCCTTCATTTGGTGATCAGAAACTAACTGTGCTTCTCTTTGTACTCTGCTGATGCCAGTTTAATGCAACACGTCACCAGTGCCATTGCCTGTTGCACTTCTTCCAAAGGCGGACGGGTGGGTGCGAGACGGATGTTGCAATTGTTCGGATCGACACCGTCGGGATAAGTTGCACCGGTTGGCGTAAGTGCCAGCCCGGCTTCCTTAGCCAGCTCAACAACGCGGTCTGCAACCGGCAAGCGGGTATCGAGGCTGACAAAATACCCGCCTTGCGGATTGGTCCACGTAGCAAGATTTAGATTGCCTAGATCGTCGTTTAGCACCTGCTGTACACAATCGAACTTGGGCTTAAGGATTTTAGCGTGATCCCGCATCAGGCCTTTGAGCCCATCGGGGTATTCACGCAAAAACAAAACATGTCGCCATTGTTCTGCTTTATTTGGCCCGATAGTTTGGGTGTTTAATGCAGCAGACCAATAATCGATATTTGCAAGGCTCATCCCTGCCAGGGCAAGTCCGCCACTGGCAAACGTTACCTTGGAAGTAGAACCAAACAACAGCACTCGATCTTGTGTGCCGTGTTTTTTGGCAGTCTCAAGCAGGTTTGGAAGTTCCGGCCATTCATTCTGCAGATGATGCACAGCGTAGGCATCGTCGGCAAAAATAGTAAAATCAGCAGCTGCTGCCTTAAAACTCACCAGCCGTTCAGCAGTTTCCTGCGACAGACTATCGCCGGTCGGGTTGCTGTAAGTCGGCACAAAGTAAATCCCTTTGACTGACGCATCATTTGCGGCAAGCTTTTCAACCGCATCCATATCCGGGCCATGATGATCAATACCAACGGTTAGTAATTCAAAACCAAGCGCCTTTGCAAGCGTAAAGTGCCGGTCATAACCGGGTGCAGTGACAATCAACTTGGGCGATTGCCCTGCCCATGGTGCATCACTTCCGAGAACACCTCGAATCAATGCCCACGAAAATATCCGCGCCATAAAGTCCAGACTGGAATTATTGCCAATAATGATTTCATCAGGCCCGACCCGCAGCTGCTCACAGAACACCTGTCGCGCTTCGCGAAGGCCCAATACGCCACCCGGATAGTTGCGAATGTCGACGTTGTTGTCAGTTCGGTAGTTACTGTCGTCAACCGAAGAAAGAATGGGCAGGCTCAGGTCAAAGTTCGCATCAGCCGGCTGGCCGCGCTCCATATTCAGTGACAGGCCCTGAAGTTTAAATTGTTCGTACTGTTCGAGAAGTGCGGCTAGGTTGCTCATGGGGTGGTAGTGGGGTTGCGGGTCGAATCGCTAAATATAACAGCAATAACGCCCCGCCACGCACGTCAATTGAGCATTCGAATTAAATAGTCGTGGAATTGACTGACACAGCCTTCGAGGTTTTCAGGGGCAAGCACCCCGCCCTCATAGAAAGATGAACGCAATCCATTTTGCAGGCTTTTCAGGATTTCGTGATCCTCAAAATTGATTTGCTGCCACTTTTCAATACGTTGCTGCTTTTCACTGGTGGTGAGATTGTCTTCATAAACCGAAATCCCCCACCTCACCTGCACCTGGCTGACACCTGCCGGCTGTAGTGAAAGATAGACCAGCGTATCCGGAGATACCGACGCCACCAATGCCGGGTATATGCAAAAAAGTCTTGATTGCCTTTTTTCACTTTCGCTTAATGTAGGGGCGTGATTTTTACGAGCCGGCGCTGCCCTGGAATAGTTGGCAACGTAACTGGTATACGCATCTCCATTGGCCAGCGTGTCGCACAGATTGGTCGGTGTCAGCGGCCGAAGGGATTCCGGGTGCACCACTGACAGGTGGTAGCCATCCATAAAATTCTCGGTCAGTGATTTCCAGTTGCATTCCCATACTTCCTCAAAGGTAGCAATATGATGCATGTTGCCCATCTGATAATTTCCGGTAACCGTCTCAAGACCGGACAGCGACACGTTAAGCGGTTCCGCATGGTCGTTAAATGTGGCAAATATAAAACCACCCCAGCACTCAGATCGCACCACCGGCAACCCGCACTTTTTAAGCTGCGCCTTTTTTGGCATTAACGGCGCACTTTTCAACTGACCGGCAAGATCATAAGTCCAGGCATGGTAAGGGCAGACAAAACGATCGGCATTACCGCTTCCACGTGCCACCGGCATTGCCCGATGCCGACACACATTGGCATAAACAGTCACTGTCTCGGGGTCTGACCTCACGATCAGCAATGGTTCACTTAACAACTGATAGGTGAAGTAGTCCCCTGTCCCGGGTATTTCATCTGCTCGCCCCAGACACAACCAGCCACGACGAAATACCCGTTCCAGCTCCAGTGCGTGCAATTCGTTATCTGTGTAGCAGACCGATGGCAGGGACTGGTTTTTTCCGAGGCATTGAGCCCGAATGGCATCAACAGCTTTAGAGACGCTGAAATTATTAGTATCGTCCATGGCGTTACTCCATGTCGATGTAACCGGGCTGAGCAGCGATGGTGTTGAGCCATCGCCTGATACCCGGATATGCGTCAAGATCAAGCCTGGCTTCCTGTGCTACATGCGTATACGCATACAGACTGATATCAGCCAGGGTGTATCGATTTGCTACCAGAAACTCATGTTCGCCAAGACGCTTCTCCATGACATCAAGCGCACGATAGCTACCCGCTTCTTTGGCATCGAATTCAGCCTGGCGCGCCTCTGGTAAACCTAGAAATCGATTAATAAAGCGTCTAACCGCAATAGTTGGCTCATGGCTGTACTGTTCAAAGAACTGCCATTCCAAAACACGAGTGCGCAGCAGGTTGTCAGCAGGCAACAATTCGCTGTCGTTGGCAAAGTAATGCAGTATGGCGTTTGACTGAGTCAGCACGGTACCATCATCCAGCACTACCACCGGAATCTGACCAGCCGGATTTTTCAGAAGGAAATCTGCGGTTCTGGTTTCACCGCGAGTGACCAGCACTTCACGCCACTCGTGCGCAATACCCAGTTGCGAAAACAACAGCGCTATCTTGTAGCAGTTTCCTGAAAGAATATCTCCATAGACGACAACCGGCACGGCACACCCTCATGTTGCTGATTCAGGATGCTGCTTTGCCTGGCGATAATTCCCGGCCAACAGCAGCGATCACAGTAAAACCACCCGGTACAACGTTTAGCTGCCGCTATAGCGTTGTACGACAGTTATGCCTTTCTGCCAGTGCCATGCAAACCCACGGCACCAACGATAGCCATCGCTCGCATCATATTAACGAAAGCCTTGTATACACAAACGCAAGTCGTACCACAAAACGCCACAGATTATTGCATCAGCGCCAAAGCACAGCAGATTGCCGACGATTCAATACGCGATTGAATACCTTTAGCACAATGGTCCCGGCAGACAACCCGTTGCGCTCGAAAACACGGCAGCACTGATATCGTGTCCTGTTAATCGCCCAGCACAGTGATCGTGGCTTTGCTGCGCTTGATCTCCCAGCTGACGCCGCCAAACACGGTGAAGTTATTGTCTCGTTCAAACAACGGGCTTTGCCGGTTTTTGGCGCCGTTATGTAACGCAGTGCCAACACTGAGATAAGCACTCCAGCGTTTGTTGATTTCGCGACTGAACCCGAACCTTAAACCCGCACCTACAAAGCCGGCTCCCGCATCAAAAGCAGGTCGTTCAGGTAGCACAAATGCATCATCAACCTGATAGAAATAGTCATGCAGCTTCTCACTTGCCCACGCCGCGCTCAGCGATACTGACACCGAAGCCTTACCATCAGCCAGTCCGGAATGACGGTATCGCAGTTGCGTACCGAGCACCGTACCGCGTGACTCTACAGACTCAAAATCTGTAGATATTGCTGCACGCAATGCAGTAGACCAGCTCATACGGCGGCGCTGACCCGAGTCGTATTTTTGGTCAAACAGGCGGTAGTCGATCTTGGGACCAAACTCGAGCAGATAATCGAGGTCGGGCATGCCCAAACGCAGCGGTGCATCTTCGGAGTTAGCATTGAGTGATGCTGCAAGTGATATGTCGACGGTGAAGCGGCTGTTCTCGAGTGCTATCAGCTTTGCACCGCCGTCCTGCAGCCGTACTTTGTCTCCGCGATAAACAAACCACGGCACCAGAAACTGTCTCTCACTGGTCGACGCAGAAGACGGATAAGCAGGCACCCGTAATGCAGCGGCAGCCAGGCCAAACTCCCACTGGGGTAATTCTTCACCAGCGGATTCAGGCTCAGCACTGTTGTCCGGTGCGTCAGCATCACTGCGAGCCGGGCTCTCTGCCGGGTTGGCTGCAAGGTTGGCTGCCTCTGTTTGGGCAACAACCTGTGTGCTGCAAAACATCAGTGCGTATAGCGCTGCACGGCAAAGCCACAGTGAAGATTTATTCAAAAAACACCCCGTTGCACAAAGAAGGCCCGGGTACTGGCCAGTACCGGCTGCCATTATTCGTCATTTTTCAATGGATTCTATCAGAACCCTGTCAGTTGCTCGCCACGTTGCGCCTCTTTAATACACGCTAACGAATTAACGCGGATCTTCATTATGAAAAATCATCTTGCCTCAGCAACTACGCTCTGCCTGTTGTTAACCTGCTTGTTTGCGCACCACAGCGCGCTGGCACAGCACTTCAATGACAACGAAGTATTTAGCGGCATCTTGTTCTTCGACAGTGAAGCCGCGCCGTTAGTTTCAACTGAAGCAACAATAAATGTAGCGGGTATGTTAACGCGCACACGACTCACCCAGACATTTGAAAACAACACCACCCAATGGCAGGAAGCCATTTATGCTTTTCCCCTGCCAGATGACGCCAGTGTTGATCTGCTGGAAATGAAGATTGGTGATCGCACGATTAATGGCACGATTAAACCTAAAAAGCAGGCTGCGCAGGAATATGAAACCGCGAAAAGACAAGGTAAGCGCGCCAGCCTGATCAAACAACAGCGAAAGAACCTTTTTACCACAAACGTCTCCAATATAGCCCCGGGGGAATCGATCGTTATCACCATTGGTTTTCAATCATCAGTGCACTACGATGAAGGCGTCTTCAGCCTGAACTTTCCACTGACTATTACACCACGCTACCTACCCGGGCAACGTTTGCACAGCAACGCGCCTACGGAAGAGACGCTGACCACTAATGCAACCGGCTGGGCCGGCATGCAGGCAATTTCACCGCCAATGACAACTGCGGTCAATGCTGCACAGACACGCATTGCGGTAGTCATTAACGCTGGCATTCCCCTCCAGACCATCGACAGTGATACGCACTCGATTATCACCACACAAGACAACAACGTATGGCGCATCGAACTTGCCGATACCACCGTTCCGATGGATCGAGACTTTACACTGACCTGGACCCCACCACTGGGTCAAAGCCCGCACGCTGCAGTGTTCAGTGAGACCAGAACTGCATTGCCGGCAGCTCTGCATAACCGGTCCCCGGATCAATCCGGCACAGAATCTTTCGCATCTATTATGCTACTGCCACCACAGGATTTGTTTAAAGCGTCACGGCTACCAAGGGAAGTGATATTTGTCATAGATACCTCGGGTTCTATGCAAGGTAATTCTATTCGGCAGGCACGTAAGGCATTGTCATTCGGTATAAAAAGACTATCGCCGGAAGACACGTTCAACGTGATCGAATTTGACAACACTGCTAACGCGCTGTTTGCAATAGCCCGGCAGGCCACCGCTTTGAATAAAAGCACTGCCTTTGACTGGGTTGACGGACTCTATGCAGACGGTGGCACAGAGATCGCCGAGGCTATGAAGCTTGCGTTAAAACACGATAACCAGTTCAACACCCGGCGTATACGTCAGATTGTGTTTGTTACCGACGGCAGTGTCGGCAACGAGGACGAAATATTCCGTTACATCAATCAGCATCTTGGACATAGTCGGCTTTTTACTGTGGGAATCGGCTCAGCCCCCAACATCTGGTTTATGCGAAAAGCTGCAGAGACCGGCCGCGGCAGTTATACCCTGATCAGTCACCTGCACGATGTACAAGACAAGATGCTGCAACTGTTCAGCAAGCTGGAAAGACCGGTACTCACCGATATAAAAATCAGTTTTAACGGTGTCGCAGAACCCGAACGATACCCGGCAACCATTCCGGATTTATATGCTGGAGAACCGGTACTGGCTGACGCAAGATGGCAAGGCGCTATTGGTAAGGGAGAAATTACGATCAGCGGTACCCATGCAGGTCAGGCGTGGAGCCGCCAGTTACAACTGTTGCCCCGGAAAACAGACCAGACAACCACAGGGCAGCAACTTGCTAAACGCTTTGCCTATAGAAAAATAGAATCACTCGAAGACAGCTTACTGTTTGACAATCAACCGGATAAGATCGAACAGCAAATCACTGACATCGCACTGACCTATGGCATTGTGTCTAACTACACCAGCCTGATTGCCATTGAAGATAAGATAAGCCGTGATCCGTCTTTGCACGGCCTGAACGCTGCTGAAATTCCTTCAGCAATGCCAGCCGGGAATACCATGGCGTTTCCAAAAGGGAGCCTGGGTATTGCGTGGCGCTGGATGCTTGCGTTGTTGTTTTCTGTACTGGCGGTATTGTTCGGACTTGCCACTCTGTATCAGGTGCGCAGTCATGGTCATTCACCAGATCAATTCAACAATCAGGTTTACACATGAGTAAATCGAGACTGTGGATTTTAGGCGGCCTGATAATGATGGCCATTGCCGCTGCCGCAGACGCAAGTTACTTAATGGCGAAGGCAACTCTCGCACAACATCTGATCGCTCGTGCCTGGGATAAGTCGCTTAACAATTACGGTGAGCCCTATAAGCCATGGCCATGGGCCGACACGGTAGTCGTCGCGAGATTGTCAGTTGCTGCAGCTGACCTCGATACCTGGGTACTCGACGGCAGCAGCGGAACTTCTCTGGCCTTTGGTCCCGGTATGGTATCGGGCTCTGCCGCACCCGGAGAAACAGGGCTGACAGTAATCGGTGCCCATCGCGATACCCACTTCAACAATCTGGAAGCAATCGCGGTTAACGACATTATTCGACTGCAGGACACCGGCAAACGCTGGCACGAATACCGGGTCAGCCACATTGATATTGCAGATAGCCGTACCGACAAAATTGTCGCAGACCACACTGAGTCCAGACTGCTGCTTATTACATGCTATCCGTTTAATGCAATCCTGCCCGATGGTCCACTGCGTTACGTCGTCGAAGCACAGAGAATCAGCTCGTGAACAACCACACAGAATTTTTCAGTCTGTTTTTACGCGGTGAACTTTGTGGCTGGATCAGGTCCTATAATCATTGAAATTATTCTGAGCTGACTGTCGATGACTTTTTTCTGGGCCTGGCTTGCCGGTGTACTCACCCTTATCAACCCCTGCGTGCTGCCATTGCTGCCGGTAATTATTGCCGGTGCGTTTCAGGGTAATCGTCATGGCCCGATCTACATGGCGCTCGGTCTGACCGTGTCTTTTACAGTGGTTGGTGTGTTGGTCACCGCCTTTGGTCACCTGATTGGCTTGTCGGAAAGCGCCATTAACACCACTGCAGCAGTGATGATGGTGTTGTTTGGCATTATTCTGCTGGTACCCAAAGCACAGGAAAAGCTCGCCACAGCCGCAGCGCCGCTGGCGTCCGGTGCAAACAGTCGTATGGATGCGGTTCAGTCCAAAGGCGGCTTCGGCCAGTTTCTGATTGGCATGTTACTCGGCGCCGTCTGGTCGCCGTGCGTCGGACCTACACTCGGCGGGGCGATAGGTCTTGCTGCATCCGGTGAAGGACTGCTTGAGGCAACCCTGATCATGCTGAGCTTCGGTGTCGGCGTGTCTACGATATTGCTGTTGCTCTCTTATGGCTCTCGTGAACTGTTGAACCGCCGTCGCGACCGGCTGATGAAATGGATGCCCTGGGCAAAACCGATCATGGGCGTGGCGCTGATACTGGTGGGCGTTGCAATACTTCTGCAATGGAACAAGGCAATCGATATCTGGCTGCTGGATGTCATGCCGGTGTGGTTGCAGGATCTTTCGGTGAAATTTTAAAAGGAATTTCTCCTGGAACGCTTCGCCACAATACCAACCATTTTATTCAATACAGAACAAAGACTTAAACAAAAACACGGACATTAAATGCCGTGTTTCAGAGTTTCCATTGCTACCTATAACCGGCAGTTTTTCAATTGGTCACTTCAGATCACTGGCATGCCATGGAATAATGCGCGCAACTTTAGCTAACGCAAGGTGGCATATCGCCACACGCTAAACACTCAGTTTAGACAATAGTTTGACGCCTTCGTCTCGACACCACCCTTTCGACCGGCGGTTTGTGAATACCCATTTCGCAATTGGTTCAAATGTTGTTACCTACTAGACATCCGAACCAGACATACGTCCCCAAATCCTGACAGGCACAACATTGACTACCAATTCAAAGAAGTGGTCCGCTAAGCTTGCCCCGTATAAAAAAGCAGACAACGGCCGCGCACTTATAGAATCTATCGCGACTATCGTACCGCTGGTGCTATTGTGGATCGGCATGTGGAAACTGCTGCAAATCGGTTCAGTTCTGTCACTGACTGGCATGCTGTTACTGCTACTGCCGGCATCCGGGCTGATGGTCAGACTCTTCATTTTGCAGCATGACTGTGGCCACGGCTCTATGTTCAGCTCTAAAAAAGCCAACGACTGGTTTGGCCGATTGCTGGGGGTTTTCACTTTCACCCCTTATGACTACTGGCGCCGTTTACATGCCGGTCATCATGCCACCAGCGGTGATCTCGACCGACGCGGCATGGGTGACATAGACACGCTAACCGTTAGCGAATACAAAACGATGTCCGCTGGTAAAAAAGTACTGTATCGGCTGTACCGGAATCCGTTTGTCATGTTTGGCCTCGGCCCTGCTTACATGTTTTTATTGCGCCACCGAATACCCGTTGGTGCGATGAAAGAAGGATTGGCCGGATGGATCAGCACGCTGGCAACTAACGCTGGCATTCTGTTGATCTCGGCTATTGTGATCAAGTTTGCCGGGCTGTCAGCATTCCTGTTTATTCAAATTCCTATTGTGGTGCTGGGCGCCTCAATCGGTGTATGGCTGTTTTATGTTCAGCACCAGTATGAAGCAACCTACTGGGATGTACGCCCTGACTGGACACATGAGCACGCCGCGTTGCACGGCAGTTCATTTTACGATCTGCCAAAACCGATTATGTGGCTCACCGGCAATATTGGCATTCACCACGTACACCATTTGTCGAGCCGAATCCCTTTCTATACGTTGCCAAAAGTCATGAAGGCCTACCCGGAACTGAAAGAGATCGGTCGCCTGAAGTTTCGCGAAAGCCTGCGCTGTGTAAAGCTTGCACTGTGGGACGAAAACTCAAAGCAAATGATTTCATTTAGAGATGCAAGGCACTTAACACCTGCAACCACTGCCGCCTGACTGCAGTAGTACCAGGCGACTAACTGATCAATTGCAACTAACTGAAAAAATGCACCTAACTGAATAAACGCACAGGGCTACCGTTTGCCGGTAGCTCTGAACGATTAAAAGTGCATTCACAGGTTTTCATGGTGTTTTCGTTACAAATCCACTGAAGGTATTCGTCAACTCTGCATACAACGCTTTGACCCACAGTGGTTTTCCACACGTATCCAGATCTGTCCTGCGAGGGTCGTGTGGGGAGATCGCAACCGATATATTGGCCATGCCGGTATCGGATGCTAAAACAAACAACTCTTCAATTGCACTGTCCCCAATCGCCAGACACCCCGCTGATTCTGCACCGCCATGAATGTATATATCGCTTCCGGGGTTGGATCGATGTTCTGAGCCTGCCCACTTCAAATCAAACGCATTGGGATAATCAATGCGCAGCGATAAATAAAACCGGCTTTCAGGGTTTAGTGCGGTAATCGCATAGATCCCCTCAGGCACCTGCCCGTCACCTTCCGTAAGCTTTGGCCCTGCAACACCGCTTGCGGCCAGGATCGGGAAGTCCTTTACAAACACAGGGGAAACGTTATCCCCCACCCATAACTCTATGACGCGCTCGCTTTTCAACGCAAGCAACCACACGGCTTGCGGTGGATAACAACCGCCTTTGGCAGTCAACAGTGCGCTGAGCCTTTCGCGCACGGGCGCCAGTCGCTTTAGTACAGCCATACGGCTTTCAGACATTATTCCCCGCGCGGAAAGCGTTGGTTTTCTTCGAGTGTATTGAGATCCATATGATTACGCATGTACCGCTCAGAAGCTTTTTGCAGCGGCTGATAATCCCATGGATAGTATTCTCCACTGCGCAGCGCTTCGTATACAACCCATCGACGCGCCTGCGACTCCCGCACCTGAGCATCAAACGCCTGCAGGTCCCATTGTTGATCCGCCTGGTGTCGAAACCCTTCAAGCACTGACTGATAATTCACATCATCTGCAAGATTAGTTTTCTCCTGCGGGTCAGTCTCGAGATTAAACAACTGATCAGGATCGAGCAGGCAGCGGTTATATTTCCATTCACCTGATCGCAAACACACCAGCGGTGCATAAGAACCTTCTGCGGCATATTCCATGGCGACCGGACTTTCGCGTTTACCACCAGCGCCAAGCGGCACCAGACTTTCACCGGTGGTCCATGGCTTGACTTCATCCATAGACACGCCGGCAATATCAGCAAGCGTTGGGGTTACATCAATGGTAGACACCGGTGTTGTCACCAACCCGGGTAGCATACCGGGCGCACTGATCATCAGCGGCACTCGTGCAGAGCCTTCATAAAAACTCATTTTAAACCACAGGCCTTTTTCACCCAGCATATCGCCATGATCAGAGACAAACAGAATAACGGTGTTATCTGCCTGGCGTGTATCTTCAAGCACTTTAAGTATCTGACCGAATTTTTCATCGAGGTAGGAAATGTTGGCAAAGTAAGCCTGCCTTGAACGACGAATATTTTCCTCGGTAATGTTAAAAGCGGTGTAGTCGTTAGCCAGCATGATGCGTTGCGAGTGCGCGTCGTAGTCGTCAAACGCATAAGCCGCTTCAGTTGGTTGCAACGCATCGCAGTTTTCATACAACTCCATATATTGACGTCGCGCAACATACGGATCATGAGGGTGCGTAAAACTCACCGTTAATGACCACGGTCGTTCGTCCAGACCACGTGACAACTGATAGAGTTTTTGCACAGCAAAATTCGCCACCTCATCGTCATACTCCATCTGGTTCGAGATCTCTGCTGTGCCGGCACCGGTCACGGACCCCAGATTGTGGTACCACCATTGAATCCGCTCTCCGGGTTTGCGGTAGTCAGGCGTCCAACCGAAGTCTGCCGGGTAGATATCGGTGGTCAGCCGATCTTCAAATCCGTGCATCTGATCAGGGCCGACAAAGTGCATTTTTCCAGAAAGACAGGTGTAGTAACCAGCGCGCCTCAAGTGATGTGCGTAGGTGGGAATATCGGAAGAGAACTCTGCCGCGTTGTCGTAGACCCGCGTTCTGGAAGGTAGCTGGCCGGACATAAAACTGGCACGCCCCGGTGCACACAAAGGTGACGCCGTGTACGTGTTCTGAAATCGGGTCGACCGTTCCGCCAGTGCTTTCAGATTTGGCGCGTGCAGCCAGTCAGCCGGGCCATCCGGAAAAAACGTACCGTTTAGCTGATCTACCATCAAAATCAGAATATTGGGTTTGGCGCTCATAGGGTTTGTTCTCTACAGGTAGTCTCTTTAGGCAGCGGCTTAAGCAAACAGCTCAGGCAAACAGCTCAGGCAACGGCACTCAACAATCAGGTGCCTTGCACAAGGCAGTGTCTCAGGTTGGTTGACGCACCAGTTTCGCTTTCGCGCCCTTGGCTTATAGTGCCATCACTACAAAAACGACAGCCAGACGCGCCTCGTCTCGACTAATCAGGCCAAATAGCGGAAACTAGTACCACTAATAGTAGGAGGACAGTCCAAATGAAACCATTGAAAAAACTACTGACACTGGCAATTGCAGGGACACTGACCTGTGCTGTCAATGCCGCAGAAAACCTCACCGCAGAGACTGCTTCCCCGGGTGGATCTATTCACCTGTCAATGGCACATCTGGCCGAAGCTGCCTCTGAAGCAGGCATCGCCAACATTCAGGTCGCCGATGGGCAAACCCTGACCAATTCTATTCAGAACGTTGCCGAAGGCAAGACCGATATTGCCGGCACACCATACATTCTGCCGTTTCTGTTATCCAAGGGCCGCGGTCCTTACTCGAAGCTGGGCGAGGAAAAAGGCGCAGAACTGGCTGGGAATCTTCGCGCGCTGTACCCGGTTACGCTGGGCATCTTTGCGATGTATGCCTATGACTCAAAAGGCCTTGGCGGCTGGGACGATCTCGAAGGCAGAACCATCTACAACGGCCCGCCACGCGGCGCTGCATTAACCAATGCACGATCAATTATTCAGCTTGCTACCGGCCTTAAAGAGGGTGAAGGCTACAAGGGCGTGCAGGTCAATTGGGGACAAGCGGTTAAAACCATCACTGACGGTTCCGCCGATGCGGTTGTGCTGCCTATTCTGTTTCCGGACAGTCGCATCACACAGGCCCTTGCCTCAGGCAACATGACTGTCTGGTCAACGCCAAAAGACAAATGGGAGTCAGAAGGGTTTCAAAAATACCTGAAGGCACCAGGCAGCGCACCGTTCACGCTGGACGCTTCAAAAGCGACACTTGGTGAAAGCGGCGTGACACTGGTCACTGAAGACGGCACCTTCCGTGGTTTAGCAACCATCGGCGGAGACATCGTCAACAAGGACATGCCTTTTGAACTCGCCAAGGCACTCACCAAAGCACACATAGACACCCTCGATCAACTCAAGGCCAAGGCACCTTTCGCCCGTTATGCAGGTTACGGTGAAGTCGATGTGGTTCGTTCCGGCATGTGTGGTGCCAACCCGCTTAAGTATCACGCCGGTGCGGTCGCCGCGTGGGAAGAAGCAGGCTACACCATTGAAGACTGTGCCAAGCCCTGATCACGCATCAGAAAACCGGGTAGATATAACCGGTTAGTTAATATCGTTTAATCAACAGCATTAAACATGAGGTCGCCCGAAACACTACAGGGCGACCTTTTTTTTGCCAGTTTCTGATTAGGCGGTCTATTGTTTAGCACTCTGATCACTGACGGACGAACCATGTCAGAAGAACCAATCAACCCGCCCGCACGCTCCGACACCGGTCAACGCATTGTCTACTGGCTTGCCCTGGCGCTGGTGATTGTCGGGTTGCTGAACGCTATGCCGGGTATACCCGGTGTCGATAAGGCATTCGAAGGGTTCCTTGGCTTCAAAGATTTCACCATTCGCAAGTATCCGTACGAGATCTTCTACCCGATCACTTTTGCCGTGATGATGATTATTGTCGCACTGAAGCATTCGCTGTGGCGACAACTGACAGACAGCTCGGGCTTTCTCAGAGGGCTGGGATTAGCGCTCGACTTTGCACTGGTATTTGCGGCAATCGCAATATCACTGACTTACATGATAGAGATTGAAGCAGTTTGCCTGGTTGACCAAATTACCGGCGAACGCGCCGAACTTATTGCCAAAAGCCTTGCCGAAGAGCGTGCTTTTGCAGAAGACTTCGGGTTACCGGTTCCCGACTCGGTTGATGATCCGCAATGCATCAATACAACCGGTGCATGGTTAGCGGCCATTATCTTTGCTTCAGTCATTATCTTTCTTGCCTACAACGTTAAAGTCTGGGGTCTGCCACTGGTACTGGTTGCGATTGCTGTAGCGGTATATACCGTAGCCACTGTTATGGTCTGGTACTTCCATGGCCCGGACGATATCAACAAATACCTGATGACCAAACTCGGCGGAGAACCCCGATTGCTGTCTGATGGCAGGCCGCGTCTGCACGATGCGCTGGTGAACAACTCTTCCGGCCTGCTCGGCAGGTTTATGGATATTATTCTTAATACCGTGTTTCCCTACATTGTACTGGGTGGTTTGTTTGGCGCTTCTGCGGGCGGACGATCACTGATCAAACTGGCATTTCTATGGACACGTAAACTTCGCGGCGGCCCGGCGCACGCTGCTATTGTGTCGTCCGCATTGTTCGGCACCATCTCCGGAGGCCCGGTGGTTAACGTGCTGTCGACTGGCGTGCTGACTATCCCCATGATGATCAAACGCGGCTTTTCCAAAGTATTTGCAGGAGGCATGGAAGCAGCCGCCTCTTCCGGCGGTTCTATCATGCCGCCCGTCATGGGCGTTGCCGCCTTTGTACTCGCAGCCCTTACTGCCGTGCCTTACCGTGAAGTGATTATTGCCGCAGCCATTCCAGCCGTTGCGTACTTTTTTTGTATGTTCTTATCAGCGATTTTTCAGTCTCGTAAACAAGGCATAGAAGCCATTGGCGAAGTCACCGAAGACATGATCCTGTCACGCGCAGATAAACTTAATCTGGTGATGATTTTTGGTCCAATACTTCTAATACTTTTTTTACTGCTGACACCAAAAGAAGCAATTGGCTGCGGGTTCTT